>JBIJDX010000043.1:0-15577 GCA_044343855.1 Flavobacteriales bacterium
TAGGGCCATTCCGGCAGGTAGCGCAGGCCCGTGCGCTGCAGGGCAGCCCTCCGGATGACCAGGGTGGGCTGGAACACACCCACGCTGAACGCGAGTTGGGCGCACACATCTTCGTGCTGCTCAGGGAACCTTCGCAACACGGAGGGTTCATGCAACAGGGCCGCTGCCGATCCGCACAGGTCCACGTCGGGATGGGCTTCCAGAAAGGCGACCTGGTCGGCTATGCGGCCGGGAAGCATGACATCATCAGCGTCCATGCGTACGATGAGATCACCGGTGGCCATGTCCATGGCGTGCTGTGCGGCAAGCCCCGGACCCACGTTGCGATCCAGCCGAACCACCCTGAGCAGTGGGTGCTCATACGCCGTAAGCACAGCGGGACTTTCATCGGTGCTTGCATCGTCCACGGCGATCACCTCATCGGGCAACCGTGTCTGTGCGGCAATGCTGTCAAGGCACTCCCAGAGGAAGGGTGCCTTGTTGTGCACGGGTATGATCACCGAGACCTTCACCGGATCCACTGCTTGATCGCCATGTGCAGACGATGCGCGTACCAACCCGGCAGCCGCATCGCGCGCTCCAGTTCCCGCCATTGCTGACGCCGCTCCGGCAACAGGCGGGCCGCCACGTCCGGCGCGGCACGAAGCAGGCGGCGCATCATGCGGTATTGCTGCCGGGAGAAGAGACCGCGGTCCCACTTCAACAGGAAATGGACGGTCATCTCCTCCACCACTTCCCGGTGGGATCGCTCCACCGGCAGCACGCGCAGCCCCTTCACCGGATCATACCCCGTGGCGATGGTGCGTGCCAACTCCACCGCACCCACCCGCGAACAGGCGTCGTGCAGAAGGGTGGCCGTCTCGCGCACGAACAAGGGTTGCGCCAGGCTGGTCTTGCTTTCCGCATGAATGCGGAACACGCCCAGCGGCCGGTCGGTGACATGCACCGCTTCCGACCCGTGCAGGAACAGCAGACGCCACCACAGCTCAAGGTCCATCACGTACTGAAGGCCCTCCTCCACCCCCTGCATGTTCCGAAAGGTGCTCATGCGCATGAAGGTGGCCTGCTGGCTCACCTGCGGCGACACGTACCAGGCATGGGGATCAGCGGGGTCCTCGGTGGGCAGGAGTTCCTCACGTCCATCCGGCAAGCACCTGATGCGGGCTCCGGTAACCACCTGCACGTGCGGATGCGTGGCGAAAATGGACGCCACGTGGCCGAGGGCTCCCGGCAGCAGCAGGTCATCCGAGTTGATCCAGCCGAACACCTCCCCGGTGGCACGGGCCGCTCCCTTGTTGATGGCGGCCGCCTGGCCCTTGTCCGGCTCACTGCACCACCAGGCCAGGCCGTGCGCATGGTGCCGGATGACCTCCACGCTCCCATCCGAGCTGCCCCCATCCACCACGATGTGCTCCACATCCGGATGGTCCTGCCCGGCCACGGAACGAAGGCACTCCTCCAGGTACGGAGCCTGCTGGTAGCTGGGTGTGATGATGGAGATGCGCATGGACCGGGTCACTTTGCGGCGGACAACACCGACCGGTACACATCCAGGACCTCCAGCGCGCATCGTTCCACGCTGAAGCCGTTCGGCACGGTGCGGGCCGCTTCATCACCCAGCCTGCGCGCGTAGGCCGGGTCCGAAACGAGCTGCATCATCCGGTCCGCAAGTTCCGAAGCGTCACCGGTGTAAAGCAGACCGGTAACGCCGTCCTGGATCAGTTCGGGGGTTCCACCGGACGCATGGCCGATGACCGGAAGACCGCTGGCCATGGCCTCCACGGTGACGCGGCCCATGCCCTCGTTGCGCGAGCACATGAGGTACGCCTGTGCACGTGCGTACAACGGGAACGGGTCCTCCACGTAGCCCATGAGCTCCACCCTGTCCTGCAGGCCCAGCTCCACGATGCGTTCGCGCAACCGCCTGTCGCGCCCTCCACCAGCGACCACCAACCGCACATCGTGCCCGGCTGCGACCAGCACGGACAGTGCCTCCACCGCCTCCAGTTGGCCCTTGGACGGATGTACGAGCCCCACCATCAGGAACGTGAACGGTCGCATTGAGAAGCTGCGAGGATGCGCCAGCGGATCCGGGTATCTGGCCTCACGGAACACACCGTTATGGATCACGGCGATCCGATCCGAAGGTCCGGTGTAACGCTCTACATCGGCACGCACCGCCTGGGATATGGCGATGATGCGATGGGCACCGCACAAGGCCCGGCTGTAACCCCGACGACCCGCATCAAGATGGAAGTGATAATGGCTTTCCGGCATTTCACGAACATGCCATACGAGTGGAAGTCCGCTCGCACCCGCAAGGCTGTGGGCAACGCTCACCGCCGAACTGTTCGCATGGAGCAGCTGGATCCCCCATTCGCGAACCTTGGAGCGTAGCTCCGGCTGCGCCCGGCGGTTGGCGCTCGCACGTTTCCGGGCCTGCTGTTCGTGCCGCCAGTACTGGAGCAACCGATGATGCCAGCGTCCGCTGTAATGGCGTTCGCTCATCCATGGCTCGAACGGGATCACCGCAGTGGGAACCGCATGTTCGCGCAACACCGCGGCGAGCTCACCCTCGCGTGGAAGCACCACATGCGGCAGCACCTCGCCTCCCCTCCGCAACTCGAGCAAGAGCTCGAGCATGCTCCGGTTGGCTCCGTAGAGCTCACCGTAGTGGGTGAGGAACAGGACACGCATGGTGGTGGCGAAGTTACCCCGCGAGGCCACCGGGAACTCTGAGCCTATCCGGTATCCGCTCTTTTGAAGCGAGCGATGAGGACCTGGCGACCGGACGAGGCGTGGAGCCGGAGCTTGGCCAGCGCTGCGCGACGGCTTTCGCAGCGATGTATGGTCGACGAAGACCATCCCAGAGCCAAATGTGGAGATCCCGAACAGGCTTCCGGGCCCTTCCGCAAGAGGGGAACCACATGGATAGGGTTCAGTGCCCACCACGCTCCACCACCTCCTGAAGCAGTCGCTGCAGGCGGGCCAGGGCATCCTTCTGTTCGAAGCGCTGCGAAACGGCCGACCTGCCTGCCCGACCCATCTCCGCGGCACGCTGCGGGTGATCAAGCAGATCGATGATACCGGCGGCCATGGTACTGACATCATGCTCATCCACCAGCAGACCGCTCACACCCTGCTCCACCACCTCGGGTATGCCGGCATGCCGGGTGGCCACCACGGGTAGGCCGCTCGCCATGGCTTCCAATACCACCACCGGGGTGCCCTCGCGATCGCCGTCCGGCGCGACGGCACTGGCCTGCAGCAGCATCCGCGACCGGCCCATCAACGCTGCCACCTCTTCGTGGGTGCGAACACCGGCGAAGGTCACGGCATCCTGCAGGCCGGAAGCCGCCACCAGCGCCTCAGCGGCAGCCCGTTCCGGGCCATCGCCAACGAGCGTCAGCCTAGCATCGGGACGCCGGTCATGGACGATGCGAAAAGCGTTCACCGCGTCCAGCATGCACTTCTTGGGCACGAATCTTCCCACGGAAAGGATCACAGGTTCGCTGGAGCCGGGGTCTGCAGGCGGGAACCGGTGAAGATCCACGCCACATGGAATGACGTCGATCCCCACCGAACCGGCACCAAGGGAAACGAGGTGCTCCGCCATGTTCAGACTGGGGGTTACCACATGGGCAACCGCTTCGAAAAGCGTTCGATAGCCCTGGTGCGCGGCGATTATCGCGTGCTTGAACGCGTCGAATCCATGGAAGTGCGCGACCAGCGGAACGCCCACGGACCGACAGATGGGCGCCATGTGGTCCGCCGTGGTGCCATACTCCGCCAGCACCACCTGGATGTTCCGCTCCACCAGCTTGCGCGCGATGCGATGGGCGAGCAGGTCGTTCAGGCCGCCGCCGCGCACAAGTGCCTCAAGCCTGTCGCATAGACGCCCGGCAACCCCGGACCTCAGCAACGACCCTTCACCCTGCACGAACAGCGGCAGGGTGCTCCCATGGAGGAGAAGTTCCACCCGACGCAAACCGCGTATGTGCGCAGCCACGAAGGTCTCGCTGTACAGGTCCGTGTACGGGGTGACGACCGCGATGCGCAGCGATGTCACACCCCCGTCGTCGTCCCGGACACCCTGAACCGGCATGGGCGATCAGACTGGCCGGATGCACTCCAATGCGAGCGCCCCATTGAACCGGCTGGGATCCTCCACCGCCAGGAAGGCCTTGTTGGCGCCATCGTTGAACGCACAGCGCCGCACATCGGCGAAACCGGCCTTCTGCAACTCATCCCTGAGCCCGGCCTCATCCCACATCCACAGGTGCAGTGAGTTGCCGAAGTGGTGCTGGATGGCCCCCCTCAGCCCCTTGGGCCGCTGCTCCATGCCCACAAGTGTGTTGCGCCCCATGAACCGGACGCCCGCCGTCACATCCCCCTTGTCCAGGGAGGCCAGGTAACTGCGGGCTGCGCGCTCAAGGTCGGGCAGCACGCAGCGGAACACGCCGCCGGGCTTCAGGATACGGAAGGTGTTGGCGAGCGCCGAACGGCAATCCTCCAAGGCGAGATGCTCCAGCACATGCGAACAGTATACCGCGTCACAGGCGGCATCGGCCAGGGGCAGGCCCTTCACGATATCGCCGTAGCGTACCGAAGGCGGGAAGGCCACACCCAACTTTCCGCGCAACAAGGAACCCAACAAGGGTAAGCGCTGCAGCCGCAGGGTGGGCGAGCTGTCGAAATTGAGCCACCCCGGTGGGGCGCTCAGGCCGCATCCGTATTGGACATTCATCTCCGCCATGGTGCAAGGTTAACGGTCCGAAAGATAGGTCCCCTCGCATGGTTCTTACCGGGATGCACCGCCCACGGCCGCTGCAGGATGACCCGTTGCACGGTACGCGCCGATCCCCTTCGAACGGAAGAATGCATCCTCATCCTGCCCGAGCGCATCCGATATCAGCCCCTGGAAGCTTGATCCATCGTGCGTGATGATGGAACGGATGGGGCCGTTCATGAAATAACCCGGCGCCATCCCCGGTTGCGCGAACACACCCTTGTAGCCTGCATACAGGCGCTCGAACATGGCGCTGCTGTACACGGTGACGGCAATCTCCATCAACTCGGGATGAGCGATGCCACCGCGATCGGAAATGATATCCTCTGCCGCCATACCGAGCCGTGTGTAATGCGCGATCGAGCGGGCGAGCAGATCGGCATCCCGTTTTTCCAACGGATGGAGGAAAACACGAAACCTGGTTCCCTGCCGCTCACGCACGAATGCCTGGCACCAGCGAAGGACCGTTTCCTCGGCATCCACCCAGGCAGCATCCAGCTGGTCCTTCCCCAGTTCACGGCGAAGCCAATTGCCACTGCTCAGGAATCCGATGACCCCGCGCTCGACGGCCCTACCGGCAACGGCGCGCATGCGTTCATGACCGTAGGGCGGCCACCATACGCATTCGGAGAACACCCACCCCGGGGCCAGCTCCTCCACCTCCTCCTGTTGGAACGGGGCTGTGAGCACCACCTTGTCCGCCACCACGTGCCGGTAGAAATTGCGCAGGGGGTTGGTGGAGGGGACAATGGTGACCTCGATGCCACGGTACCTGCGGAACCAATCGATGAGCAACGGGCTGCCTTTTTCAAAGGCGCCGAACCAAATAATGCGACGTACGGATGAACCCGCAACTGCGCTGTCCAACAAAAAAAGCACAATGAAATCATATATGATCAATGAAAATGAAGCTCTTCGAGAGGATAAAAAAATAGCCGGTATGGCAATGACCAACAAAATAAGATAATTAACCAATAATACGAGCATTTCTAATAATGAACTAGATTGAAGCGAATCAAATCCAATGAATGCAACATTCGACCCAAGTACTTCAGAAACATAATCCACACGACCTCTTTCCTTCAAGGCAAGGTCGTCCACGACAAGCACCTCTCTGGTCAGTGAAAAGGAGCCATTCCTGTTGCGAAGTGCAAGCGCCAACGCATGACGCAACCAGCTGAACGCCTCCATAAAACTCGACGACCGGCCCCTTGGTATCCTGAAGCTGAACGTCGACAGCGCACTTCGCCAAGCGACCACAGAGGACTTCCGCGCGCTCAACAGATACTCCCACCAACTACGTATGAAATAGAGGAGGATCATATCGGCAACTCCCAGCGACGAATGAGCAGTTCCATGTCATCCGCACCGATGAGACGCTCCACGAACTCGCGAAAGGCCCCTTCACCACCAGACCTGGTGGTCACGTACTGCACGCGCGACTTCACATAGTCCGGCGCGTTGGCGGGTGCCGCGCTGAAACCCACTGCCTGCAGCAGCGAAATGTCCATGAGGTCGTCGCCGATGTAGGCGCACTCTTGCAATTCCACGCCCTGCTCGGCGCAGATGCTGCGCGCCAGGGAGAGTTTGTCCTTCACCCCCTGGTGCAGGTGTTCGATACCGAGCTTGGCGCAGCGGCGGGCCACAATGGCGGTATCCTCACCCGTGAGCACGACAACGGGCACCTTCAGTGCGCGCAGAAAGAGCACACCGGCGCTATCGCTGGTATTGAACTTCTTCCACTCATTGCCTGTCTGGTCGTAGTACATGCCACCGTCGGTCCACACGCCATCGATATCGGTGAAGACGAGTCTGGCTTTCATGGCAGAGTCATCAGTACACGGTGGTAGGTTTCCCAATATGCCTGAATAAGCGCAGAGCTTCCAGCACTGCTGGCAAAATTGCTTCGAAGCGCTTGTTCAATATGCAAGGGGATCTCGGATGGAACGGATGCCCGAGCCTCGATCGCTTTACCGAAGGGCGATCGGAATTTCATCAGCTGGGAGAACTTCTCCTTGGCTGTGTAGCTCCGAACCCGGTAAGCGTCAAAGATCGGACCTCCCAATGTGGTTCGGATTCCTTTGCCACGCCCATCCTCGCACAACAAGAAGGAGGGCTTCTTAATGCTGCACATATGGATATGGGCATGCACTCTGTAGCCCACTTGAAGGTCAACATCGCTGTAAAAACTCCTCAATTCCGAAGCTGTCCTCGCCACCTCATGCCATTCCAATCCAGCCATTTCCAGGGACCGGATCAGTTCTGCTGTATGCCGGTCAGCCATATTCACCGGATCATGTATTGCCACAACGACATGCCATTGGGGAAACCTGTTCTTCAATTCAAGAATGAGGTCTAGTTGCTGTGACCTCAACGAAGCATTCCTGAGATACATACGCCCAGTGGCGAACGCGATTTTTTTAATAGACCTTATACCACTGAACGGCAACGCGATATGAGCATGATCGTAGAAGGCAGGACAGCCGGTCATCTCAAATGACCGATAACCATGTGCAAGCAGCACGTTCAATGTATGGTGACACCGCACTCCCGAAATACCAGAACGCTCGATCCTGTCGAACAACCTGCGCGTCTGATCCGAGAGCTCGAACTTGGATGTACGGTCCCAATCACCATCGGCATCCCTGTACCCACTGCCCAGCATCAAGATGGGGACCTTGATATCAGCGAGAACACTCCGAAGTGGATAAACATCCGCGTACGTATTGCAGCGAATGGATGGACCACCCAAAAGGATGAGCGCCTTGGCGCGATTAACAAGAGATAGCCTCTCCTCATCGAAAGGCAACCAGCTTTCGGCGCGAACGATACTCCTATCGGGCCTGAATCGCGCAAAGTGATCCAAGGCCGCATCCCAGATCAGATCGTCGCCACTATTGCCGCGGGCACCTGATAGAACAACATAATACGGCTTCATGAAACCAACTTGATGTGTTCGGGTAGCACCAACTCATCACGCCCGATCTCCCGGACCGCCACACGGCCCACGACATCCACTCGCTGCACCCAACGGTAGCCTGTTCCAGGACTCAGCATGTGCAGGTCGTCCTCTGTGATGACCTCCCCTACCTTGATGGATCGCTTGGCAGCGATCGACCGTTCCAGCTTGTTCTTGGCTGCCGCAACGGACGGTTCCATGAAGAGCTCCTTCCTGCCCAACGACCGTTCCAACAGGCGGATATCCCTGACCATCCGCGTAACGCCATCGGGCCCCAGTGAGCCGGCCTGATCGGTCCCCTTCATCCGGCGATCGATGGTGACATGTTTCTCGATGATGCGGGCTCCCATAGCCACTGCGGCAACCGGCGTGGAGATGCCGATGGTGTGATCCGAATAGCCCACCATGTAATGCGGGTAGGCCTGCTGCAGGAAGCGGATGGTGAGCAGGTTCGCGTGATCCGGGTGTGTTGGATACTCGCTCACACAATGGAGGATCGAGATATCCTCATGATGCCTGACGATCACCGCCAGCGCATCGTCCAGATCGCGCTGGTCAGCCATGCCCGTGCTTAGGATGATGGGGATGCGCGTCTCGGCCAGCGCGTTGAGCAGGGGCAGGTTGGTGAGGTCGCGACTGGCCACCTTGAGCCGGTCGGGCGTGAACAGGCGCAGCATGCTCAAACAACCTGTTGCGCACAGCGTTTCCACGAAGTCGAAGCCATGGGATTTGGCGTGCCTGTAGAGCTCGAAGTGGGCCTCGTCATCCAGCTCCAGGAACGCGCGATGCGCACCGTAGGTGGACCCGAAGGAATGCGGCGAGTTGTACGGACGTTCCATCTCCGAGCGGCTCAGTTCCTGCGCCAGGTCGCGCTTGGTGAACTTCACCGCATCAAGCCGCGGCAGATCAAGCCCGAAGTGCTCCTCGCGCACGGGACGCGCCAGCATGTCGATGATGAGCTTGGCGAGGTCCACCGAACCATTGTGGTTCTGGCCCACCTCACCGATCAGGTAGGTATGTCGTTCATTTGACATGGGCGCTCATGTTCGTTCGCATTTCCTTCAACACCTCGGGATGCATTTCCAGGTAACCGATGATCTCACCGATCCCCCAAGGCCCCTCGCTTCCCAATTCATTGATCACGCGTGCACAGAGCGACAGGTCACTCTCCGTATCCACCGTCAGCCGCCATTGGCGCACCTTGTCTTCGTGTGGAACGGGTAGCATCACGGTCCTGAACATATCGGAATGCGTGTAAAGGTAGCTGGTCACATGCTCGTGGTGGAAGGGGTCATCGGTGGCCTCTGCCGCCCTGTCCAACGCTGCCACTGAAGCCCATTCGGCGTAGAGCCCACAATGCGACCGGATGACGGGCAACCCATCGGTGAACTCCCAGGAGGCATAGTCAGCGCGGCCTGCGACGGCCTTATCAACAAGCCCGGGGAGCAGATCGACCTGGAGCAGTGGATTATCAGCGCAGACGCGTACGATATGCTCCCAACCGACAGCACGCGCAGCCTCCCGAAAACGGAAAAGCACGTCCTGTTCGCTGCCGCGAAATACATCAACGCCCAACCTGCCTGCATCAGCCACCAGCGCATCATCCACCGGAGAGGTGGTGGTGGCGAGCAGTACCCTGTCGGCGGGGAACACCCCAAGCAATCGCCGTAGCACCCATTCCAGGAGGCTCGTACCCGGCACGATGTCACGCTGCATCTTACCCGGCAGACGCGTGGAACCCAGGCGTGCCTGGACAAGTACGCCCCACGCGGGAACCTCAGCGTTCGATCCCATCAAAGAATTCACGGTAGTTGCGTTCCGCATTGAACTTCTCCTGCCAATAACCCCTGACTTCCGCACGCGTCTCGGAGGTCACGAACCGGGTTTGACCGAACCCCTCAATGATCCGTGCCACCTCCTCCACCGATGTATCCAAGGGAATGAGCATACCCGTCCGTTCGTTCACGATCTCCCTGCACCCACCCACATCGGTTGACAGTACCGGTATGCCAAAGGAAATGGCCTCCATCATGCTCACGGGTATGCCCTCCGTGGATGACATGCTCACGAAGCAATGCACCGGGTGATGACGATACCAATCCATGATGGCATCATTCTCCATATGCCCCATCAGTTCCACCTCAATGTTCGGACGCTGCCTCAACCGGTCAACCGATCGCATGAACTGAGCCACGGCAGGGTCACGCTCACTGCGTGCGGTCCCACCGAAATGGACCCATCGAGCAGATATCCCCTCCACCAGTTCAAGTGCCTGACCGATGAGATGGACACGCTTGACGTTCCGGACCCTGGCACAACTAACGATCACCAGGGTATCCATGGAACATGGCATGGGCGCGACTCCATGATCGGCGGTACCCAAGTAGCTTGTATGAAAACGATCGCGGTGGGAAGGGTAGCGTTCCTGCAGATAACGAGTGCCGCCCTCAGAAACGCTGTATACAGCATCCAATCCGCCCAACTGATAATTCCTGAACAGCGTGGCAACAGCCAAACTACCGCGCTCCTCATACAGATCGCCTCCATGCGTCCGCGTTACCGCTTGCCGCACTCCCTCCCGCCGGCGCAACCACGCCAGGAACAAACAATCATACCACCAAAAGGAGTAGTGCAACGCATCGAACGCACCCCGTTCGGTGCACGCGATGTGGACTTCCTTCGCGCGGAAGATGTTGGAGATCAACTTCTTCATCGACGCCAGGAAGGGCATCCACCTGCGCACAGCCAGCATCTCACCAACCCAAATGCCCAACATGACCATCCCGTACCTAAGCAACAACGCAACTGGCCGATACCTCGTCCAGTCCAGTGAAGTACTCACCAATTCCACATTGGCTGGCAAGGAATAGTGCGGTTCGCGCTCCGTGAACAGGAGCACCCTTTGATGGACCTTCGCGAAATGAAGCAGATCGGACCGCACGAAGGGGATGTTCGGATCGTGCACGTGATAGACCACCACGCCACTCCCCCTATCCATATCGTCCTTCCTCATCGCAAACTGTCGCCATAAACCTGTTCCAACATCGCCCTGCCAACCACCGGCCTGTAATGGTTGGCCTCGTAGTAGAGGACCGGTTTACCACAAAAGGCGGTATCCGCTGAAAAGTCATGCACATGCTCCCTGCCGAAAATTTCCACGAATTCGGCCACGATGTCGGCAGGAATGGCGGCACAGTTGTACTCCGGACCGAAGATGACATGATGGTCGCTTCCCGAGCGCAGAAGCAGATCCCTGATTGCTCGTAAATGAACCCTGTCCCCGGGATGCAGGGAAACAGCAGATGGTCCTGCTGCGAGGCGTGGCGTGGGCAAGGCTGCCAGATATGCAGCGGTATCCCGTTGAAGCTGTTCTTCCATATCCGTGCGGATAGCCTCGTTGGTGAATGGCAAATGCCCATCCGCAGGATCGTTATCGATGGAAGCCGATGAACGGCCACGCCACGAGTCGAAGAGCTGAAGCCAATGTTCAAGGAAATAGGCGTCAGCAAGGTAATACCTGAAGCCCTGGGCCAGTTGTTCAACGGCGAACTGGTCCGAGGAGCACAGACTTTTCATGTACACCGGTCCCTCGAAGTGCGGATGGGTGTTCTCCACGTTCTGCAGCACCTTGTTGTCTACCAGCAGCATCACATGCTCAATGGAGGCTCCTGTGGACGCGACATATTCGAGCTTGCGCCGCATATTGAGCACCGACTCCCCCGGTGTGCCAAGCTTGAAGAAGCGCTGGATACCGATGTGCTCGAACCAGTCCGAGCTGAGAATGGCCATCGTCTTTGAGTTGCCCAGTAGGAACGTGTTGTACCGCCACCGGCTGCGATACTCATCGTAGGCCCGCATGGTGCGACAATCGGTGCACCCATCCGCTGCAGCGGTGTGCGATGCCCAACTCCATCCATAGAGGCCGAACGGGTCCGCGACCACGAAGAAGACCATCAAACCGAGCACCGGTGAGAGGAACAACAGAACGCGCAGGAGGAACCGGTTCATGCAGGGCGGCGCTCGATCAGAACTGGAAGTAGATGAAGCTCACGGTGGGCTGACCATATTGCAGTATCAGCACCAGCACGCCATAATACGCAGACCATCGCAACCAGACCGGCCAGGAAGCCACATCGAAGGTATGCGCGCGATGGCGTTGCACCCATTCCACAAGCACCAGCAACGCAATGGCCCCAAGTGGCGACCATGTGAGCATGGGATGCGAGGGAACGGAGAAAAGGCCCGGTGACGCCATGCCTTGGAGATAGGCCAGCGCATCCGTCATGCTGGCGGACCGGAAGAAGACCCAGGTGATGCAGATGAGCAGGAAGGTCTTGAGCATCGCGACCAATTCCCGAAGCGTTGGCAGATACCGCCCGGCGGCCACTGTGTCCATGTTCGCGCGATTGCTGCCCCGCAGCAGCAGCGGTATGAAGAAGAGCCCATTGAGGGCACCCCAGACGATGAACGTCCAGTTGGCGCCATGCCAGAAACCGCTCACGGTGAAGATGACCAGCACGTTCAGCACGTTACGCGCCACGCCACCGCGACTACCTCCAAGCGGTATGTAGAGATAATCGCGGAACCAGGTGCTGAGGCTGATGTGCCAGCGGCGCCAGAACTCAGCCACGTCACGCGAGAAATAGGGCAACCGGAAATTGGTCATCAGCCGGAATCCCAGCAGACGGGCAGTGCCGATGGCGATATCGCTGTATCCACTGAAATCCCCGTAGATCTGGAATGCGAAGTAGACCATCCCAAGGAAGAGTATGCTGCCTGGCAGCTCACCCTGATGGCCGAAGATGAGGTCCACATGCGAGGCACAGGTGTCGGCCACCACGACCTTCTTGAAGAACCCCCAAAGAATGCGGCGCAACGCATCCACCGCATCACGGCGAACGAATACGGAAGGCTGGCTGAATTGCGGCAGCAGGTTGGTGGCACGCTCGATGGGCCCGGCCACCAGTTGAGGGAAAAAACTCACGAAGGTGAGGAAGTCGACAATGTTCCGTGCAGGTTCCAACTGGCGCCGATACACGTCGATCGTGTAGCTCATGGTCTGGAACGTGTAGAAACTGATCCCGACAGGGAGGATGACCTCAAGGGAGGAAATGTTGGCCTGGAAACCGAGCGTGGCGAGCAGGCTCGCAAAACCATGGATGAAGAAATTGGCATACTTGAAATAGCAGAGCAAGCCAAGGTTCACGACCATGCTGACCGCTAGGTAGGCGCGCCGCCGGCTCAACTCCGAAGTGGAAGCGATGGCACCGGCGACAGCATAGTCCACGATGGAGCTGAACGCCAGAAGTGCAAGGAAGCGGACGTCCCACCAGCCATAAAAGACATAGCTGGCCACGAGCAGCAGCAGATTGCGCAGCCGGATGGAATGACGTACCACCCACCAATGCAAAGCGAACACCAGCGGGAAGAAAACGAGGAATATACTGGAGTTGAAGAGCATTTGGGCCTCATAGTTTAGGACTCCACCCCATCTAACAACAATCGTTGTCCCTGAATCAAAATAAGTATATTCGCATATTTTTGCCAATAATTAGGAGCAGACATTAGACACTTACCTGCACTCAAGAAGATTGAGTAATTCATTGATGAAAATAATTCATGGCATAATGCAAGCCTCGCTCAAAATGGTCCGGCATCCTGTCAAATTCAATATGACTTCCTATCTCTGCGTTATTCCAATGAGCAAATCGCGGCCCTTTAAGAATTTTGTGAAGAAGCCTTACATCGAGCTTATAGGAAACATACCTCTTACTCTGACATTTCGCGAAATCATCAACAAATGAAATTCCTTCTCCACGGTTGGAAATTTTACACCACAGGTTATCGGTCAAAAACAAAAATGTATCAGTTTGACTCTGAAAGCCTATTTCCGTTCTTTTAAGTTCGAATCTTTGATAAGCTGTTTCGATTAATTCAAATATCTCTTCGCGATGGGTTTCAAAATATATTTTCTCATCACCTTGCTCATATTCTAATTTTCTCTTGGATAAAATTCTATTTATATATTTTTTCTTTTCTTTCAAATCGGTCGGTTCATATTCTGCTGAATTTTTCTTGTTGATCGTATCAAAAGATTGATAGCTATTCAAGAGCACGATTCTGCTTTCCACTAATCCGGAATAATATAACGCAGCCTCTTCGATTTCTGGAACTCCGCGGTATTCTTGAAGCCGAGCCAGCTTACCACCCAGCACATATGTTCCCGCAAAAGGCAAAACGAATGAAGGATTTAAATCCTGGATATACCTCAAGCCAAAATCGAGAAAGCGCTTCTTTTTATTGTCTGCCGCCGTTAGTTTGTCGTCTTCATCAAGTCTAAAGCATTGCGGGTAGGGTCCAGCTCCTCCATATCCGACAAGCAGCATATCAATTGCTTTATATTCTTTTTTAATTAAACTTACGCTTTCCCGTGATAATTCATAAGGACAGTCATTTGTATTAACCACCACCGACACCCCGTCATCAATGACACTTATCGAATCAATTTGTGTAGAACCATATTTTGCTTCGGCAATTCCACAACCGAAGAATTTCGCACACACTTCCGGATTACAATTATCTGCAGCCAATATATTAATATAAACTCCATTTTTAAGGTGAGTCCGTACGTTATGATTCAATTCAATTACATTAAAACCTAGGCGCTCAATATTGTTTTTTAGAAACTTACTTTCATAACAGTGTATCAACACCGGAATGCCTTTATTCAATTTTGCAAAAGTGGCTTTACTAAAATGATCAGGATGTATATGGCTGACATAGATATAATCTATTTGAGCGAAATATTGTTCATCGAATTCAAGTGGTGGATAGTGAAACCAAGCGCCATAATATTCACCATCGACAAGCCATGGATCCGTAAGTATCTTGACCCCATTTGATTCAACACATACTGTCGCTGATTTTATATACCTGATCTTCATACGCCTTTCTTTTTTAATTTTAGAACCTTCGCATCGAACCGTCCAAGTCCCCCGCCAAAGTTATCGGACCACCTTCTCTGATCGATGCAAAGGTAGGACTTTGGTACTATTGAGGTGGCAGGGTGAATCAGGTGAGGTGGTCTACCCGACCAGGACAGGTCTAGACCAAATGTAAGTGTAGTTGTTGGTGTTGATATAAGGGCCCCCAAGAACAGGGCAAACGCATCTAAAGTCCTAGGACCTTTAGGAGATAGTCGTTATCCCATCCGGCCTTGAGCCTCTTGGACTTGATCCCGACCTTGGTGGATGTATCGCGCTTGAGCATGGTCAGGGTCATCTTGGTAAGGGCGGAGAAGTTGATGGCTGCATTGTCCGTGCGCTTGCGGCTGGCATCCTCTCTGAAGCTCACGTCAAGTTGCCAGTGTAGTCCGTTCTCTATGCCCCAGTGTGCACGGGCGGCAAGACCGATGGTTTTCGCATCCGCAGGCAGGGTACTGATGAAGTAGCGTGTCATAGCGGTCTTCTTACCTGTAGCCTTGAAATAGACCTCACTATCCACGCGGGCGATGGTGCGCAGCCCCGGCCATTTGTCGCGGTTGGGTAGCAGCTCCAAGTCGTCGATCACTGCGCAGGTGCGCGTGGTGATCCGACCATGATCGGCGTCGGTTTGTTCCCAGCTGTCCCGTGCAGACTTCAAGGCGAAGGATCGTTCGATCCCCGTAAGTAATTCAGGTTGGTTCGCCTTGGCGCACAGCACATAGTCAGCGGCCTTCTTCACGATGGCCTCAGCAACTTCCGGATAACAGCCAGCGGCGTCTATGGTCACTACGCACCCTTCGAGGAACAGCATGCTGAGCAACTCCGGGATGGCCTTGCTCTCATTGG
>JBIJDX010000044.1:0-15553 GCA_044343855.1 Flavobacteriales bacterium
GCTGAAGACCGAGGGCCGCGCCTTCAAGGTGGAGAAGTACGAGCACAACTACCCGCACTGCTGGCGCACCGACAAGCCCGTGCTCTACTACCCGCTCGACAGCTGGTTCGTGCGCGTCACCGCGAAGAAGGACCGGCTCATCGCGCTCAACAGGACCATCACCTGGAAGCCCGAGAGCACCGGCACCGGCCGCTTCGGCAACTGGTTGGAGAACCTGCAGGACTGGAACCTTTCGCGTTCGCGCTACTGGGGCATCCCGCTGCCCATCTGGCGCACGGAGGATGGCAGCGAGGAGCTCTGCATCGGTTCAATCGCACAACTGAAGGAGGAGATCGCGCGTGCCGTGAAGGCCGGTGTGATGGCGGCCGATCCCTACGCCGCGTTCGATCCTGCGGACATGAGCGATGCCAACTACGACCGCATCGACATCCACCGTCCGTACGTGGACCACATCGTGCTCGTCTCTCCCGGCGGCAGGCCCATGCACCGCGAGACCGACCTCATCGACGTGTGGTTCGATAGCGGCGCCATGCCCTACGCGCAGTGGCACTATCCCTTCGAGAACGAGGCCACCTTCAAGGAGAAGTTCCCCGCGGCGTTCATCGCGGAAGGTGTCGATCAAACGCGCGGCTGGTTCTACACCCTGCACGCCATCGCCACGCTCACGCAGGACAGCGTGGCCTACCGGACCGTGGTGAGCAACGGCCTGGTGCTCGACAAGGTGGGCCAGAAGATGAGCAAGCGCCTGGGCAATGCGGTGGACCCCTTCAAGACGCTGGACCAGTACGGCGCCGATGCGGTGCGCTGGTACATGATCAGCAATGCCTCGCCCTGGGACAACCTGAAGTTCGACGCGGAGGGCATCACCGAAGTGCAGCGCAAGTTCTTCCGCGCGCTCTTCAACACCTACAACTTCTTCGCGCTCTATGCCAACATCGACGGCTACGACGGCACCGGTGAAGGGAACCTCACCGAGAGCGACCGCTGGATCCTGTCCCGCCTCAACAGCGTGCTGAAGCTGGCCGATGCGAGCTACGCCGACTACGAGCCCACCATCGCCGCGCGCGCCATCCAGGACTTCGTGGTGGAGGACCTGAGCAACTGGTACGTGCGCCTCAACCGCCGCCGCTTCTGGAAAGGCGAGCTGGGTGCCGACAAGAACGCCGCGTTCAGCACACTGCAGCGTTGCCTGGAAGTGATCGCGATGCTCAGCGCGCCCATCGCGCCCTTCTTCAGCGACCGTCTGTACCGGGACCTGAAGGGCACGAGCGTGCACCTGAGCGATTGGCCGAAGCACGACGCGTCGCTCATCGACACCGAGCTTGAGCAACGCACCGCGCTCGCGCAGAAGCTCACCTCGCTCGTGCTCAGCATCCGCAAGAAGGAGGGCCACCGTGTGCGGCAGCCCTTGCAGAGGATGCTGGTGCCCGTGACCGACGCGGCGATGCGCACGCGCCTGGAGGCCATCCGCGACCTGGTGCTGAGCGAGGTGAACGTGAAGGAGCTGGTGATCCTGGACGCCAGCGAGAGCAAGCTCACCAAGAGGATCAAGCCCGACTTCAAGAAGCTGGGCGCGCGGATGGGCAGGCTGATGAAGAGCGTGGCTGCAGCGGTGAACGCGTTCGATCAGGCACGGATCGCCGAGCTGGAAGCCAAGGGCAGCATGAAGCTCATGGTGGAAGGCCAGGAGGTGGAACTGGTGCGCGACGATGTGGAGATCACCGCCGAGACGGTGCCGGGGTTGAGCGTGGCCAGCGATGGGGTGCTCACTGTTGCGCTGGACATAACACTAACGGAAGAACTCGTTCAGGAGGGCATCGCCCGCGAGCTGGTGAGCCGTGTACAGGCCCTGCGGAAGGAAAGCGGCTTCGAGGTCACCGACCGGGTGCAACTTCACATTCACGCGGGCGGGAACGAGCGGGTGGCCCGGGCGGTGAGGAACCATGCGGGCTGGATACAGTCGGAGACGCTCGCATTAACCCCTGGGGATCAGTTGCTTGTTTCTGCGTTGCCGGCCGAGGGCGCGGGCATCCATGAGGTGGAACTGGAGGAGCAGGTGCGTGTGGCGTTGCGACTGGTACGCGCCGTCGGCTGACCCGGTAAAAAGCCTATATTTGCGGATCTTCAACGTAATATCCGTATCGATCATGGCCAAGAAACCCGCTCCGAAGAAGGCTGCAAAACCGGCCAAGCCCGCTGCAAAGAAGGCAGTGAAGGCGGCTGCGAGGTCTAAGCCGGTCGCCGGTAGAACCGCGAAGCCAGCGCCCAGGAAGGGGGCCTCCAAGCCTGCTCCCAAGAAGCCCGTGAAGGCGGCTGCGAAGAAGGCCGTGGTGAAGAAGGCTGCGGTGAAGAAGGCTGCGGTGAAGAAGCCGGTCGCGAAGAAAGCGGCCCCCAGGAAGGTGGCCAAGGTGGCCGTGAAGAAGACCGCGCCGAAGAAGACGGCAGGCAAGGCGGCACCGAGGAAGGTCGCGGTGAAGAAAAGTGCACCCAGGAAGGCGGCCGTGGTGAAGAAGGTGGTGCCCGGGAAGGGCGGTGCCAAGAAGGCTTCACCTGCGAAAGTGGCTCCCAAGGCCATGGTGAAAAAAGCCGCACCCACGAAGTCCGGAACCAAGCCGGCACCTGTCCGGAAGGTGGCCCCAAAGGCGCCGGCCAAGCCGGTGGCGAAGGCCGCTCCCGTGAAGCCGACCCCCAAGGCCGCGGCCCCGAAGCCGGCACCGGTGAACAAGCCGGCCCCCAAGGCCGTTCCTCCCACCCCGGTGGCCCCCAAAGCGGCACCGGTCGCCAAGCCAGTGAAGAAGGACGTGAAGAAGACCGAAACGGGCGAGGGTACGAGTGTCAAGTCCGCGGCATCCAAGCCCCTGGTGACCCAGGTGGTGGCGCCCAACCGCCCGCAGCAGGCCCCCGCAGTGAAGCAGCAGCGGAGCACGCTGGAGAGTGCGGACAAGTTGCGCTACTCCGACCTGGAGCTGTCCGAGTTCAAGGAGCTCATCCTGAAGAAGCTGGATGAGGCCCGGAAGGACTACGACCTGCTGAAGCAGACCCTGGCCAACACGGACAATAATGGCACCGACGACACCAGCCCCTCGTTCAAGATGATCGAGGATGGCAGTGAGACGCTGAGCCGCGAGGAGACCGCCCAGTTGGCAGGCCGCCAGGAGAAGTTCATCAAGCACTTGGAGGACGCGCTCCTGCGCATCCGCAACAAGACCTATGGGATCTGCCGTGTCACCGGTCGCCTGATCAGCAAGGAGCGTCTGCGCCTCGTGCCGCACGCCACACTGAGCATCGAGGCCAAGCAGCAGATGGGCAACTGACCCCTGCCCTGACCAGTCCTCACCGGTGAAGCGGGCGCTTGTCCTCATCCTGCTCGTGCTGCTGGCCGACCAGGCCCTGAAGGTGTGGGTGAAGCTCACCTTCCTCTATGACGCGGCCGTTCCGCTCGTCAGCGACTGGGGCTACCTGCATTTCATCGAGAACCGGGGCATGGCCTTCGGTATGGAGTTCGGGGGTGCCTGGGGCAAACTCGCCCTGTCGTTGTTCCGCATCGCCGCAGTGGGCGGCATCGGCTACGCGCTTGTGCGCATGGTGCGGCAGGGCGTGCGCAGGGCACAGGTGGTGAGCGTGGCGCTGATCTTCGCCGGGGCGCTGGGCAACATCATCGACAGCACCTTCTACGGGGTGTTGTTCAGTGCCAGCACTCCGTTCCAG
This sequence comes from Flavobacteriales bacterium, assembly GCA_044343855.1. Taxonomy (GTDB): domain Bacteria; phylum Bacteroidota; class Bacteroidia; order Flavobacteriales_F; family PHOS-HE28; genus PHOS-HE28. Next base: position 3,709 of record JBIJDX010000044.1, read on the forward strand.
AAGGCTGTGCTGCTGCCGGCCGACGGGGGGTACGCCCCCTTGCTGCACGGTGCCGTGGTGGATATGTTCTACTTCCCCCTGTGGGAGGGCATCCTGCCCGCATGGCTGCCCATCTGGGGCGGTGAGCATGCATTGTTCTTCAGGCCTGTGTTCAACATCGCCGATGCGGCGATCACGGTCGGGGTGGCCTTGTTCATCCTGGTGCACCGTTCCGAACCGGCAAAGGCCGTGGAGAGCGCTCCAGCGGTCCCCGCCGAGGGGACACCGGGCACCGGCGCCGGGTCGGGCACCGGGGCGTGACCCATCCTGGACACTGCCTTTGCCGGACGCACCCTCTTTGAGCCGGACCCGCGCTCACGCCGTGGTTCGTGCGGCCTTCAGCAGGCCTCTCGCCACCAGCAGTTCTGCGATCTGTACGGCATTGGTGGCCGCCCCTTTGCGGAGGTTGTCCGCCACGACCCACAGGTTGAGGGTCCGCGGCTGGGTCTCGTCGCGGCGCAGGCGGCCCACGAACACCTCGTCGCGGCCGTTGGCGATCAGTGGCATGGGGTAGGCGTCCTGTTCCGGGTCATCAAGCAGCTGCACACCCGGCGCGTTGCGCAGGAGTTCGCGCACCTGTTCCAGATCGAACTCCCGTGCGAACTCCACATTCACCGCCTCGCTGTGGCCGCCGGTCACCGGCACGCGCACCGCGGTGGCCGTCACACGGATGGAGGGGTCCAGGATCTTCCTCGTCTCCTGCACCAGCTTCATCTCCTCCTTGGTGTAGCCATTGTCCGTGAACACATCGCAGCGGGGTATCACGTTGCGGTCGATGGGGAAGGGATAGGCCATCTCGCCGGCCACACCGGTGCGCTCGTTCTCCATCTGGCGCACGGCCTTCATGCCCGTTCCGGTCACGCTCTGGTAGGTGGATACGATGACGCGTTGCGCGCCGAACGCCCTGTGCAGGGGCGCCAGTGCGATCACCAGCTGGATGGTGCTGCAGTTGGGGTTGGCGATGATGCGGTCCTCGGCCGTGAGCGCATCCCCGTTGATCTCGGGCACCACCAGCTTCTTGTCCGCGAACATGCGCCACGCGCTGCTGTTGTCCACCACGGTGCAGCCCACTTCGGCGAAGCGGGGTGCCCATTCCAGGGAGGTGGCCCCTCCGGCTGAGAACAGTGCCAGCTGTGGGCGGGCGGCGATGGCGGCTTCCATGCCCAGTACGGACACCTGGCCGCCGGCGAACGTCACCAGGGCCCCCACACTGCGCTCGGTGGCGACGGGAAGCAGCTCGTCCACCGGGAACCGGCGCTCCTCGAGCACCTTCAGCATCACCCCACCGACCATGCCGGTGGCACCGACGACCGCGACTTTCATGGTTCCTGCGGCGAATGAGGCCGCCCCGCGAATGTACTACCTTGGCTGACTGTCGAACCCGTCCGTGATCATGTCGTTACGAGTCCCATTCCTTGCGCTCGCGGTGCTCCATGCATTGCTGCTGTGCGCCCAGTTCCAGGACGACTTCGGCGATGGCGACCTCACCAACGGTCCGGTGTGGGAGGGCGATGTGGGGGTGTTCATCGTGAACGGCAGCGGACAGTTGCAGCTGAACAATACGGTGGCCGCCACCAGCCAGCTGCGCAGCGCCAACACGATGGTCACGCTCAACGACATGGAGTGGCGGATGCGCGTGAAGCAGTCCTTCGCTCCCAGCAGCAGCAACTTCGGACGGGTGTACCTCGTGAGCGATCAGGCCGACCTCACCGGTCCGCTGAACGGCTACTACCTGCAGTTCGGGGAGACCGGAAGTTCCGATGCCATCGAGCTGTTCGAGCAGTCCGGCACCAGCAGCACTTCGGTCTGTCGGGGTGCCGAGGCCGCCATTGCAGGCAGCTTTGATGTGGGGATCAAGGTGAAGCGCGACGCCAGCGGCACCTGGCAGCTGCTGGTGGACCCCTCCGGTGGTACCGACCATGTGCTGCAGGCCTCGGGCGTTGGTGCGGCGCACGGCAGCAGTGCGTACATCGGTGTGCGTTGCACCTACACGGTGAGCAACGCGGACAAGTTCTTCTATGACGACCTCTATGCCGGTCCCGCCATCGTGGACCTGACACCTCCCGTGCTGGTCGGTGCGACCGCGCTGTCGGCCACCCAGGTGGAGCTCGTGTTCAATGAGGCGGTGAGCGCAACCACGGCCGAGGTGGTCGGCAATTACGCCATCAGCCCATCCGTTGCCATAAGCACCGCGGTCCGCAGCGGGGTGGACGCAGCGCGGGTGACCCTCTCCCTGGCGTCACCCCTGATCGCTGGAAGCAGCTATACCGTCACCGTGGGCGGTGTGCAGGACCTTGCGGGGAATGAGTTGGTAGGCGGCACGGGTGACTTCACCTATTCCGTGCCTGCATCCGCCGGGTCGCGCAGCGTGGTCATCAACGAGCTGATGGCCGACCCCACCCCGACCGTGGGCCTTCCGGATGTGGAGTTCCTGGAACTTTACAACACCACCACGGACCAGACCTTCGACCTGGCCGGCTGGACGTTCAGCGATGGGGGTACGCCGGTCACCTTTCCCGGTTATGCGCTCGGTCCGGGCGCGTACGTGCTGGTGGTGACGCAGGCCAACCTGGGCCTCTTCCCTGCGGTGCCCAACAAGCTGGGCATGGGCAGCCTGCCCGCACTGAACAATGATGGGGATGCGTTGAGCCTGCGCAGCGCCGACGGCACGCTCATCGACGCGGTCAACTACGCCCTTAGCTGGTATCGGGATCCGGCGAAGGATGACGGGGGGTGGACCCTCGAACAGATCGACCCGACCCAGCCCTGCAGTGGTGCCGGCAACTGGCGTGCATCCGCCGCATCCGCAGGCGGCACTCCGGGGTTCCAGAACAGCGTCTACGAGCTGCTGCCCGATGTCACCCCTCCCACCTTCACCAATGTGATCGTGCCCTCCACCACCAGCCTGGTGCTGCGGTTCAGCGAGGCCATGGATGCCACGAGCATCGCAGCCGGCACGTACACCATCACCCCGGAGGTCCCTGTCCAGAGCGTCGTTGCCACAGCGGGCGATGCCGCCACGCTGCTGCTTGCGGAAGAACTCACCATCGGCCAGGTATACACCATCAGCATCAGTGGTCTGCGCGACTGTCCGGGCAACCTCATCACCCCGGGCAGCAGCCGGTCGTTCGCACTGCCCGAGGCGGCGGAAGCGGGCGACATCGTGATCAATGAAGTGCTGTACGATCCCGTTGTGGATGGCACCGACTTCGTGGAGCTGTACAACCGCTCGGAGAAGACCTTGAGCCTCGCGTCGCTGCAGCTGGCCAACGCGGGCATTGGTGGACTTGGCAGTGTGCTGCCCATCACCACCGACCTCCTGCTGCTGGCCGGTGAATATGCGGTGATCACCACCGACCTGGCCGCCACCCTGCGCATCTACCCGCAGACCCGCTCCGACCGCGTGGTGGTGAACAGCATGCCGGGCTACAACAACGGCGAGGGCACGGTGCTGCTGCTCACCATGGAGGGTTATACGCTGGACCTCTTCCGGTACTCGGACGACCTCCACTTCGGGCTGGTGAACAACCCGGAGGGCTACAGCCTCGAACGGGTGGACCCCTCGCGGCCGGCGGATGATGCCACCAACTGGCAGACCGCTGCGGAACCCGCCGGCAGGGCCACCCCGGGTTTCCGCAATTCGCAGTACGCCGAAGCACCTTCACCCACCGGAGCGCTCACCATCGAACCGGCCATCTTCAGCCCCGACAATGATGGTTTCCAGGATGTGCTCACCATCGGTTACCGCTTCGACCAGCCGGGTTTCGTGGGCAGCATCACCATCTTCGACATTGCTGGGCGCGCCGTGCGTTCACTGGTGCAGAACCAACTGCTGGGTGTGGAGGGTGCATACGGTTGGGATGGTCTCACCGACGAGGGCTCCAAGGCGCGCATGGGTGCGTACATCGTGGTGCTGGAGGCCTTCGACCTGGGCGGCGATGTGGAGACCTTCCGACGCACGGTGACCCTTGCGCACCGGCTTGAATGAGGATCGGAAGCTACATCGCCGGCACCTGGCACGCGGGGGGTGATGAGCTGCACCCGGTGCACGATCCCTACACCGGGGAGTTGCTGGCCCTCATCCCGCTGGCCGATGCATCCACCATGGAGGAGGCGATCGCCGCCGCCGTTGCGGCACGTCCCCGGTTGGATGCGCTGGGTGCCACCGACCGCGCGGGTCGCTTGGAGCAACTGGCGCTTGCGATCGAACAACGCGGTGAGGAGTTCGCGCAGCTCATCCGACGCGAGGCGGGCAAGCCCATCACGCATGCGCGCACAGAGGTGGCTCGTGCCATCACCACCGTGCGACTGGCTGCCGCAGAGGCGCTGCGGCTGGTTGACACGGAGATCGATGTGGACTACGACGCCGGGCGCGGCCGCAGGGCCTGGGTGCGCCGCGTCCCCGTGGGCGTGGTGGCCGCCATCACCCCGTTCAACTTTCCGCTGAACCTGGTGCTGCACAAGGTGGCGCCCGCCCTCGCCGTGGGTTGCCCTGTGGTGTTGAAGCCCGCCCCGCAGGCACCCCTGACCGCATTGCTGCTGGCCGAACTGATCGATGCACTGCGGTTCCCGGCGGGTAGTTTCAGTGCACTGCTCTGCACCAATGCCGTGGCGGAGCAACTGGTGCGTGATGACCGGGTGGCCCTGCTGAGCTTCACCGGCAGCGATGCGGTGGGCTGGCACCTCAAGGGCATCAGCGGCCGCAAGCACGTGGCATTGGAGCTGGGTGGCAATGCCGCGGTGATCATCGATGATGTCCCGGACCTTGCCACCGTTGCGATGACCGTTGCGCAGGGTGCCTTCGCCTATGCGGGGCAGACCTGCATCAGCACACAACGCATCCACGTGCTGGAGCCGCACTTCGATGCGTTCCGCGATGCGCTCGTGGCGGCCACCAAGGGGATCATCAGCGGGGATCCGGCCCGGGAGGATGTCACCAATGGACCGCTCATCGATGCGCACCAGTGCGCACGCATTGCACGTTGGGTGCAGGAGGCGGAGCAGGGCGGGGCCACCGTGCTCTGTGGAGGCCATGTGCTCGACCATGCACGCAATGTGTTCGCGCCCACCCTCATCACCGGTACGCGTCCCGATATGCGGATCCGTGCGGAGGAGGCTTTCGGACCGGTGGCCGTGGTGGAGCCCGTATCCGACATCGGTGAGGCCATCCGATCGGTGAACGAGTCGCGCTTCGGCCTTCAGGCGGCACTTTTCACCACCAATGAGGACCATGTCCGGCGCGCCTTCGCGCAGCTTGAGGTGGGAGGGGTCATCATCAATGGGGTGCCGGGCCTGCGGGTGGACGGGATGCCCTATGGCGGGGTGAAGGACAGCGGGCTCGGCAGGGAGGGACCGCGCTACGCCATGGAGGACATGAGCGTTCTGCGGGTACTGTTGCGGTGATCCCCCCGGCCCTGTTGTCTTTTGATGGTCAAGTGCTTAGTTTGCCGATCCTTTTTCGTCCGACACCGGCCCCGCCACCGGAACAACACCGACCCATGGCTCCCACCGCACGTTCGTTCAAGACCCCGCTCACCCTCGGCCTCATCGCAGGTGTGGTGGGCCTTTCCGCCTTCAATGCGCTTGGCGTGAAGGAGCAGTCCACTCCTGTTGCGGGCACCAAGAGCGCGGTTCCCACCTCGGACTTCACCAACTTCGAATCCGCGCATGTGCACCCCTTGGAGCTCACCCCGGATGGCACCAAGCTGCTTGCCGTGAACACGGGCAACAACAGCCTGGAGGTCTTCCTGGTGACGCCGGCAGGGTTGGCGCACGCCAAGACCATCCCGGTGGGCCTGGACCCGGTGAGCGTGCGTGCCCGCACCAACAACGAGGCCTGGGTGGTGTGCCAGGTGAGCGACGAGGTGAGCGTGGTGGACCTGACCTTGGGTGTCACGGTGCGCAGTGTGCTCACCGAGAACGAACCCGCTGATGTGGTCTTCGCGGGCTCACCGCAGAAAGCCTTCGTGAGCTGTGCCGAGCAGGAGCTGGTGCAGGTGTTCGATCCCGCCAACCCCGCCACCGCTCCCACCGCTGTGCTGCTGAAGGGTGAACAGCCGCGTGCACTCGCGGTGAGCCCTGATGGGAGCACTGTCTATTGTGCCTTTTTCGAGAGCGGGAACCAGACCACGGTGATACCCGGCAACTCCTTCCATGGCAGTGGTTTCTGTTCGGTGCAGACAGGTGCCTGCACCACGGTGCCCAGTGATGTCACCAACCCTGCCGGTCCTTACGGTGGCGTGGTGCCCGTGCCCAATGCAGGCACCGGCTTCAACCCGCCGATGAACCCCGCCAACCCGGCCATGGACGGCAACCACAGCCTGGTGGTGCGGAAGAACGCCGCCGGCCAGTGGATGGACGACAACGGTGGCAATTGGACCACCATCGTCACAGGTGGTCTGCCGGGTACGGCGCGCGTTGCTGGCTGGGACATGCCCGACCGCGATGTGGCGATGATCAATGCCAACAACCCCACCACCGCAGGTGTCACCTACAAGCAGCGCCTGGGCAACATCCTCATGGCAATGTCCGTGCATCCCACCAGCGGTGAGGTCTATGTGGTGGGCACCGATGCCACGAACGAGGTCCGCTTCGAGCCCAACCTGCGCGGCAAATTCCTGCGGGTGAACGTGTCACGTTTCGCGCCGGCGGGCAGCCCGCTCATCGCGGACCTCAACCCGCACATCAACTATGGAACCCACAGTTCATCGCCGGTGCTGCGCAAGCAGTCCGTGGGCGATCCGCGGGGCATTGCATGGAAGGCGGATGGCAGCAAGGCCTACGTCACGGGCATGGGCAGCAACAATGTCATCACCATCACGCCCACCGGCAGCCGCACCGTGCCGGACCCCATCATGGTCGGTGAAGGCCCCACGGGCATTGTGCTGGATGAGACCAACGGCCGCGCCTATGTGCTCAACAAGTTCAGTGCATCGGTATCCACCATCGACCTGTCCAACGATGAGGAGGTGGCGCGCACGGGTTTCTTCGACCCCACGCCGGAGATCATCCGCAAGGGCCGCAAGCACCTTTACAACACCCACGAGGGCAGCGGCCACGGCCACATCAGCTGCGGGTCGTGTCATGTGGACGGCAAGTGGGACCGGCTGGCCTGGGACCTTGGCAACCCCGCGGGCGATCCCGTCACGGTGAACGACCCCGCTGGCAACAAGACGTTCCACCCGATGAAGGGGCTGAAGACCACCCAGTTCCTCATCGACATCATCGGGCGTGGCACAGGCAAGCTTCATTGGCGCGGTGACAAGGGCAGCTTCCACGATTTCGCCGGCGCGTTCGAGGACCTGCAGGGCACCGAAGCGCCACTGGACCCGGTGGGCATGCAGGAGTTCTCCGACTTCCTCAACGCCACCTGGCATGTGCCCAATCCCTACCGGACCATCCGTCCTGACAGTTCGGTGGCGGCGGCCGTGGAACGCATGCCCGGGCGCGTGCGCCTGACCGGCACCAGTTTCCAGACCGTTCCCGCCGCTGGCGTGCGCCTGTTCGTGGCGGTGAACATCAATTGTTCACACTGCCACCAGACCGGCAGCGGACGCGGTCACCTGCCTGGCAATGGCAGCAACGTGAGCGCGGGCCAGGTGAACATGACGCTCAATACCAACATGGTGCCCGATCTGCGCACCGTGTACCGCAAGAACGGGTTCTTCTACAACACCACCGAATGCACCAGCGGCTTCGGTCTCATGGCCGATGGTGTGATGGAGTCACGCTTCAACAACCCCGGGGTCAGCGGGCACTATTTCGGCGACTACGAGCCTGAACTGCTCAGCTGGAGCGGGGGCATCACCCAGGTGAACAGCCCCCAGAGCCACCAGTTCACCCTGGCGCATCCCGTCCAGGATGCACTGCCTGCCGTGGGCATGCGCATGACCATCAACGGCAGCGTGGGCAGCGTTGGCCGTGTGAACAGCATGAAGACCTTCATGGTGGAGAAGTACCCTGCGGACTACGCGCTGGTGGTGAAGGGCCTCTACAATGGTGAGGCGCGTGGCTTCTATTACATCGGCAGCAACACCTACCAGAGCGACCTGGCGGGGCAGACCGTGACGCACGCGCAGTTGCTGGCCGCCGCACAGGCCGGTGGTTCGCCGCTCACCTGGACCGTGGTGCACCCGAGCACCAAGATCCGCCATGGCGTGGACCGTGACAGCGATGGCATCTTCGACTACCAGGACGGCGATGCGGAGCTGGCGCTGAGCCTCTACCTGGAGGGCGCCTACACCGGCACCGGCATGCGCACCGACCTGCGTGCCGCCGGCCTGCTGCCGGCGAACGACCCGTATGGCGACGGCCAGGGCCTGAAGCCGGAGCTGTTGGAACGCACGGGCAGCAGCGCCCCGGTTGATTGGGTGTGGCTGGAGCTGCGTGATGCGACGGACCCCGCCGAGGTCATCGATGGCCGTGCCTGCCTGGTACTGGCCAATGGCGAGGTGGTCACTGCCGATGGCACATCCCCTGTGGTATTCCCCCTGGCTCCGCGTGGCAGCTACCATGTGATGGCCACGCACCGCAACCACCTCGGCGTGATGACAGCGGCACCCTACGCCATGGGGCAGGGTGTGCTGCGCCTCGACCTGCGCTCGGATGCGGTGGCCACCTACGGAACCGACGCACAACGCACCATGGGCACCGTGCGTGCGCTGTGGGCTGGTGATGTGAATGGTGATGGCGTGCTGCGCTACACGGGTGCGGCCAACGACCGCGACCCCATCCTTGCACGCATCGGGGGTACGGTGCCCACGGCCTCGGCGGTGGGCTACCTCGATGAGGACGTGGACCTCAACGGCGTTGTGCGCTACACCGGTGCGGCCAACGATCGCGATCCGCTCCTGCAGAACATCGGCGGAAGCGTGCCCACCAACACCCGCGAGCAGCAGCTGCCGTAGCCACCATCATCCCGGGAATGCATGGTCGACCCGCCGTACCCGACGGGTCTGTCTCACCCCTTCGCAGCCTTCTCGAGCTTGTCGATCCGGTCAACGATGCGGTCCAGGTTGCGGAAGTGGATGTAGCTCTTGCGGTATTTCTGCACCTCGAAGGCCGGTGAGCCCATGTAGGCCTCGCCGGCTTTCGTGTCCTTGCTGATGCCGCTCTGTGCCGCGATGATGGTGCCGTCGGCGATCCTCAGGTGACCGATGATCCCCACCTGTCCGCTGAACATGCAGTTCTTGCCGATCCTGGTGCTGCCCGCCACCACACCGCCCGCTGCGTAGTAGGTGTTCTCACCCACCTCCACGTTGTGCGCGATGTGGATGAGGTTGTCGAACTTCACCCCGCGCCGCAGGATGGTGCTGCCCAGCGTGGCGCGGTCGATGGCACAGTTGGCCCCGATCTCCACATCGTCCTCGATCACCACGTTCCCGATCTGCGGAATCTTCTCCGCCGCGTTGGGTCCGGTGGCGAAGCGGAAGCCATCACTGCCGATCACCGTGCCGCTGTGGATGATGCAGTTGGCCCCGATCACGCAATCGGAGTAGACGGTCACGTTGGCGAAGACGGTGGTGTTGTCACCGATGGTCACGTTGTCGCCGATGTAGGCATGGGGGTACACCTTCACGTTGTTGCCCAGCCTGGCATTGGCGCCGATGTAGGCCAGCGCACCGATGTAGCAGTTGTCGCCATGGGTGGCACCGGGCTCGATCACGGCCTGGGGCGCGATGCCCTTCCTGTCCAGCTTGATGGTGTTGTATATCGCCAGCACCTTCGCAAAGGCCGCCTGCGCATCGGCCACGCGCACCAGGGTGGTCCGCACAGGGGCGGTGAGCTCGAAGGCCTGCCCGATGATCACCACGCTGGCCGTGGTCCCGTACACGTACTGGGTGTACGCCGGATTGGCCAGAAAGGACAGGGACCCTTCGCCGCCCTCCTCGATCTTCGAGAGCCTGCTGACAGTGGCATTGGGGTCACCTTCCACGGTGCCTTGAAGGAGCTGGGCGATCTGCTGTGCGGTGAACTGCATGGTGTGATGATGTCTGGTGCCAAGGTAGAGGGGATGGCATTCGCGTCACGTTCATCGTGCGCACCGGCACGATGAACGTGCTGACCGCAACCCCATTGCTGCAGGTGTTGCGGAAGGGGCGGTGGAGTGCTACCGGGGCTTCTCGGATGCATTGATCCGGTCCAGGATGGCCGCCTTCATGGCCTCCACCTCGGAGCGCAGGAATCCGTGCACGGAGATCATGCCCTCGCCGGTGGTCTGGATATGGATGGTGGAATAGCCCACCACCGGGCAGCTGATGTTCACCGATGCGATGCGTGAGTAAGGGATGGTGGTCTCCTTCCCGCTGAACAATGCCGGCTGGCGCAGGGTGACACCCTGTTCACCCACCACCAGCTGGGACGGGAAAATGCGGTTGCCCGCCGTGAGGCGCGATGCCGTGTATCGTTCCATGCAACAAGGATACGCGATCGCCCTGTTCCTGTGATGCTCAAGGGGGTGCCCGCCCGCTGCCGCCGTTTGGCTACATTTATCCGCACTCCAACAGAACACATGTCCGGCATCCATCGTTTCGCACTCATCACCGCTCTGGTGGTGCCCCTGTCCGCACAGGCGCAGAACCTGGTGGTGAACCCCAGCTTCGAGGAGCTCGTTTCCTGTCCCCTCGGCCCAAGCGAGCTGGACAGGGCCGCACCGTGGCGCGACCCGTTCCAGAACCTGGTGGGAGATACCTGCTCCACTTCCGATGTCTACAACGCCTGCAGCCCGTTCGGTGCGCTGAGCGTGGGGGTTCCTGATAACATCCTCGGTTCCCAGGATGCACGAACCGGTGATGGCTACGCTGGCATCATCGTCTATGAAGGCTTCGTGCTGCTGGGCTGCGAGCCGTTCTTCGGCAGCGGTTGGAGGGAGTATGTCCAGGGCACCCTCACCCAGCCGCTGGTCGCCGGCCAGACGTACTGTGTGGAGTTCCATGTGAGCCTTGCCGACAATGTGAAGTTCTCCTCCCCTGACATCGGAGTGCACTTTTCCAATGCCCCCCTCAATGTCAGTTGTGCCACCATCGGCGGGTCGTCGGTGCTGCCGGTTACACCCCAGTTGCAATACACGGGGCCCGAGGTCACCGATACCGAAGGATGGCAGCGGCTGCAATGGAACTACACGGCCACGGGAGGCGAGCGCTACATCACCATCGGCAACTACAAGGACGATGCGGCAACCACCTATAACTGCGCCAACGAGGCGGCCTTCAATCCCTATGCGTACTACTTCATCGACGATGTGAGCGTGGTGCCCCAACCCTGCTGCAATGCGGAGTTCGCGCAGGTTCCGCCATTGTGCACCACCGACGCTCCGGTGCTGCTGGCTCCCTCAACGCCGGGGGGCACCTGGTCCGGACCGGGCATCAGCGCACCCAACGCGGCATTGTTCGACCCGGCCCTTGCCGGCCCCGGCCTGCACACCGTGGTGCACACCCTGGCCTGCGGAAGCGACAGCGTGGTCATCGCCGTGAGCAATTGCGCCCCGTTGGCGGTGTGCATCGCGGACAACGGCAGCTGGAACGTGAACAACGGCCTGGCACCCTATTCGTGGCAGCAACAGACCACCAGCCAGGATTGCAGCGCCTGCCTGTTCGGTTGCATCATACCCCCCGGCTGTGCGGTGGATGTGACCACCTGGACCACGTTCGCCACCGGCGCCGCCATCCCTCCGCCCACCAGCTTCCCGGTGCGCGTGGTGGATGCCGCGGGCAACACGCTGGAGCTGGCTTCCGCGGCCGGCCTCGGTCCCTGCTTCACATGTCCCGCCATCACCGTTGCGCTGCTCCAACGCTCCGATGTCGCCTGC
>JBIJDX010000196.1:0-5219 GCA_044343855.1 Flavobacteriales bacterium
GTTACCACTGCTGAAATTGCCATTGGTGACCAGGTTGCCGGTGGGATAGGAGACCTGGCAACTGTAGGTTCCGGCATTGCTGACCGTGATGCTCTGGGTCGTTTCACCGGTGCTCCAGAGGTGGTTGGAATAACCTGCCGGACCTGTCAGTACAACACTCTCGCCGGCGCAGATCGTGGTGTCGCCGCCGATGTTGATGGAACACACGGGCTGCCCGCGGACCACCATGCTCGTCAAGCTGCACAGGCACACCAACCACATGGGCAATGGCCTTCCAGCTTTCCGGGAGGTGGGACGGTACATGGCTCGGCGGGCCACCAAATTTCGGCAACCCGAATGAAACGACGCACCGCGCCCGATGTTCGTTGCTTGGGTGAGGATGGAAATACCGTCCGGGTCGCCGCGCGTGGATGACCCATGAACACGGCAGGTTGCCCTGCAGCGGGCCGGTCACGTGTGCGGAGCGCGTTGTGGCGCCGGGCATCGTGGTGATGGGACTGTGGCGGATGCACCTGCTGCCGCTTGGCCTCCCGCTCAATACGCCGATGGGCAGCCCCCCTGTATCCCGTACTTTCGCGGACCGTTGACCGCCATCACCCGATACAAACTGCGCAAGTTGCTGAAGTACGGCCTGGTGGCCGCGCTGGTGGCCTGGGTCTTCACGCTCTTCAGTGGCGAGCGCATGGGCGTGGAAGTCCTGGCCTGGGCCTTGCTGGGGATCTGGACAGGCATCCTTGAAGAGTTCTTCTTCGGCCGACGTTTCCGTTCGTTGCCCGTTCCAGTGCAGTTCCTGGGCAAATTCTTCCTTGTGAGCCTGCTCACGATCACCCTCATCGCCGTGGCCTTCGCACTGAAGAGCGACGGATTCAACCTGATGACCTACGAGGAGCCCTACCGCGTGCAGGACCTCCTGACCATGGCGCAATTCTACAAGGTCGTACTGCGCGTGCTGGTCGTCACATCCATTGCGCTGCTGGTCGTGCAATTGGAGGAGCACCTGGGGCGCCGCGCGTTCCTGGGCTTCCTGTTGGGTCGTTTCGACCGTCCGCGTGCTGAGGAGCGCATCGTGCTCAGCCTCGATCTGGTGGGGTCCACCGCCATCGCCGAGCGGCTCGGCGACCTGCGCTATTTCCGGCTGCTCAACTACACCTACTCGCTGATGACGGATGCGGTGCTTCGCAACGAGGCCGAGATACTCAAGTACGTGGGTGATGAAGTGCTGTTCACCTGGCCCATGCGCGTTGGGTTGCGCGGTGATCAATGCCTTGACCTGTTCTTCGATATCCAGTCACGCATCGATGGTCATTCCGACACGTTGATGCGGGAATTCGGGGTGGTGCCTGAGTATCGGGGTGGACTGCATGGCGGGCGCGTGATCGTTGCACAGGTGGGGCATATCAAGCGGGTCATTGATCACAGCGGCGATGTGATGAACAGTGTTTCGCGCATCCTGGGACTGGCCAAATCCATGAAGGTGGACCTGCTTGTCTCGGGTGAACTTCTCAGGAGGCTTCCCAATGCGGTCGAGCGCTTCAGCATCGGCCCGGAGAACCTGGTGCCGGTGAAGGGTAGGCGGCGTGAGGTGCGCGTGCATACCATAGAACGCAGGTCCCGATGAGGTTGCCGATGCTGCTGCACGCGCTGGTGGGAGCCTGTGTTGCAATGGCGCAATGGCCGGTACCGTTCGTTGACGATGAGGGTCGGTTCGTGGTCTTCGCCAATGACCGTTTCGAGCGGTTGGAGCCGCAGGGGCCCTTGCGCTTCGAGGCCGCCCGTGACCGGGTGGTCTACACCGATTCCGAAGCCCGGCTGAAGGTGTTCCTCCCGGAAGGCCGGAGACTCCACTTGTTGCATGGCGGTCCTGTGGATCGATGGCAGGTCTCCGGCGACATGACTGCCTGGCTCAGCGGTGATACCCTGTTCATGCTGCGTAATGGCCGCGGAATGCCCCTGGCTTATCCGGTGGACCGATTCGATGTGGCCGACAGCATGGTTGTTTTCAGCGATCGGGCAGCCGCTGAACTCCGCGCCTTCTGGCATGGGCAGGTGTACACCGTCGCCGCCATCACCGATGCCTCCGGGAGGGCCCAATGGCGGACCTCCGCCGATGCGGTCACCTTTCATGACCGGTCCACGCGCAAGCTGATGCAATTCCGTGCAGGGCGGGTGGAGCTGTTGGCGGATGGCGTGGACGCTGGATGGATCGTGGCGGGGAACGGCATCACCGGCTTCTGGGATGACGGGAACGCCCGTTTCGTACTGCGGACCGGAGGTGATGACCACCCGGTTTCGGACCTCCGGCCCGTTTCGGCCAGGGCGGGTGATGGTGTGCTTGCTTTCGAGGATGGGGTGGGCCGGCTGCGCTGCTGGTCGGGTGGCACCATGCACTCCGTGCTGGATGAACATCCCACCGCATACTGGGTGGAGGACAGTCTGTTGCTCTTCCTGGACGATGGCCGGCTGGAATTGCTCGGGCCCGGAGGACGTGTGACCGTGGAGGACCATGTGCCGGAGAAGTGGGCCGTGCACGGTGGGCGGCTGGTCTACCTCGACATCGATCGCCGCCTGTGGTCGCTGGAGGGTGGCCGACGCAGGCGCCTGGGATCCGAAGCGGCGATACCCACGTTCGAACTGTTCGGTGACGCCGTGCTCTATCCCGCACCGAGCGGTCCGTGGACCGTCATCCGCGGTGGCAGGGTGGCCCTGTACTGATCGTTGGCCGGTCGCTCAGACCCGCCCCTCATCAATGGTCCACAGGGTGGTGCTGGACGCCTTGCCCCGCAGGGGGATGGAGCCCATTTCACGGGTCCGGTACGTCGGTGGAAGGTGCAGTACCTCCAGCAGTTCCTGTGAGAGCAGGTTGTCCACAGCCAATTCGTTGCAGCTGTTCTGTATCCGGGCGGCTGTGTTCACCACATCACCGCTGTAAATGCGTTCCCGTTTCACCGAGCCCACCTCGCCGGTCGTCACCGGACCATAATGGAAGCCTGCCTTGAAGACGGGTATGATGCCATACCGGTCCTCATAGTGCCGTGCCCGGCGGCTCAGCTTGGAGCGGATGTCAAGAAAACAACGTACGCAGCGCTGGCGGCGGACACCGTTCCGGAATGTCCAGCTTACGCTCACCTCGTCACCCACGTACTGGTAGATCTCGCCGCGCGAACGGACGATCACGTCCGTGATGTCGGTGAACAGCTCGTTCAAAAGCTGGAAGTACTTCACGTGGCCCAACTGCTCGGCAATGGCCGTGGAGGAGCGCATGTCTAGGAACATGAAGATGCGCATCTCCTGGCGCGGCTTGTGGTAACGTCCGGTGAGATACGCGATCCCGCCACTGCCGTACTGGTCGTTCATGCGCACCATCAGCATGGTGCCACCCATGAGCAGCGTCCAGTACAGATAGGTTCCGAGAACATCCAGGGAGAACAGGTCAGCGGCGGTATGGGTGCCGATGGGCGGCGCATGCAGTGCGCGCCGCAGCACAACGGAAATGGCCAGTACCGCGAGGATGAGCAACGCCATGATGCCCCACGCCTGGAAGAAGGGCTTCCGACGCAGCCTTGGTCGCAATAGGAAGATGTAGATGCCGCCGCCGACCAGGCCCGCCAGCAGTGAGCGCAGATAGCTGGAGTCGATGTGGTCGAAAAGCGCACTATCAACACCCGCCCGGTGCAGTGCGTTGTGCTCGAACAACGCGCTCAACAGGCCTGCGAGAAGCCATGCCAGCGCTATCTGCAGTACGCGGTCCAAGTGGACCCGGAGCGCGCTCAGCTCGTTCATGGTGTGGCCGGGCGAAGTTAACCGGGTCCCTGGCGGACCAATGTGAACTCCACGTTAATTCGAACGGTGCCGAGGGGCGCGCAAGAATGATGGAAGATGGTGGAAAGCAAGCACCGACAGGCCTGCAACGAAGAGAAAAATGGCGTAAGGCCGCGTGCCGTCCGCCAGGAAGAACTCGCCGATCATCCATGTGGAGTTGGCAAGGATCCAGAGCACCACGGCAAGGGCATGAACGAATTCGCTCCGCTCCGCTCGCGACCGCCAGCATATCCAGACCGCCACAAGGACTGCGGGGATGACCAGCAGCAGCCCGGCCACGCGGGCGTCCATCACCCAGCACAGGTCCTGCAGCAGCCAGAAGAGGATGTGCAGTTTCTCGCCGCTGCGTATGCTTAACCTCATGGGTCGCCGCTCGATGCAAAGTTCGCGCGAAATCGATCCTGCAATCTGAACGGCCCGACTAATTTTGACCCCATGTCCGGAAAGCGTTCCTGTTGGCTGCCGGTGGTGCTTTGTGCGTGGCTGGCACCGCAACACGCATCCGCCTTTCATATCCGGCTGCACGGCCTCGTCACGGAATATTCCAGTGGGGATGGCATGAGGGGAGTGCAGGTGCGGCTGGTGAAGGACAGTGTGGAACGCGAGACGGTGATGACCGGTGGAAACGGCCATTACGAGCTGTTCCTGGAGCGCGGTTACGATTACATCGTCTGGTTCCACCGCAGCGACATGGTGACCAAGCACGTGCGCATCGACGCCACGGCGATCCCGTTGTTCCCCGATGTGCCCTTCTATGACATGGACCTGCAGGTGACGCTTTTCGAATGGATCCCTGATTTCGACTTCGGGTTGCTGGATGCACCCATTGGAACGGCCGCCTACCGGCACTCGGTGCGCAACCTCAACTGGGATGCCGCTTACAACGACGTGATGCGTCCACAGGTTGCCCGCATGATGGTCCTGTATGAACGTGAGCTCCTCGCACGCAGCAGGAAGCTGGCCAGGGCGGGAAGCACTGTATCACTGCGCCGCCGTAGGGAGGTTGAATTCTGATGCTTCCCTTCCGGGTGGATGCCGGCGATCACCCCACCGGTTCAGCTCCCGCAGCAAGGTGATGGCTTCCACCGCCGGCCTCACATCGTGCACGCGGAGTATCGATGCACCCTTCTGCAGGGCGACGGTATGAAGCACGGTGGTGCCATTGAGCGCTTCACCCGCTGTGATGCCGAGCGCCTCACAGATCATGCGCTTGCGCGAAAGTCCCACCAACAGCGGTACTTCGAGCACCGTGAACGATGCAAGGCCTGCAAGGAGCGCAAAATTGTGCCGCAGCTCCTTCCCGAACCCGAATCCCGGATCGATGACGACGTCAGCGATACCTGCCGCATGCGCGGCCTGCATGCGCATGCCAAGGTGATGGAGCACTTCACCCTGCACGT
>JBIJDX010000197.1:0-5211 GCA_044343855.1 Flavobacteriales bacterium
GAACGCCTGCGAACCCGGATACAAGTGGACCCTTCAGTGGAGCGCAACCTGGTCCCACCGATGCTGCTGCAGACGCTCGTGGAGAACGCTGTCAGGCATGGCATCGCGCATCTTCCGCGGGGGGGGGAGCTTGTCATCGATGCAACAGGCAATGCGGAAGGGACGGTCATCACGGTGCGCAATACGGGCACCTTTCGGCCCGACAAGGACCGGGGAGGCATAGGACTACAGAACACCCGCCGCCGACTGGAACTGCTGTACGGCACCGCCGCCACCCTCAGCATCCGCGAGGAGGATGGCAGCGTGATCACCACGGTGAACATACCGCTCCACGAACTTCGCACACCCGTTCCCATCCAGCCATGAACGGCTCATGCCTGCAGCCATGAAAGCACTTATCATCGACGATGAGCGTCTCGCCCGCAAGGAACTGGCCAACCTCCTCGCAGCCCATGACGGCATCACCATCGTGGGCGAGGCAGCCGATCCGGATGAGGCTGAGGCCCTCATCACGGAACACCATCCGGACCTGCTGTTCCTGGATATCAACATGCCTGGAGGAACGGGGTTCGACCTGCTGGAACGACTGGACCACGCGCCCCAGGTGATCTTCGTTACCGCCTACGACGAGCATGCCCTCAAGGCGTTCGCCGTGAATGCACTGGACTACCTGCTGAAACCCATCGATCCCGAGCGGCTGGCAACCGCGCTCGGCAAGCTCCAGCCCTCGCGGGACCAGGCAGCACCCGGCAGGGAGGTGCTGCGCGAACATGACCAGATCTTCCTGAAGGACGGCGACAAATGCTGGTTCGTAACCCTCCGCGATGTGCGTTCCTTCGAAAGCGAGGGCAACTATGTGCGCGTGCGATTCGGGGACCACAAGCCTTTGGTGCTGCGGAGCCTGAACAAACTTGAGGAGCGGCTGGACCCCTTGGTGTTCTTCCGTGCCAGCCGCAGGCACATCATCAATCTCCGATGGGTGGAAGGTATTGAACCGTGGTTCAGCGGAGGACTGATGGTGAAGCTGAGGCATGCGGGCCGCGAGGGACAACAGGAATCCATCGAGGTGAGCCGAAGGCAGGCGGCACGCTTCAAGGACCTGCTAAGCCTGTAGGTGCAGGTGCATCACCAACCGATGCCGACAGGGCAGTGATCGCTGCCCAGCACCTCGTTGAGGATGAACGCATCCTTCACCTTGGGCGCCAGGTTGCCGCTCACGAGCACATAGTCGATGCGCCAGCCGATGTTCTTGCCGCGGGCCCCGGCCCTGAAACTCCACCAACTGTACTTCACCAACTCCGGGTGCAGGAGCCTGAAGGTATCCACGAAGCCGGCAGCGAGCAGGGCGTCCATCCCATCGATCTCCTGTTGCGTATAGCCTGCGCTGGTATTGTAGTTCGACTTGGGCCGGGCGATGTCGATGGGGCGGTGTGCCACGTTAAGATCGCCGCAAACGACAACCTGTGAACCACTCCGCACGAGTGCATGCACATAGCCGCGGAAGGCCGCATCCCATTCAGCCCGATAGTCGAGCCGCTTCAGACCCTCACCGCTGTTCGGGGTGTACACGGTGACCACTACGAGCTCCGGGAACCAGGCCGTAATGACGCGTCCTTCATCATCGTGGCCGGGCATTCCGATGCCGTAGGCGACCTTGTCCGGAGCAGTACGACATGCGATGGCGGTGCCGCTGTATCCGGCCTTGGCGGCCCCGTATCCGCACACATGGTAACCCTTCAGCGGAGCCAGCACCTCCTGTACCTGGGCCGCCGTGGCCTTTGTTTCCTGAAGGCAGATGATGTCGGCATCCAATGCCTCGAGCGTCCCCAGCAGGCCTTTTCCAACGGCAGCCCGGATGCCGTTCACATTGAAGGATACGAGTTTCATTCGCGCAGTGGGATATGGACGGGCGAAGATACCCCGCCATCCTCACCGGCCGGATAACATGATCACGCGGTGATCACGCTTTCCCTCCTGTTCCACGACCAGCAGGTAAGTGCCACCCGGCAGATGCTGAAGGTCCAGGAACCGGGTTGTCTGCGCACCGGCACCCGACCGGGCCTCGACCACCCGACCACCCGTATCGAGAACGGTGAACCGGCAGGGACCTTCGCGGATGCCTTCCACGATGACCACACCGTCGGCTGGAACGGGATAGACATGCATACCTGACCGGATGGTCATCCGTTCCGACGCATCCGTCTGCAGGTCGCAGAGCGAAGCACTCACGGCAACCTCATACGGGCCGCGAGCTCCCGCGAACGCATCCAACAGCACAGGCAGGTGGTATGTGCCGGGCGCGAGCGAATCGAACAGCAGGGTGCGGGCTCCGCTGGCGCAGAGCGCATCGTTGATATCACTGGCGAACACCGGACCCTCTGCGGGGCAATCCCTGAAGAGCAGGTCCCAGTAGTTACCGAAAACAGGGGCGGTACCACAGTACGCGATGCGCACATTGCTGCACGAAGCGATGGAGAAGGCATGCCACACCGTGGGTACGGCAGGGTTGTCCAAGAGGCTGCCGGCAGCGCCATCTCCTGCATTGGTGGCACCCGTGGTATTGCCGGTGAAGACCACCGTACCGCTTCCCACCGGGACCACCGGAACATCCGTACACAGGTCGTTGACCGGTGCATCACCTTCACAGGCCAGGGCAAGCAGCTCAATGGCATAGCGGCCCACCGAACCACTGAACGCATCGAGCAGCACGGGCAGGTAATAGGTGCCCGGCTCCAGCGCATCGAAAACAAGGGTGCGGCGCCCACTTTCGCATTGGTCCTGCTGGACGAACGCCGGTATGACCACATCCATGGCATCACAGTCCCTGACGAGCAGGTCCCAATAACTCGCATAGGGCAGCTCTGTGGGGCAGTAATCCACCGTTACCCGCGCGCATTGCTCAAGCGTGAACGCGTGCCAGACGGTGGCGAGGTCGGACGACCCAATGATGGAAGCGGGGAGACCGTCATCATCGCTGGTGGCCCCCCGTGTGTCGCCCTTGAGCGTGGCCGCCACCCCCAACACCAAGGGCTCAGGCACCACCGATGTGCAAAGGTCGTTTGGAGGAGAACCACCGAAACACGTACCCACCCTGACATCAACCACATACGGACCGGCGGCTCCGGCGAACGGATCATAGATCACCGGAACGTAGTAGACACCTGGCTGCAGGGAGGCGAAGAAGAGCGTTCGCATACCATTTCCACACTCGTCATCACGTATCTGGGTCGGGGTGATGGTGAGCGCCGCGGGGCAACCAGTGGCGAGCAGGTTCCAGTAGTTGGTCTGGCCAGTGGCCGTGCGACAGTACTCCACGGATACCGAAGAGCAGTGTGTCAGTTCGAATGCATGCCAGACGGTGGGTACGGGCACGGATCCGAACAACGTGCCTGCAGCACCGTCACCAATGAAGGTGGCCCCCGTATTATCGCCGATGAAGGTCACCTCATGCCCCACCGGGACGGTGACCGGAGCGAGGCCATAACACAGGTCGTTGGGTGGTGCACCACCGGTGCAGACGCGGCCACTCACCTCGATGCGATAAGGACCATAAGCGGTGCCGAAGACGTCGCTGAGCACCGGTATGTAGTAGGTACCCGCCCCAAGCGAGTCATACACGAATGTCCGGTTGCCATCCCCGCATGCCACGTCGCTGAAACCGGATGCCGGTATCGTGATGGCGGCGGGACAACCCTTGGCCAGCAATCCCCAGTATCCAGTGAAAACCGGATCGGTGCCACAATACGCCAGCTCGACCCGTGTGCAGTGTGCGAGCGTGAACGCGTGCCAGACCACGGGGAGGCCCAGCTGGCCGATCTCGTTGTCAGGCAATGCATCCTGTGAGAAGCTCGCGCCCACGGTGGTTCCCTCGAACACCAATGAACCGCCAATGGGCAATGGCCTTGGCAACACATGGTCACAAAGGTCATTCGGCGGAGTCGCACCTGACGCTGCAAAAGCGCTGCAGAAACCGGCAACGATGAACGCGGTTCGTACCATGCAATGGCCACTCGTTCGCAGCTGGACCATACCCATGGTCATTTGACGAAGAAGCCGAAAAAAAGTTGCCGCGGCAGCCAAAAAATAACCGGCCCGACATACGCCATCACGCTTCCACCTGGTGTGCCAGAGGGCCTGTGCCGGGCCATTACCAAGCTGCCCTGCCACAGTTACATTACCAGCCACCTGGAAAACCATGGAACCTGCCGGCATTCCGATCGAAGAGCCAGTTGCGCCAAGTGAGGCACCAACACCTGCGCGCTATGAGGACGTGGACCCCTACGTGGCGGACCACCGCGACCAGTTGCTGATGCAGACGCGATGGAACCTGATGACGGCAAGCCAGCTGAGCGACCTGAAGGCGAACTTGATGCTCACGCTTTCCGCAGTCATGCTGCAGTTCGCACTGGTGAAGGTCTCCGATAGCGCACAACACGGACATGCAGCGCATTATTGGGCTATCGTCGTGGGTGCACTCACGACCATCCTGTTCAGCGCCTGGTCCACCATACCCAAGAGTCCATTGCTGATGAAGGAGCGCAAGGACAGTGGTTCCGCCACTCCACCGTTCAATCTGCTCCACTTCACCACGTTCATAGAGCTGGGCCTGCCTGAATTCAAGCGCCACATGAACCATGTAATGAGCACACCGCCCCGCACCCATGACGCGATCCTTGAGGAACTGCACACCCACGGACGGTACATTTCACGCAGGAAGTACCTCCCATTGCGGCTTGCCTACTTCAGTTTCCTGTTGACGTGGCTTTTGGCGGCCATCATCTACCTGGCTGCCGATCGTTGAACGACTGCCATTGGCAGAGCAGCCCCATGAACCGGGGTCACTGCCTGTCCGCGATCATCCCTGAAGGCATTTCGGCGTGCCCATGTGCGCATCCCATCCGGCCCGCACGAACCGGTGGGCATCGGGAAAGTCGATCGCCAGCTGGGCCTTGATGCGGGCCAGCAGTTCAAGCGGAGCCACGGTCTCCATGGCTTGTTCCGGCCATTGTTCGGCCACCGTGTGCCAGGCCTGTACGCACTGGTCGGCCATGTGGAGGCATAGCTTGGCCGTGCCATTGTGGTCGGCGATCTCCGGGCAATGGTCGGGATCGTCGCGCTCATCCTCGTCCTCGTCCAGTCCGCTCAATGCGCGATGGAGCTTCGCCGTCATCATCGTCCGGTACCACATGATCGCATCCACGGCTTCGCGCA
>JBIJDX010000198.1:0-5177 GCA_044343855.1 Flavobacteriales bacterium
ACGAGCGCATGGCTGCGCAGCAAGCGGTGCACGAGGTGTGCCATCCGTAACAGTCCCCTGCTGTCGCGGGGAACGTCTGCCTTGGCAAGCCGGTGCACCACCATCCCCCCGAGCGGGGCGTTCCACACATCCGGTGTTTCAGTGGCCTCGCAGATGACCGACACGCGATGCCCTCTTTCCACCAGTCGGCGGGCCAGCTGGTAGGGGCGCCGTGCACCGGTCCGGTTTGCCGGCGGGAAAGCCTGGCACAGGATCAGGACATGCATTTCCGTGCGGTTCGGGCAAGCATGTCATCCACCATCAGGTTCACAGCATGTGACACGCCAAGTCCGGCCGCTTCAAGCATTTTCGGGTAGATGCTCGCGGGGCTGAATCCCGGTACGGTGTTCACCTCGATGGTGATGAGTTCCGTTCCCGTCCACATATGGTCCACGCGCACCATGCCGCGGCAGTCGAGCGCCCTGGCAATGGCGGCTGAACGGTCCTGGACAAGGCGGGTCACCTCCCCGGGGAGGTCGGCCGGTATGGTCTCGCGGGTATCAGCCGCGTGGTACTTCGCCTCATAGTCGAAGAACTCGCGGGTGGTGCTGATCTCGCACACGGGCAATGGAGTGAACTGTCCCTTGGAGATGAGCACACCGCAGGTCAGTTCCCGCCCGGCAACACCGCGTTCGACAAGCGCGAACGTACATTCCCTGAACGCTGCGGCCAGCGCATCATGGAGTTCGTCGGGGGTCTTCACCTTGGCCACCCCGAGGCTGCTTCCGCTCTGGTCGGGCTTTACGAAGCACGGATAGCCGATCCCCTCCAGGGCGTGCGGCCCGATCAGATCCGAGGCATGCAGGCGGATGGAGGGTGCCACGGGGAAGCCAAGGTCCCGCAGCAGCGCAACGGTTGAATACTTGCTCATGGTCATGGCCATGTTCAGCACACCGCCGGTCTGGTAGGGTGCGCCCACCAGGTCCAGATAGCCCTGCAGGATGCCGTCCTCCCCGGGGCTTCCATGGATGGCGATGAGGGCGGCAGCGATGCGTTCGGGGCCGTTTCCACGGTCAACGCTGAACGTGCCCCGATCGATGGGCAGCGGTTGCTCCGCAGGTGTTTCGCAGCTCATTCCATCGACCCCCACGGTCAGGTAGACCGCATCGAACCTGCGGGTGTCCAATCCGCCCATCATGGTGGCGGCGCTTTGCATGCTTATGACGGATTCGCCGGTGTATCCGCCGCGAATGACGGCGATGAGCGGTCGGTGCTGATCCATGGTGCGAAGTTGGCATGGCCGCGCAGTTGGCTGGTGCCACCATGCCGCAGTCTATGCACATCGTGTGGTTCGTGGTCGGTGGTCGGTTACATTTGGCGGTCCGAACGATGAAGTACTTCCTGCCGCTCCTCGTTGCCGCCGGGTTGCTCCTGGCCGGCTGGTTCGGCCTGAACCGGTACACACGGCATTCCGCGGTCGTGCTGGTGCCTGATGTCCGTGGGCTTGGCACCGCCTCCGCCAGTGACGCCATAGCGGTCCGGACGTTGCAGGCCATCGTGGTGGATTCGGTCTACACGGAGGGGGGTGTTCCCGGCAGCGTGGTGGACCAGGATCCGCCGGCCGGCGCAGCTGTAAAGCCCGGCAGGAAGGTCTACCTGGTATTGAACGCGTTGCAGCCCCCCATGATCGACATGCCGGAACTGGTCGACCTGTCCAAACGGCAGGCCTTGTCGGTTCTGGAAATACTTGGCCTGCGTGTGGCCTCGATGAGTTACCGACCCGACCCGTGCGTGGACTGTGTCCTGGATCAACTGGTGGAGGGTCGCCGTGTGGCTGCCGGTGATCGGGTGCGTCGGGGGGTGGCGGTGGCACTGGTGCTCGGAAGTGGCGATCGCGGGGAACGGGTTCCGGTGCCGGACCTCCTGGGCTTGAACGGAAGCGAGGTGGGTGCCGTCCTGAACATGGCCTCGCTCAACCCGGGCCTGGTGGTCACCTGTGATGGGTGCACCACATCGCGTGACTCAGCGTTCGCACGTGTGTACCGACAGTCACCGGCGGTACGCGCTGATGCATTCGTGTCCATGGGTTCGCAGATCGATGTCTGGCTGACCATGGATACCACCGGCCTGCGCCCGCGACCAGTGCCACCCGACACCCTCATGCCCACGACCAACGCCACCATCGATGCGGTTGAATGAATGGATGATCACCTGCTGCCTGCTGTCAACCGTCGGCGGGCTCAGGGCACAGGGCGAGGTGCTGCGCGCGCTTCAGGTCCGTCCCGTCCAGGTGCAACCACATGCGGAGGAAAAGTCCGCACTGAACGAACACTTCATCTACCTGAACGAGCCACAGGTACTGCCCCTGATGGATGATTTCTCCATCGACCGTACACGCAGGCGCTGGGCGGCCGCGACGGACCAGGGTGTGAGTTTGTCGGAGACCATCTACCGCCTGGAGGTCGCTGGCATCTCCAACGCAGGTATGCGTTTCGCTGACGATACCACGTTCCGGTTCACCGTGGACCTCTCGGTCCCGGATACGCCGGTGGTGACAAGACAGCCGCTGCCTACGGTCCAGCTCACCCTTCGGAACGTGGGCGAATATCCGCCCGTGGAGACCCTGGTCGATGCATGGCCGGCCTACTTCATCTATGACACGTTGCAGGCCCCGCCGGAGGACACCTTGTTCCTGCAGGCACCAGCCTATGTGCAGGACTCCCTGCTCGTGTACACCGTGGAACCGGATGGACGGAGGTACCTGATGAACGGTGTTCCCACTCCCTTGGTACTGTGGGAGGATGATGACGTTCATGTCAACAATACCTATCCGATAGGACCACCCACGATCGGGGTGGCCACGTTCGATGGGTTGGCACGCGATGGGTATCCGTACAATTTCGCCCAATACAGTGCCTATGGCATCGCAGACCGCCTGACATCCGTCCCGATCGACCTCTCCTACAACGCTGCCGATTCCGTGTACCTGAGCTTTTTTGTTCAGCCACGCGGCCTGAGCGGTGATGCCGAGGCCCAGCCACAGGACAGCCTGGTGCTGGAATTGTACGCACCCGGCGAGGATGCCTGGGTCAGGGCATGGCGCACTCCCTACTATGCCAGTGATGAGTTCCGACAGGTTCTGTTGCCCATCAGGGAGGCACGTTTCCTCCAGGATGGCTTCAGGATGCGGTTCCTCAATTATGCGACGCTCAGTGGCTCCTTCGATCATTGGCACCTTGATTACGTGCGGCTGGGGACCGACCGCTCCAAAGGTGACTCCGTGATCGTGGACGTGGCCTACACGCAACCGGCCTCAACCTTGTTGCAGACATACACATCAGTGCCGTTCCATGCCTTCGAGCAGGCGCCCGGGTCCTACATGATCCCCGGGCTCAGCCTGCCGATACGCAACCTGGATGTCAACGACCGTTTCATC
Source organism: Flavobacteriales bacterium (assembly GCA_044343855.1). Classification (GTDB taxonomy): domain Bacteria; phylum Bacteroidota; class Bacteroidia; order Flavobacteriales_F; family PHOS-HE28; genus PHOS-HE28. The sequence goes on from JBIJDX010000198.1 coordinate 3,416, forward strand.
ACCTGGCGCATGCAGGCGGGAACGACGGACGGACCCGTGGTTTTCGATCCGCCCAGCTACGGCAACAGCACCTCCGGCAATGCCTCGTCGGTCATCGTCAGTGACCACCCCATCAACAGCCCCCCCAATGCGTTCGTCTACGATCCCCTGTTGAGCACGGACGCTGCGTTCTGGCGGGTGCGGTTCCTCACCCAGACGCAGCCTGACATCAACCCGTACAACGATACCACATCGTTCGTACAGGACCTCAGCAGCTACTATGCCTACGATGATGGATCCGCTGAGATGGGCTATTCCCTCAATGCTCCCGGGGCTGAGCTTGCGTACAGGTTCGATATCGTGGGTGGCGATTCCCTCCGTGCGGTGAGGATGTATTTCAATCCGCAGGCCAATCCTCCGCCCGGGCTGCCCCCCACCCAGGGGTCCTTCCTCATCACGGTTTGGAGCAGCCTTTCGCCGGAGGTCGTGCTCCATCAGAATTTCACGTTCTCAACCCCGGAATACAAGCAGGAGGGGCTGAACAGGTTCGTTGAGTATCCCCTTGATTCGACCATCCATGTTTCGGGTACCTTCTGGGTCGGGTGGACCCAGACCAACGCAGTGCCCATGAACATCGGCTTCGACCGCAACCGCAACAACCAGTCCCGCATCTCCTACCGCGTGGGCACCAATTGGCAGACCACGGCGTTCCAAGGCTCCCTGATGATGCGTCCGGTGTTCGTTGCGGATGTCGACCCCTTCATCGGTTTGGAGGAGCGTGGCCCGGTACCCGACCTGGTGAGGCTGGTGCCGAACCCGAGCAATACCTCGTTCCGGGTGGTGCCCACCGATGGCGGGGCAGTTGGTTCCATGGAGGTTCTTGATGCCCTGGGCCGATCGGTCCACCGTTCTGGAAGGTCACCGATGGAGGAGGTTTCCACGGCGCACTGGCCTGACGGTCCCTACCTGGTCCGTCTGTTCGATGCAGCCGGTGTGCCCCTCGGGCAGGGCCGACTGATCGTCCAGCATTGACGTTGGCATCCATGGAGCGGGAGGAGGAACAGGAGCTCTTTGAGCACCATCGCATCACCTGCGATCCGGGCCAGTCGTTGATACGACTTGACAGGTTCCTTTTCGATCGCCTGCCCAACACCTCACGCACACGCATCCAGGCCGCAGCCAAGGCGGGCAACGTGCTGGTGAACGGACGCCCTGCCAAGCCCAGCCAGAAGGTGAAACCGCTGGATGCCATCAGCATCGTTCTGCCGTATCCACAGCGGGAGTTGGAGCTGCTTCCGGAGGACATTCCGCTGAACGTGTTGTACGAGGATGAGCACCTGTTGGTGATCGACAAGCCCGCCGGTCTGGTGGTGCATCCGGGCCATGGAAATTGGACCGGAACCCTGGTGAACGCGTTGCTGCACCACTTCGGTCAGCTGCCTGCGGTGCCGGGCGCGGATATTCCCAGACCAGGCCTGGTGCACCGTCTTGACAAGGACACGAGCGGCGTGATGGTGGTGGGCAAGACCGAGGAGACCCTGGCCCACCTCGCCAGGCAGTTCTTCGATCGCACCACCGACAGGCGATACAATGCTTTGGTGTGGGGTGATGTGCCCGGGGAGGAGGGAACCGTGGTGGGTAACATCGGTCGCAGTCCGAAGGACCGCACCGTGCAGTGGGTGTTCCCGGAGGGTGAACAGGGCAAGCCGGCGGTGACGCATTGGCGCGTGCTGGAGCGTTTCCGCTATGTGACCCTGGTGGAATGCAAGCTGGAGACCGGGCG
>JBIJDX010000199.1:0-5092 GCA_044343855.1 Flavobacteriales bacterium
AGATCCAGCCGGGCCGTGGGCACGCTCACCTGGGCGTTGATCCCTTCCGGTGCGATGTACACCCGACCGAGCACGCCCATCGCCTCCCATTCCGCATAGAGCTCATTCCGCAGCGCTTCCACATCATCCAGCCTTACATAGCGATAGAAGGAGAGGGTGGTGCGGGGCACGCCCTCACGCGCCAGACGGGCACGCAGTTCATCCGGGCCGCAGAGGTTGCGGAGGCGGTGGGTGCTTGCCTGTTCCACGTGGCTGAAGGACTTGGCCTGCGAAGATACAGGCCACGAAGCCTGAGGGGACACGCCAATGCGGGTGTAGCGGCTGTCCGACTTGCGCAACATGCCGGATATCCGTATACTTGCTCCCTAATTCAAACAAACCCCGTTCTTCCGATGAAAAAGTTCCTCGTTGTGGTGGCCGCTGCCGCCTTCGTGATGAGCCTGCCTTCCTGCAAGAAGTGCAGCACCTGCAAGTACACCTATGACCTTCTTGGCACCCAGGACACCTACACGTATCCCGAGGTGTGCGGCAAGAAGAGCGAAGTGGAGAACTACGAGAACACCTGTAAGTCTGCAGCCACGTTGGTCGGCGGCAGCTGCAGCTGCGATAAGTCGTAGTAGCTTGTTTGCTTCGAAATGGGGGGGCCTGGGATCGGGTTCCCCCCATTTTTTTAGTGCGGATCAGGTCATGACCTGTGTGCATGGTGTGTAGTGTTTTTCATATACATACTTTGAGTATGGTCATCGGAATATCTCCTGAACCGTCTCATGTTCAAGGTGCCAAGTTTTTCGTTTTACAGTTCTGGGTCCTGCCATGAAATCGACTCACATCGCGCTTGTCTCGGGATTGTTGCTTGCCACGATCGTTGCGGTTTCGGCCGTGATGCATCAGTCCATGATCGAAGCGTGCGTGTGCGTGGTGAATTCGGCTGCCCGGGCAAGCGTTTCGCTCGCCGTTACCGTGCTCATTGGAGCACTGCTTGGCATTGAGCGTCCGGCCTTCGTTCGCTTCGCCTCGGTTTTGCACATCATCCAGGTGGTCTGCCTTGCGATCGCCCTATTCTTCCTGGTCCAGCATGTTTTCTTCGTCCTGCAGTTGGCCTAGTGCCGTGATAGTGCTCTCCATTGCACTCTTCAGTTGCGCTGGAGCTTCGGAGCAGTGGCCACGATCCAGCGCCATTGATGGCGGTGGTTTCACGGTGAGGATGCCGGTTGCCAGCGGTGCCCAGAACGGCTCCTTCGTACTTGGTTCCGATACGGTCAGTTCGCATGTGAACATCTTGGCGGACAGCGGCATCACCTATGTCGCCGCTTGGTTCGACAGGCCGGTCAGCCTCTCGCAGCTGCCGCAACAAGCTGCGTTGGATTCCGTGTGGGATATGATGGTGGACCGGTTCGACGGTGCTCCCACCGATGGTCCCGGTCCGCTGCAGTCCACCTCTGCTGAATCGCGCGGCGGTTGGTTCATCAACGATGAGGATGTCCGGTTGGGTCTCGTGATCCATTCCCTGGGCGACAGGATCGTGGTCATGAACACCGCCACCCCCGCCCCGTATTATGGCCCCCGTGAGGAACGCAACATGCTGCGATTCCTCAACTCCTTCGAGAAGGAGTGATGGCGTGCGCAGGGTGTCATTGATCCGCTTTGTACGGCACCGCTTTTGCCGCACCTTTGACCCCGATGGAACAGAAGCGCATCCTCGTCATCGGCTCCTCCGGCCAGATCGGTACCGAACTCGTTGAAGGCCTCCGCGCCCGCTTTGGCAATGACAATGTGGTGGCCTCCGACATCAAGGAGCCCCAGGTGAGGCAGGACGGGCCCTTCGTACTGGTGGACGCCATGGACCGTCGTGGCATCGAGCGCATCATCGAGCAGCACGGCATCACCGAGGTCTACCTGCTGGCCGCCCTGCTCAGCGCCACCGCCGAGAAGGATCCCGCCTTCGCCTGGAAGCTGAACATGGAGAGCCTGTTCATCGTGCTGGAGCTGGCCCGCGAAGGCAGGTTGAAGAAGGTGTACTGGCCCAGCAGCATCGCCGTGTTCGGGCCCACCACACCGAAGGATGGCACCCCGCAGCGGACCGTGACGGAACCCACCACGGTGTACGGCATCAGCAAGCTTGCAGGTGAAGGCTGGTGCCAGTATTACCACAAGCGCTATGGCGTGGATGTACGCAGCATCCGCTACCCCGGCCTGATCGGTTGGAAGAGCGCGCCCGGGGGGGGCACCACCGACTATGCTGTGCACATCTTCCACGAGGCCATCAAACACGGTAAGTACACCAGCTTCCTGGGGCCTGGCAGCACCCTACCCATGATGTACATGCCCGATGCCATCCGTGCCACCATCGACCTGATGGAGGCGCCTGCCGGGCAGGTGAAGGTGCGCACCAGCTACAACCTGGCGGGCTTCAGCTTCGACCCGGAAATGATGGCCGCCGAGGTACGCCGCCACCTCCCGGGTTTCACCATCGACTACGCACCGGACCATCGCCAGGCCATCGCCGACAGCTGGCCGCGTAGCATCGACGACAGCGCCGCCCGTGCCGATTGGGGCTGGACCCCCCGGTACGACCTCTCCGCAATGGTGGATGACATGTTCGTGAACCTCACCCGCGAACTGGCGGTGTAGGTGGCAGGTCGCAACCGTTGCCCACGGCGCAGCGTATACAAGTCCGTCGTCCAACGGCCCATGAACCTGCGTCGAACGTTCACCCTGCTGTGTGCCGCCGTCCTTCTCCTCGGGGGATCCATGCGTGCGCAGGCCGTGCCCGTTCACCAGGATACCCTGAACCGGGTGGACGAGCTCGGGCGGAAGGTGGGTCATTGGCGTTCCATGGCACCGGTGGCAGGCAAGCCCGGTTATCCCGATGGCAGCATTGTTGAGGAAGGCCGGTATGCCAATGGCAAGCGGGTGGGCCCCTGGAAGCGGTATTGGCCCAACGGGAGGGTGATGAGCGAGGTGACCTACCGGATGGGTCGGCCGCAGGGGCCGTATGCAACCTACTACCCGACAGGGAAATTGGAGGAGCAGGGCACCTGGGACCTGGACCGGAACACGGGCAGGTTCCAGCGATGGCATCCCAACGGGCGGATCTCCCAGGACTTCGTGTTCAACGCCTACGGCCTGCGCGATGGTGAGCAGAAGTACTTCCATGAGAACGGGCAGCTCGCCGTGCAGGTGACCATCACCGAGGGGAAGGAGGATGGCACCCTGAAACGGTACACCCCTGATGGCCAGCTTCAACAGGTGGCACGGTTCAATGAGGGTGTCATCGATGCGGCCAACAGCAGGTACATCAGCCCGGTCCCAAGGGCGGCGGAGGTGAAGGTGGATGCCAATGCGCCCCAGGCGCCGGCTGTCACGACCGCCGAGACCACCAACGCCATCGTTTTCCGTGAGAACGGGTTCAACACGCTGTACGATCGTCAGCTGCGCATCTCACAGCAGGGAGAGTTCCTCAGCGGCCGCCTGTTCGACGGCAGGCGCTACCTGTATGACGAGAACGGCATCCTGACCCATGTCCAGGTATACATGGGCGGACGCTATGTGGGCGATGCTCCGCTGACAGAGGAGGACCGCCGTTGAGCCCGTGGGTGCGCGCGTCGGCCCTACCTTCGCGCCGTATCCTGGCAGCCATGGCCGACCCCCGCAAAGGACCCTTCCTCATCACCAATACCATCACCCGGCGGAAGGAGGAGTTCGTTCCCCTGCGCCCGCCCCACGTTGGCCTCTACGTCTGCGGTCCCACCGTGTACAGCGATGTGCACCTGGGCAATGTGCGCACATTCCTCTCCTTCGATGTGCTCTTCCGCTGGCTGACCTTCATCGGCTACAGGGTCCGCTATGTGCGCAACATCACCGATGTGGGACACCTGGTGGGCGATGTGGACGAGGGTGAGGACAAGATCGCCAAGCGTGCCCGGCTGGAGCAGCTGGAGCCCATGGAGATCGTGCAGAAGTACACCAACGGGTTCCACGACGTCATGCGGCTGTTCAACATCCTGCCGCCCAGCATCGAGCCCACCGCCACGGGCCACCTCATCGAGCAGATCGAGATGGTGAAGCGCATCATCGGCAGTGGCTACGGCTACGAGGCCAACGGCAGCGTGTACTTCGATGTGCCGAAGTTCGCGGAGGCCCATGCCTACGGGGAGCTGAGCGGCCGCAGGACCGATGAGCTGCTTGCCAACACGCGCGACACCGAGGGCATGGACGAGAAGCGCAGCCCGCTCGACTTCGCCATCTGGAAGAAGGCCGATCCATCCCACCTGATGAAGTGGCCCAGCCCGTGGGGAGAGGGCTTCCCCGGCTGGCACCTGGAATGCTCCGCCATGAGCACCAAATACCTCGGCCGGACCTTCGACATCCACGGCGGTGGCATGGACCTGAAGTTCCCGCACCACGAGTGCGAGATCGCGCAAAGCGTGGCGGCCGATGGACATGCACCGGTGCGCTACTGGATGCACGGCAACATGCTCACCGTGAACGGCCGCAAGATGGCCAAGAGCGAAGGCAATGGCTTCACCCCGGAGGAACTGCTCACCGGCAACCACAAGCTGCTGGAGAAGGGCTACAGCGCCATGACCGTGCGCTTCTTCATGCTGCAGTGCCACTACGCCAGCACGCTCGACTTCAGCAATGCCGCCATGCAGGCGTCCGAGAAGGGCCTGGAGCGCCTGATGAAGGCCATGGAACTGCTTCCCAAGCTGAAGCCCTCCGAGGTGGACGAGGCGGATATCCCCGGTTTGCAGCAGCGCTGCTTCGATGCCATGAACGACGACCTCAACACGCCGGTGATGATCGCCGAGCTGTTCGAGGCGGTGCGCATCATCAACAGCGCGAACGATGGCAAGCTCAAGCTCACCGCCGCCGCCATCGACCAGCTGCGGGAACTGATGCACGGCATGGTGCGCGAGGTGCTCGGCATCCGCGATGAGCGGTACGGCGAAGCATCCAGCGGAACCAACGCGACCCTGGACGCCCTCGTGCAAGGCTTCATCCGCCAGCGCGCTGCCGCAAAGGCCGCCCGGGACTTCGCCACCAGCGATGGCATCCGCGACCAGCTCGCCGCAGCGGGCATCGTGCTCAG
>JBIJDX010000045.1:0-15093 GCA_044343855.1 Flavobacteriales bacterium
TCGATCGTGGTGCTCATGGTGATGGATGCAGGTCGTATCTGCAAGCACGAAGTTCGCAGGTCGGGTCGGTCCTGTAAATGACCTCGGTCATATGCCGACCCGGAAGGTGCTGAACAACATGCAAGAAGGCGGCACATGGCCGCCTCATCGCTGAGCATTGGAGGGATTTCCCCGGGTTGGTGGTCAGTTCCGCTGGGCGATGGCCACGTAATCCCGTTTAGTGGCACCGGTGTAGATCTGGCGGGGGCGTCCGATCGGTTCCTTGTTCTCCACCATCTCCTTCCACTGTGCGATCCAGCCGGGCAGGCGACCAAGGGCGAACATCACGGTGAACATGCGTGTGGGGATGCCGATGGCGCGGTAGATGATGCCGCTGTAGAAGTCAACGTTGGGGTACAGCTTGCGCTCAACGAAGTAGTCGTCCTTCAAGGCGACCTCCTCAAGGGCCTTTGCGATCTCCAGCACCGGATCGTTCACCCCCAGCTTGGAGAGCACATCGTCACAGGCCTTCTTGATGATGCGGGCCCGTGGGTCGAAATTCTTGTACACGCGGTGGCCGAAACCGAAAAGGCGGAAGGGGTCGTTCTTGTCCTTTGCCTTGTTCACCCACTTCTGGATGTCGCCGCCATCGTTGCGGATGGTCTCCAGCATCTCGATGACCTCCTGGTTGGCACCGCCGTGCAGGGGCCCCCACAGCGCTGCGATGCCCGCGCTCACGGCACTGTACAGGTTGCTCTGGCTGCTGCCCACGATGCGAACCGTGCTGGTGCTGCAGTTCTGTTCGTGATCGGCGTGCAGGATGAGGAGCGTGTTCAGCGCGTTGGCCACCACCGGGTCCACGGTGTAATCCTCGGTGGGCAAGGCGAACATCATGTGCAGGAAGTTCTCCACGTAACCCAGCTTGTTGTTGGGGTACATGTAGGGGTGGCCCAGGTTGTTCTTGTAGCTGATCGCGGCAAGGGTGGGCATCTTGGCGATCAGGCGATAGACCGTGCGCAGCACATCCTGCTGGGGGCGATGGGGGTCCTGGCTTTTGGGATAGAAGGTGCTCAACGAGTTCACCATTGCCGACAGGATGCCCATGGGGTGGGCGTTGCTCGGGAAGAACTCGAAGAAGTGCTTCATGTCCTCGTGCACCAACGAGTGCGAGCGGATGTTCCCCTCGAATTCATCGAGCTGTTTGCGGTTCGGCAGCTCACCGAACAGCAGCAGGTAGGAAACCTCGAGGAAGCTCGCCTTCTCGGCGAGCTGGTCGATGGGATAGCCCCGGTATTGCAGGATGCCCTCTTCCCCGTCCAGGAAGGTGATGGCACTGGTGGTGGCCCCGGTGTTCTTGTATCCGAAGTCGAGCGTGATGTAACCGCTAAGGTCGCGCAGCTTGCTGATATCGATGGCCTTTTCGCCCTCACTGCCCGTGACCACGGGAAATTCGTACGTCCTGCCGTCCAGTATGATCTGCGCCTTGTCGCTCATCGCCGCTTGGTGGTTTGAAGGGGTTGAATGGGTGGCTGCGAAGGTAGTGCACGTTCATTGGTCCGCTCCACCGTTCCTCGACAACCTTTTTGGTCCAGCCCTTGGAACGCACAAGACCGCCGGATGTTCCGGCGGTCCTGCGAAAAACCGGGTGAGCAGCGCTCACTGAGCGCCCCACTGACCCTTGAAGCTGCCCATGAAGGTCTGGTAATCCTGGCCCTTGTAATGTCCCTCTCCGAAGTAAGCGAGGATGGGTTCGATCTGGTCCGGGGTCATGTAGCCCTGAACGGGAGCGAGCACATTGAGGTCACTGTCCATGTACACCACGGTGGGATAGGCGATACGGCCCTGCACGTTGGCGATGGTCATGGTCAGCTGGTGCGTACCGTTGCGCCCCATGGTGTTGGCGGGGTTGAAGTCCGGGTTCACCAGCTTCTGGCCCTTGAAGGTCACAGGTTCTCCACTTTCCGCATTGAATTTCACGGCGTAGAAGTGCTTGTTCACGTAATCAGCCACACGGGGGTCACTGAACGTGTTGCGGTCCAGCATTTTGCAGGGACCGCACCAGCTGGTGTAAACGTCAACGAACAGGGGCTTGGGTGCCTTTTTGGCCAAGGCCTGCGCCTCTTCGATGGACACCCATTTGATGCCTTTGGAGGGAGCTGCTGCCGGGGCCGGCTTGGACGCGGCCTGGGCCAGGAGCAGGGTGGGGGCGAGGGCGAGGGCGAGGATGAGGGAGCGCATGGTTGGGGGAGTGGGTGCACCAGGACAAGCGAAGACCGTGCCGGGAACGCAAAGGTCAATGAATTCCGCGCATCAGCTTGCGGACGAGGGGTGAGATGAGTATCAATGCACCACCGGCAAGCAGGGCATAGAAGCCCAGCTGCAGGTAGCCGGTCGTATAACTCTCCAGCTTGGCCATGTTGGTGGCGTTCTCATCGGCAATGCTCATGCCGGCACCCAGCAAGCCCGCCACGTACTGGCCGTAGGCGCTGGCCAGGAACCACATGCCCATCATCAGGCCCTGCACACTGTGGGGGGAAAGCTTGGTCATCAGCGAGAGGCCGATGGGGCTCAGGCATAGCTCCCCGAAGGTGATCACGAAGTAGCCCAGGGTGAAGATGTCCAGGGAGGTCACGCCATCGGCATCGGCGAAGAAGATGGTGGCATAGAACACATGGAAGGACAGGGCCAGGAGCAGGAATCCCAGCCCGAACTTCACCACGCTGTTGGGCTCCATGCCGCGCTTGCTGAGCCACACCCAGAGGATGCCCACCGGTGCGGCGAAAAGGATGACGAAGAGGGAGTTCGAGCTGTTGTTCACCACGTTGGGGTCCATGGGGATGCCCATCAGGGTGTGCTTCAGGTTGTTCAGTGCGAACAGGCTCAGCGACCCGCCGCTCTGCTCAAAGAAGGCCCAGAACAGGATGGAGAAGAGGATGAAGACCAGGGCCGCGGCCAGGCGCTTGTTCTCCTGGGCGTTGAACTTGCGCATCTCCCAAGCCAGGTACACGAGCGTGGCCGGACCGATGATGTACATGAACAGGTCCGTGTAGCGCGTGTTGGTGACCAGCAGCAGGATGAAGGGAATGGCGATGAGCGAGCCGATGTAGGTGGCGATCTCCATCAGCTTCCGCTTGTTGGCGGGCACATCCGGATGGATGGGGCTGAGACCGATGGGGCCGAGGCTCTTCCGGGTGAGGACGAAGTTCACCAGGCTGATGGTCATCACCAGGGCCACCAGGGCGAAGGCCCAGCTCCAGCTATGGTACTTGCCCACGTACACCATCAACACCCCGCCCAGCAGTGCACCCACATTGATGCCGGCGTAGAACAGGCTGAAGCCGGCATCGCGGCGGCTGTCGTCCGTGCGGTACAGCTGCCCCACCATGGTGCTGATGTTCGGTTTGAAGAAGCCCGTGCCGATGATGGAGAAGCAGATGCCGATGTAGAACAACTTCTCCGGGGAGAAGGCGACCACCAGGCCACCGGCGATCATGAGCAGGGCTCCCCAGAACAGCGATTTCTGGAAGCCCAGGACCTTGTCCGCGAACACACCACCGATGAAGGTGAAGGCATAGACGAAGGCCTGGATGGCGCCGTACTGCAGGTTGGCGGTCACATCGTCCAGCTTCAGCTGGCTCACCATGAACACCGTGAGCATGCCGCGCATGCCATAGAAGCAGAAGCGCTCCCACATCTCCGTGAAGAAGAGCGCCCAGAGCTGCTTCGGGTACTTGCCCTCGAAGGTGCGGATCTGGTCCAGCGTGAGGTGTTGCGACATGATGGGGTCAGTGTTCGGAAATGGTCCGGTTGAGCCAGCGGAGCATGAGGAACATGCCGATGGCCGCCGCGCCGAGCAGGGCGAAGTTCACCAGGAAGAAGGTGCTCTTGTGGGGGTAGGTGTCCCACAGCGTGGCCAGGATGCCGCTCAACTTGTTGCCGATGGAGGTGCTCAGGAACCAGCCGCCCATCATCAGCGCGGTGAGGCGCTTGGGGCTCACCTTGCTCACGAGGCTCAGGCCCATGGGGCTCAGGAAGAGCTCGCCGATGGTGATCACCCCGTAGCAGGCCACCAACCACCAGGCGCTGGCCTTCATCCCACCGTTGCTGCAGACGTACACCGCGGCCACCATCACCAGCGTGCTCAGTGCGCTGATCAGCAGGCCCCAGGCGATCTTGGTCGCGGTGTTGGGCTCGCGACCACGGCGTTTCAGCCAGGCGAAGAAGGCCACCACCAACGGGGTGAGCAGGATCACCCACAAGGGGTTCACGCTCTGGAACAGCTCGGTGTTGAAGAGCCAGAGGGTGTCGCCCTCCGCAGGCATCAGTTCGGGCTGCAGGTTCTTGAAGTAGACCGGCTTCCCGAGCCCCTTCACCTCCTTGCCGTCGACCTTCACCACCTTGAAGTTGCTGTCATAGGACGTGACGGAGTCGGTGGTGTTCACCACCTTCTCGGCCAGGTAGAGGGCCTCGGTGGCCGGCTGAACGGCGGCGGGCACCTCGCGGTCGGTGTAGAACTGGGCCCAGGTGGTGAGTGCGGTGCCGTTCTGCTTGAACACCGCCCAGAACATGATGCTCACCGCGAAGATGCTGAGCAACGCCGCCATGGAACGCTTGTCGTCCACGCTCGCGCGGATCCACAGGCCCACGTAGAAGATGATGACCGGGATGGTGGCGAAGATGAAGGCGTCGGTGCTGTCGCTGCCCAACAGGTTGCCGGGGATGCTCCACGCGGCCATGCCCACGATGATGGCCGGCAGGAACACCGTGGCGAACACGCGGGAGAGCGGCATGTCCTCCTTCTGCGCGGGTTTCTTCACGTCGGCATGGCGGTAGTGCTTCAACCCGATGGCGAACACGATCAGGCCGATGAACATGCCCACCCCGGCGGTGAGGAAGGCCTCACCCCAGCCGTACTTGTTGCGCATGTAGGCGGCGAAGAGGTTGCAGATGCTCGCGCCCACGTTGATGCCCATGTAGAAGATGTTGTAACCACTGTCCTTTCTCGCCTTGTAGTGCGGGTCGTTGTAGAGGTTCCCCAGCAGGGTGCTGATGTTGGGCTTGAAGAAGCCATTCCCCACGATGATCAGCAGCAGCGATACGTAGAAGGCGGTCATGCCCGGCAGGGCCAGGCCCATGTAGCCCAGGCCCATCAAGGTTCCGCCGATGAAGATGGACCGCGTGTAGCCCAACACCCGGTCGGCGAGGAGCCCTCCCAGGAAGGGGGTGAGGAACACGAAGGCGATGAAGGTGCCGTAGATGTCGGCCGCATCCTTGCGGTCCATCGCCATGCCTCCCGTGCTCAACGGATCGGTGAGGTACAGCTGGAAGATCCCGATCATCAGGTAATACCCGAATCGCTCCCACATCTCCGTGAGGAACAGATAGGGCAGACCTGTCGGGTGTTTCCCGTTGGCCTTCGTTGCGGTCGTCATTGGCAGGGATCAGCGGATGCCGTGGAACAGCTTGTTCACCAGCGGACTGATGAGCATGAGGAAGAGGCCGATGCCCACGGTGACATAGCCCATGGTGCTGTAGACATCGGTGTAGGTGAGAAGACTGGCTGCGGTGTCCACTGCCTCGCCTTCACCTCCATGCTCGGAACCGGTGAGTTTGGCCAGCATGCCTGCGGCGTAGTTGGCTCCGGCAATGCTCAGGAACCATGCACCCATGGCCGTGGCCGTCATGTCCTTGGGCACCAGCTTGGTCACCATGCTCAGGCCGATGGGGCTCAGGAAGAGTTCACCCGTGGTGTGCAGCATGTACAGCAGGGCCAGGGTCCAAAGGGGCACCTGGTACTCCACCGCGAGCGGCGCGGCGATCAGGATCACCAGGTATCCGAGCCCCAGCTGCAATATGCCCAGTCCGAATTTCATGGGAATGCTGAAATCCCTGTCGGCCTGCTTGAGCTTCACCCACATGATGCTGAAGAGCGAGCCGAACAGGAGGATGTAGGCGGGGTTGAAGAACTGGGTGGTGGCGGCGCCCATTTCCCAGCCGAACACGTGGCGGTCCACGTTGCGGTCCGCGAAGAGGGTGAGGCTGCTTCCCGCCTGCTCGAAGCAGGCCCAGAACACAACGTTGAAGAACATCAGGATGATGAAGCCGAACATCTTGTCGAGCTGAACCCTGCCATCCTTTATGCCCCTGCTGATGAGCGTCACCAGGACCAGTGCGGCCACAGCGAGCAGGACATACCCTGCCACATCGGTGTTCCTGAGCAGGAAGTACAGCAAGGGCACCAGCGCGAGGCAACCGGCCAGCACTGCGGTGAAGGGGCTCAACGGTCCCCATTTCGGGGTGAAGAGCGTTTCAGGTGAGGGAGGGGCGCTCACGTGGGCATAGTGCTTGCTGCCAAGCTGGAAGATCAGGATGCCCGCCAGCATGCCCACGCCCGCGAGAGCGAATCCAGCCTTCGCACCGTAGATGTTGCCCACTTCGGCACATACGGTGGTGGCAAGCAGGGCGCCCAGGTTGATGCCGATGTAGAAGATGGTGAAGCCGCTGTCCTTGCGGTCGTCGCCATCGGGGTAGAGCTTGCCCACCATGGTGCTGATGTTGGGCTTGAAGAGGCCGTTGCCCACGATGATGATGGCCATGCCCCAGTAGAGCAGCATTTCAGTGCCACCCACGATGACGAACTCCCCGATGGCCATCAGGATACCACCCAGCAATACAGCCAGCCGCGACCCCAGTACCTGGTCCGCGATGCGGCCACCCAGCACGGGCATCACATACACCAGGGCCGTGTAGGCACCGTATACGGCGAAGCCCATGTCGTCGCCCATGGCCAGGCTTTTCACCAGGTACAGGAGAAGCAGGGCGCGCATGCCGTAGTAGCAGAAGCGCTCCCACATTTCGGCCATGAATAGCCAGTACAGGCCGGGGGGGTGACCGATGGTCGGTGCGTTGTTGGTCATGAAGGTCGAACGGGTTGAGGTCCGCCAAGGTAGGAAAGGGACCGAACTGGCAATGCAGGCCGGCAGGTGATCCCGTTGGGGGCGGCCCGAACCGTCCCTACAGATGTTCCACCAACCAGTCCGTCATCAATTCATACAGATGAAGCCGGGTGGTGCCGCCGTAGATGCCGTGGTTGCGGTCGGGGTAGGCGAACTGGTCGAAGCGCTTGTTGGCCTTCACCAGGGCATTGATCATCTCCGCCGCGTTCTGGAAATGGACATTGTCGTCGGCCATGCCGTGGATCAACAGGTAGTTGCCCTTCAGCTTGTCCACGTGGTTGATCGGGCTGTTGTCATCGTATCCCGCTGCATTGGACTGTGGCAGTCCCATGTAGCGCTCGGTGTAGATGGTGTCGTAGTAGCGCCAGTTGGTCACAGGGGCCACGGCGATGGCTGCTTTGAACAGGTCCGCACCCTTGGTGATGCACAGGCTGCTCATGTACCCGCCATAACTCCATCCCCAGATGCCGATGCGTCCGCCATCCACATAGGGCTGGGCCGCCAGCCAGCGCGCCGCTGCGACCTGGTCCTCGGTCTCGTACCTGCCCAGCTGCCCATAGGTCACATGTCGGAACTCCCGCCCGCGATGTCCTGTTCCGCGCGGATCGACACAGGCCACCAGGTAGCCCTTCTGCGCCAGCAGGGTGTGCCACAGGTGGCCCCGGCCGTCCCACTGGTCCAGCACCTCGTTGCTGTTGGGTCCGCTGTACTGCACCATCAGCACGGGATATTTCCTCGTGGGGTCGAAGTCCTGTGGCTTCAGCAGCCACCCACGCAGCTCCACTCCGGCTTCCGAGGTGAATTGGAAGAAGTTGCGCTGTGCCAACCCGAACTCCTCCGCCTTGGCCTGCAGTTTCGCATTGTCCTTGAGCACCTTCACCAGCTTGCCATTACCCGTGTGCAGGGTCACCACGGGCACCGTGTTCAAGGTGCTGCGGGTGTTGATGAAGAAGCGGAACCCTTCGCTGAACTCGGCATCGTTGTGACCGCCCCTGGGTGACAGCTCCATCAGGCCTTTGCCGCTCAAGGGAACGGCCAGTACCTGCTGGGTCTCCGGCGAGTCCTTCGCAGCGGTGAAGATGACCTGCTTGCTGCGCTCATCCACGCCCTTCACGCTCACCACGTCCCAGCCACCCCGGGTCAGTTGGCGTGGCTCGCCGTTCATGGGCACATGGTAGATGTGGTTCCATCCATCCCGCTCGCTGGTGAGCACGAATCCGCTTCCGTCGCCGAGGAAATGCAGGTCGTCGGTGACCTCCACATAGGTGCGGCTCTCGTCGCGGTACATCACCTGTGGCTGTGGCATCAGGCCGCGCTGCGTCAGGTCCACGGTGGCGATCACCTTCTCGTTCTGCAGGCGGTTCATGCGCATGAACCAAAGCACATTGTCGTTCTGCGTCCAGCCCATCCGGGGGATATGGACCTCGCCGGTGGCACCCAGTGCAATGGCCCGCGAGGTGTTGGTGGCAAGTTCGTAGCTGAAGAGCTGCACGGTGCTGTTGGTCTCTCCGGCCTTGGGATACTTGAAGCGGTATTCGCTGGGGTAGAGCTGCCCTTTGTACATGGCCATGTCGAACTCTGGCACCGTGCTCTCGTCGCTCCGCAGGTAGAGCAGCTTGGTACCCTGCGGGCTCCATGCGTAGCCCTGCACCAGCGCGAACTCCTCCTCGTACACCCAGTCCGTGGCACCGTTGATGATGCTGTTGCGCATGCCGTCGAAGGTGACCTGTGTTTCGCGCATGGTGCCCAGGTCCACCACGAAGAGGTTGTTCTCGCGTACGAAGGCGGCCTTGCTGCCATCGGGGCTGAAGGTGGCCAGTTGCTGCTTGGGCTTGCCGGGGTCGCTCAGGGGAACGAGCTTCCGCGTGGTGCGGTCGTAGATGTAGTTATAGGCCAGGTAGCTGTACCGGTAGATCGGCTCCTGGTCGGTCTCGAACATCATCATCTTCTCGTCACCGCTGAAGCTGTAACCCTCAATGGCGATCGGTTCCTTCGCACCGGCTGGCACCAGTTCGCCGCCACGCACCAGGGTGGTCACCTTCGCGCCGGTACGATAGGCGTACTGCGCGATCACGGGTTCACCATTGTCCTGTTCCAGAGCGGTGTAGTGGAGGCCATCCTTCATGCTGGCCAGGCCGCCCACCATCTCCGCGCTGAACTGGGGGCTGGCCCAGATGTCGCGGTTGGTGATGGGTTTCTGGGTATATGCGGTCCTCGGCGCAACGATGACCAAGGCCAGCGCCGCAAGTGTCAGGTGCTTCAGCATGGTGCGAAGATCGTGCCTGCATGCACACGCTCATCATCCGTCGGAATGACCGGCAATGTCACTCCTCCAGGAAGTCCATGTCCTTGTGGAAGGTCTCGTGCACCCGCGAGGTGGCCCAGAAGGCGGCCCCGATGCACAGCAGTCCAACCACCAGCGCACTGGTGACGTTGCCCAACGGCATGGCCAGGAACTTGAACGCGTTGGTCACCGGCAGCACGGCCCCACGCACGAAGTTGGGAGTGGTGGTGGCCACGGTGCTGCGGATGTTGGTGCCGAACTGTTCGCTGGCCACGGTGACGAAGATGACCCAGTAGCCCGTGGCGGTGCCCAATGCCAGGCACATCCACAGGTAGGTGTCGATGGAGGCACCCTGCATGCCGAAGAGGAAGACGAGGGTGAGCGCGAGGTTGGCCACGAGGTAGCCGTAGATCACCTTCTTCCGGCTGCGCACGATCTGGCTGAGGATGCCGCTGAGCAGGTCGCCCAGGCTGAGGCCGATGTAGGCGTAGCGGATGGCCAGGCCATTGATCCGCTTATGGTCCTCCGTGGCGAGCGAGCTGGTGTCAATGCCGAGCTGGGGCACGAACACGTCCTGGCTCAGGTTCACCAACACGCCGATCACATACCACACCGGCACGCCGATAAGGATACAGCCCAGGTAGCGGAGCAGGCGGTCGCGGTCGGTGAAGAGCATCCGCAGGTCACCCTTGCGCACCGTGTCCGCCTTCCGTGTGCGCTCGAAGAGGCCGCTTTCAAAGGCTCCCACGCGCATCACCAGCAGCAGCAGGCCCATGAGGCCGCCCACCAGGTAAGCCACCTGCCAGTCCATCAGCGCATCTCCGGTGAAATGGGTGTACACCTTGCCAAGCACCTGGCCCTGGCGCACCACCTCGTCAGCGAACACGGCTCCCAATGCGCCGAAGGTCACCACGATCATGGTTCCATAGCCCCGTTTGCCGGCGGGCATGGTCTCGGTGATGAGCGTGATGCCGGCGCCAAGTTCGCCCGCCAGCCCCACGCCGGCGATGAAGCGCACGATGGCGTAGGAGGTGATGTCGAAGGTGAAGGCATTGGCCACGTTGGCCAGGGAATAGAGCAGGATGCTTCCGAAAAGCACGGTGATGCGGCCTTTCTTGTCGCCCCACACGCCCCACAGGATGCCGCCCACGAGCATCCCCAGCATCTGCCAGTTGAACAGGTCGATGCCGATGTCCTTGATACGCGGATGGTCAGCACCCAGTATGTACTCCAGGCTCTCCCGCTTCACCACGTTGAAGAGCACCAGGTCATAGATGTCGACGAAATAACCGAGTGCCGCCACAATGATGAGCAGGCCCGATCGCCTGTCGGTGAAGAGGGGAGCCATGTGCTGCGAACCTACGGGAAAGGGTGGATCGGACAAGGCCTTTCACTCCAGCACCTCGGCCACGTTCTTGCCGATCATGGTGCACAAGCGTTCCATGGGCAGGTCATTGGCATCCCTTCCAAAGGGCTCCTCCACCTCCTCGGCGATGAGCTCGAGGCTGGCCAGCACATAGAATATGAACATCACCACGGGGATGGCGATGTAGCCCAGGGTGAAGACGAAGCCGAAGGGCAATGTGAGCACATAGACAACGATGAACTTCTTCAGGAAGCTGCTGTAGGAGTAGGGTATGGGGGTGTTGCGTATACGCTCGCAGGCCCCGCAGATATCCAGGAACTGGGTGAGGTCGTTGTTGAGGGCGAGGAGCTGTTCCCCGCTGATGACCCCTTCACGATGGAGTCGCATGGCGCGCTGCTGCATCAAGAGGGCCACCTGCGCGGGCACGTGCTTGCTGCGGTCCAGGTCCGGTATCTCGGGGTGTGGCCGTGCGTCCAGCTCCAAGCGCGTCTTTTCAGAGCGCAGGTGCTCCATCAGTTCTTCGGCGAACTGGGGAATGAGCCTGGCGTAGTAGCTGCGGGTGCTGGCATCGTCCGGAGCGGCATATACCGCGACCTTCACGGCGGTGTTGCGGCTCACGTTCACCAGTTGCCCCCACAGCTTGCGGCCTTCCCACCAGCGGTCGTAGGCCGTATTGGTGCGGAACACGAGCAGCATGCTGATGGCGAAGCCCAACAGGCTGTGCATCACAGGCAGGTTGCTGACGAAGCTCTCCTTGCCGAGCTTCAGGTAACGCACCTCCCAATAGCCGATGGCCGCGGTGATGAGGCCGACCAGCAGCAGCAGGGGAACCAACTTGCGGAAGGTATCCGAGCGGTGCAGGGCCAGGGCCCGCCACCAGTTGGAACTGTCGTAGGCGATCATGGCTCACTCGTAATGCTTGCGCACCATTCGTTCGAACATCCGCCCGGGCAGCAGTTTCTTGAGCATCACGCTCAACTTCTGGACCCCTTTGGCCACGCGGTACACGCTGCGCGGCTTTGGGTCGGCGATGATGCGGGCCACCACCAGCGCCAATTCATCGGGGTCACGGCTGTAGTGCATGCTGCCGCCCAGCACTGCCATGGCTTTCTCGTAGCCCTCCCGGTTGGCCTCTCCGATCACGTCGGGCTGCAGGCGGGAGCCCGCGATGTTGGTATTGAATTCGCCGGGCTGCACGGTGACCACATGGATGCCAAAGCGGGCCACCTCGGTGCTGAGCGCCTCGCTGAGCCGGTCCAGCGCAGCCTTGCTGGCACTGTAGAAGCCCCGGTAGGGCAGGCCGAAGTTGGCGGCGATGCTGCTGATGTTGATGATGAGCCCACTGCCCTGGGCACGCATCGCCGGAAGCACCGCACGCATCAGTCTGTGCGGGCCGTACACGTTGGTGTCCATCAGGCGGTGCGCCAGCCCTGGGTCGATGTCCTCCACAGGTCCTTGGATGCCGAGGCCTGCGTTGTTGATGAGCACGTCGATGCGGCCGGTCTCCTTGAGCACGAGTTCTACCGCTTTGTTCACGCTATGCGCATCGGTCACGTCCATGCCCACCATGGTGTACCCGCTCCTTGCCTCCATGCCGTTCACCCTGCGACCGGTGCCATAGACGCGATGGCCGGTGGCGGCGAGCCGTTCGCACATGCTGCGGCCGAGTCCACTGGTGCCGCCTGTGATGAGGATCACCTTCGGAAAGGAGGAACTGGTGGATGTGGTCATAGGGCGTCTTACGGGACCCGGACCGGGCCGTTGCAAAGCAAGGCGCTTCGGAGCATTGCGCCAAGTGGGGCAGGCTGGACAACCATCCCGTCCGGCTTCTTCAACACGGATACGGCAGTCGGATGCGCCGGCCGGCGGCCATCCCACCGGATCGCATCAACACGGATGTTGGATAGGTCACGCAGCCACAAGCTTCACACACTTCTCCACCACATCCTCCACGCTGGGCTTGCTGAAATAGTCCCCGTCACTACCGTATGCCGGGCGGTGGGCCTTGGACGCGAGCGTGGCTGGTGGGGCGTCCAGGTACCGATAGCCGCCCTGCTCCTCCAGCACGTGCTGCAGGAGATAGGCACTTGCCCCGCCGGGTACATCCTCGTCCACCACCAGCAGGCGGTTGGTCTTCTTCAGGCTCTCCACGGTGCGGTGCGAGCGGTCGAAGGGGAGTAGCGTGCGTGCGTCGATGAGCTCCACGCTGATACCCAGCGCCGCCAGTCGTTCGGCTGCCGTGATGCACAGGTTGAGCGTACTTCCATAGCTGAGCATGGTGAGGTCGCTGCCTTCGCGAACCACCTCCACCTCACCGATCGGCACCGTAAAGCGGCCCAGATTGGCTGGCATGCGTTCCTTGCTGCGGTAACCGTTCAGGCATTCGATCACCAGGGCGGGATCATCACCCTGCAACAGGGTGTTGTACATGCCCGCCGCCTGCTGCATGTTGCGTGGGGTGCACACCACCACGCCGCGCACACTGTTCAGGATCATGCCCATGGGGCTGCCGCTGTGCCACACGCCTTCCAGACGGTGACCGCGGGTTCGGACGATCAGCGGTGCTTTCTGGCCTCCCTTGGTACGCCAATGCACGGTGGCGAGGTCATCGCTCATGCCCTGAAGGCAGTAGAGCAGGTAGTCCAGGTACTGGATCTCTGCGATGGGGCGGAGACCCCGCAGGGCCATGCCGATGCCCTGCCCCAGGATGGTGGCCTCGCGGATGCCCGTATCGCTTACGCGCACCTCGCCGAAGCGCGCCTGCATGCCTTCCATGCCCTGGTTCACATCGCCGATCTTGCCGGTGTCCTCGCCGAACATCAGCACCAGCGGGTTCTCCTCGAAGAGGGCGGCGAAGTTGTCCCGGATGATGATGCGGCCGTCCACCTGTTCGTCACTCTCGTAGTGAACCGGTACCTCCGCCACCTTCAGGCAGCTGCCGGGGCCCTCACGGTAAAGGTGACTGCCATAGCGTTCGGCATTTTCCACCAACGAACGATCCACCCACTGCTGCAGGCGGTTGCGTTCGCTGCTATCGTCGCCCAGTGTAAGCGTTAGGGCGCGGCGGGCGGTGCTCAATACTTCGCGCCGTCCGGGGTCCATGGCGCTGCGCAGTTCACCTGCCAGTGCGGCCACTTCATCCCGGTTGCGGCATGCCTGTGCCAGCGCGTCCAACATGCCCAGTGCCTCAATTGCCTCCTGCTGGATGGGTGCCAGGTAGGCCGCCCAAGCGGCTTTCTGTGCCGCGCGCACTTCCGCTTTGGCCTGCTTCTCGATGGTATCAAGTTCCTCCGCTGTGGCAATGGGTTCACCACCTGGACGGAAGCTCAGTATCCATTCGCGGAACTTCGCATTGCAGTCGTACACCTTGTACCAATCCAGCAGCGGAACCTCCTCCACGGGGTTCCCTTCCCGGTCGCGGACCCAGGCTGTCACATTGCTCTTGTAGCGCTCATGACTGCCGCTGGTGCTGTGGCCCTGGGGTTGGGTGACCTCCTCCACATGGATAAGGCAGGGTACGTGCTCATCGCGGCAGAGGGCGATGGCTTCCTCATATACGCGGTTCAGCCCGGCATAGTCCCATCCCTTGGTGCGGTAGATGCGGATGCCGTTGCCGCCATCCTCCTTCTGGAATCCCTGCAACAGGGTGCTGATGCTGCCCTTCGTGGTCTGGTGGTCCTTGCTTACGCTGATCCCCCATCCATCGTCCCACACGCTCATGGCGAGGGGCACCTGGAGCACACCTGCCGCATTCAGTGTCTCCCAGAAGTGACCCTCACTGGTGCTGGCATCACCGATGGTGCCGAACGCCACCTCCGCACCCTTGTCGCTAAGGTGGGAGTGGCCGTGCAGCGCCGTGTTGGTGCGGAATACCTTGCTGGCCTGCGCAAGCCCCAGCAGGCGGGGCATCTGCCCGCCTGTGGGGCTGATGTCCGGGCTTGAGTTGGGCTGTGCCATCAGGTCCTTCCAAGCACCGTTCCCATCGAGGCTGCGGGTGGCGAAGTGGCCGTTCATTTGTCGCCCTGCGCTGGCAGGCTCGTGGGCGAGGTCGGCGTGCGCGTAGAGCTGCGCGAACCACTGCTGGACCGTGAGCTCACCGATGGCGAGCATGAAGGTCATGTCGCGGTAGTATCCGCTGCGCCAATCGCCGTTGCGGAACTGTTTGGCCATGCACACCTGTGCGAGTTCCTTGCCGTCGCCGAAGATGCCGAACTTGGCTTTGCCGGTGAGCACCTCCTTTCGGCCCAACAGGCTGGCCTCGCGGCTTTCGGTCACAATGCGGTAATCGCGCAGGATCTCCGCCCGCACCTCCTCCAGGGTCATGCCCTCCTCCGTTTCTACAGCCTCGTCACGTCGTGCCATGGTACGCTCGCAATGGATCGCTTCAAAGGTAGCGTCCGCGGGCCTATCGCGCATGCCGGGCAGCGGGCGCCGGATCAGCGCTTCACATGGTGCGTCCGCTGCATCAGCGTGCGACCGCCGATGCCCACACGCAGCAGGTAGCTGCC
>JBIJDX010000200.1:0-5040 GCA_044343855.1 Flavobacteriales bacterium
GCGCATGCACCTCGGCCACCGTGCGAAAGGTCCATCGAAGGTGCCCTTCCCCATCACCGGATACCTCGGTGCGGACAGCCTGGGTACCGTGTGGGACTGGAACCACGGTTTCGGGCATCAAGGAAGAACGGAGTATGCGCGTCTGCCCTGGCCCGCCGTGGACCGCGTGCGCATCGATGCGGGACAACGCACACTGGACATCGACCGGCGCAACAATTCGGTGCGTTCATCGGGTCCCTTCAAGCGCACTGCCGCACCCCGCTTCAAGTTCCTCGCCGGGCTGGAACAGCAGGACCGGGGCTCGGTGTTCTACACGCCGCTCCTGGCGGCGAACGGACATGATGGGCTGCAGGTGGGACTGTTGCTGCACAACACCACCTTCCCCAGCCAGCGCACCGAATGGGTGGTGGCACCCCTCTACGGCCTGGCCAGCGAACGCATCGGGGGCGGCGCACGCATCGAACACCACTTCGACCGGCTGCGCAGCGCGCTCTTCCAGAACATCCATCTCGGCCTCAGCGCGCGTTCCGCATCCACCCTGCACGACCACCACAGGAACGACGGTTACCTGAAGGTGCAGCCGTCGGTGCGCCTCGATCTCAAGCGCGATCCGCTCACCCGCCCGTGGGCCCACAGCATCGCCGTGCGCGGCGTGTACCTGGCCCTGGACAGCCGGATCGATGTGCCGGAGACACCGGTGGTGGAGCGCGTGGAGGAACGCTCCTACCTTGAGCTGGGCTACACCGCGCAGGACCGCTATGCGCTCTCGCCGACCACGGTGAACCCGGTGATCACCCTGGGCAACGGAATGGCGCGCGCTTCGCTGGAGCTGCGCCAGGGTTTCACGTACAACCGCCGCAAGGACCAGCTGCGCCTGCGGCTCTTCGTGGGCACCTTCCTGGACAAGGATGCACAGGGCCTGCGCACCGGGTTGGAAGCGTGGGGCCTCAGCTGGGGTCCGGAGGACCTGCTGTTCGACCACGCCTACCTGGAGCGCGGCGCCACGGAGCGCCTGCTCAGCCGCCAGTTCACCAAGCAGCAGGGCGGCTTCAAGGCACCCTTCCTGCAGGGGGGCAGCGACACCTGGATCACGGCGCTGAACATGGAGTTCGACCTGCCCTTCAAGCTGCCCCTGTCGCTTTTCGCCAGTGCGGGCTGGGTACCCTATGAGGACCGCACGTTCATCAATGGCGAGTTGATGGCGAGCCACGAGGTTGCCGGCTACACCGAAGCGGGCATCGGCCTCCAGCTCATGCGCGACGTCATCGAAGTGTGGCTGCCGCTCATCGTTTCGGAGCGCATCACCGTGGAGGAGTCCTTCCTTGGCCGCGGCGTGGGCGACCGCATCCGCTTCGTGTTCGCACTGGAGCAGCTGGACCCCACCCGCCTGCTGCGCCGGGTGAAGCCCTGAGCCGCAGCCAGACCGAAGCACCGGGCGATGCACCGGGCGAACACCGGATCGCCGATCTTAGCGACCGTGCAACCCGGGCAACGCATCCACTTCCTGAGCGACTTCCACCTGGGCGTGCCGGATGCCGCGAGCAGCCTGGCCAGGGAGAAGCGCATCTGTGCCTTCCTGGATGAGGCCGCCAAGGACGCCGCCGAGATCCACCTACTGGGCGACCTGTTCGACTTCTGGTTCGAGTGGAGGAAGGCGGTTCCCCGCGGACATGTACGGCTTCTGGGAAAGATGGCGGAGCTCACCGACCGCGGCATACCCCTGCACCTGTACATCGGCAACCACGACATGTGGATCTTCGATTACATCCCGCAGGAAACGGGCGTTATCATCCACCGCGAACCCATCGTGCGGGAGATCGCAGGCAAACGCTTCCACATCGGTCACGGCGATGGCCTCGGGCCGGGCGACAACGGCTACAAGTTCATCAAGGGCGTGTTCCGCAACCCCGTGTGCCAGTGGCTCTTCGCGCGGCTGCACCCCAACTTCGCCCTTTGGCTGGGCGACTTCCTCAGCGGCCGCAGCCGGAAGAAGAGCTACGAGAACGACCGCAGGTGGCTGGGCGCCGACAAGGAGTGGCTGGTGCGGTATTGCAAGGACGAACTGAAGAAGCAGCACTTCGACCACATGATCTTCGGTCACCGCCACCTGCCCATCGACATGGAGGTCGCACCCGGCAGCCGCTACGTGAACCTCGGCGATTGGATGAGCCACTACACCTACGCCACCTTCGATGGCCTGGAGCTGAAGCTGATGAAGCGCATGAGCGATGGTCCGTTGGACAGGGATGTGCGGATAACGGGTGGGCCGGCGGTGTGACATGGCGCAGCTCAGCACGCACCCCCTGAACCGCGCCGTACTGGCCGCCGGACTGGGTTTCTTCGTGGACGCCTTCGACCTCTTCCTCTTCAGCATCTATCGGATACCCAGCCTGCGCGAGCTCGGTCTGGAAGGCGAGGTGCTCCGGTTGGAAGGCGAACGGCTGCTGGCCCTGCAGATGCTGGGCATGATGGTGGGCGGCATCCTCACCGGCATCATCGGTGACCGCAGGGGCCGTGTCACGGTGCTGTTCGGCT
Source organism: Flavobacteriales bacterium (assembly GCA_044343855.1). Taxonomy (GTDB): domain Bacteria; phylum Bacteroidota; class Bacteroidia; order Flavobacteriales_F; family PHOS-HE28; genus PHOS-HE28. Next base: position 2,536 of record JBIJDX010000200.1, read on the forward strand.
CCATCGTTCTGTACTCCCTGGCCAACCTGGCCAACGCCGTGGTGCACGACGTGGAGGCCTACGCGGTGATCCGCTTCCTGGCCGGCGTGGGCCTGGCAGGTGAGCTGGGGGCGGGCATCACCCTGGTGAGCGAGAGCATGACGGCCGAGCGCCGGGGCTACGGCACCATCCTGGTGGCCACCATGGGCGCGGCCGGCGCAGTGTGCGCAGGTCTGGCAGGCGACCTGCTCCCGTGGCGCTGGGCCTTCGCCATTGCAGGGGTGGCGGGCCTGCTGCTGCTGCTGTTCCGCATGAGCAGCATGGAAACGGGGATGTTCAAGCGGATGCATGGCGACACCCGGCCGCGCGGGTCCTTCCGCCACCTGTTCGCCGACCGGCGGCGCGTGCTGCGCTACCTGGCCTGCATCGCCATGGGCGTGCCCATTTGGTACAGCGTGGGGTTGGTGATCACGTTGTCGCCGGAGATCGCACAGGAGCACGGGGTGGCCGGGTGGACGCTGACCACGGCGTTCATCCTGTTCCAGCTGGGCATCACGGCCGGCGACCTGGGCACGGGCGTTCTCAGCCAGGTCCTGCGCACCCGCAAGCGTGTCATCCTGGGCGGGATGCTTCTTGGCATCTTCGCCACCGCTTGGTTCTTCCATGGAATGACGGCCTCCGCTCCACTGTATACCGCCTGCTTCCTGATGGGCCTTGGCTGCGGCTACCTGTCGGTGTTCGCCACCACCGTTGCGGAGCATTTCGGGACCAACCTGCGCGTGTTGGCAACGGCCACGGTCACCAACTTCATGCGGGGCTCGGTAACCCTGTTGATCCCGCTGCACCTGTGGATGGAGGGTCGTTGGGGAATGACCACCACCGTTGCCCTTCTGTGGACTGGCGGCCTGGTGTGGACGGTCGCGCTTGCGGCCACAGCATGGCTGCCGGAGACGTATGGGAAGGACCTCGACTATGCGGAGTGAAGGACGCGCTTGAAATGAACGCGCAAGCCGTTCGGTTCCCTCTCCGCCAACAGACGACGCAAGGCCTTGGGGTCCTTCAGGTGGTGGGGATTCCCGATGATCTAGAGGAAATTTGTGCAATTACCGATGCTCATTATCTTCTGGTCTTGACCCGGTTCGGTGCACCGCCGTCGCATCCGTGATGCCCCGTTCACGAACTTCGCAGCCCCGCGATGGGATCGGTGAACATGAAGGTGAACCCGGACCTCCGTGCTGCCTGGGCCGGCATCGTGTTGCTGCTGCCCGTGCTGGCGCTGCACGTGTATGACCGGATGCAGCAGCCTATGGCGCTCTGGGGCACCGAACTGGCCCTGCGCTCCGATGGTGCCACGCCCCCCGCCATGCGCCCTGCCACCCCGCCGGCATCCACCATACCTCCCCCACGTGACAGCACCACACGGGTGGTCGCTGCCGACAGCACCTCCGCCACGACCGGTGCCGCCGCAGCCGATACCACGGTGCAAGCCGCACGCACCGGCATCGTGCGCCGCCGCCACCCGCCACCGCCACTGCTGATGACCGGGCCGGACACCCCGCGCACGGCGCACCGTGTGATGCTGCTGGGCGACTCGCAAAGCGGTGGCCTCAACCGCCCCCTGCGCGCCTACTGCGCGGCCAACGGGCATGAACTGGTGGCAACCTTCACCTGGAACTCCGCCTCCATCCACAACTTCGCTTACGCCGACACGGTTGTGCAGGCCATCGCCGCCTTCCAGCCCACCTTCGTGGTGTTCGTCATCGGGCTCAATGAACTGTATGCGCGCGACCTGGCCAAGCGACGTGCAGCCGCAGAGGCCTTCGAGGCACGGCTCGCCGGCATCCCCCACCTGTGGATCGGCCCGGCCAACTTCATGCCCGACCACGGCATCAACGAGGTTTACAAGGAGGTGGCCGGGGCCGACGCTTATTTCATGACGCGTGGCATGGACCTGCCCAGGGGTGGCGATGGCCGGCATCCCAGCGGCGAAGGATACGCCATCTGGATGGACAGTGTGGCCACGTGGATGGCGGCACACCCCCCGCTGGACCTGTTCCGCGTGCGGCCCACCGGAGGCGAACGCCCGGGACGCACCGCGCGCATTGCGCTCAATGCGTCGCGCTTCAAAGGATACTGACCCATGCAGGACCCCACCCTACAGGCCCTGCGCACGCTGCTGCACCCATGGACCTCCTGGTCGGCCACGGAACCGTGGTTCTTCACGGCCTTTTCCTTCCTTGGCGCATTCGGTGTCCTGCTGCTCCTCCTGCCGCTGTTCCACGGTCAGCGCCGCCTCCGCCAGACATACATCGCCGCCTTCAGCCTCTACTTCTACTACCGGTCCAGCGGGCCCTTCCTGCTCCTGTTCCTGCTCGTGGTGGCCAGCGACTTCCTGTTCGCGCACGCCATCGCCCGGCAACAGGGGGCCCGCCGCAGGTGGCTGCTCGCCATCGCCATCGCCTTCAGCGGGTCCTTCCTCGCCTGGTTCAAGTATGCGGCGTTCGTCGCGGGCAACCTCAACGCCCT
>JBIJDX010000201.1:0-5010 GCA_044343855.1 Flavobacteriales bacterium
TGTCGTCACTCGGTTGGTGGCGCCGTCTTGCGACGGACGCGCTCGTGATGCTGGGGTAAAGATAGGGTGGCGGAGGTTCTCGCAGCCACCCTTCGCGTACCCCGGGGCGCGCAGGAAGCCCCCCTATTCCTTCGGGTCGATGATGCCCGCGGCTTCACGGGCACGTTCGTTGGCGCGCTCCGCGCGCTTCTTCCTGCGCTCGATGTCCTCCTCCATCATCTTCAGGATCTCGTGCCGGGGTGGTTCGTACTGTTCCCACCGCGGTGCGGGCTGCTTGGTGAGCCACTCGCACAGGGCGTATTCCAGGAACAGCTTCATGGGCCTGTCGTTGAAGCGGGCCAGCTCATGGGCCTTGTCGCGCAGGTGTTGCGGCAGGTGCAGCACCACCATTTTGTCCGTGCTGTTCGCCGGTGTGCGGCGCTTGTGGGTCCTGGTCATGGTGTGGGCTTCGTTCAGGCTTCGTCAATGTCCATTTCCTCAGGGAAGAGCTTGTCGAAGAAGTCGCAGGTGGCGTGCGCCATGAGGTCGCTGAGGTCAACGGCCTCTGCAGGTGTGCTGTTGGCGGGCATGTCCGTCTGCGGCAGCTGCGGTTCCTGTTCGGGGGCTTTCTTGCCGGGATCGTGTGTCATGGTATCGGTTGGTCGAGTGGTTTGTGAAAAGGACTTGAGGTGGCTTTTTATGGTCTTCTGGAACGGGTTTTGAATACCCTTTAAAGGTACGGATATTCGCCTGTTCATGCAAGTTTTTTTACAGCATATTTCCATGCCCTACACCCTTTATGTCATTGAGCTGGAACCCGTGGTGCGCACGCGCAAGCGCTTCATGGAGAAGAACCCCGATGCCCGGGCCGACAAGCCCTGTGTGTACGTGGGCATGACGGGGCGTACCGCCGAGGAACGGTTCGACCAGCACAAGTGCGGCTACAAGGCGAACCGGTATGTGCGTCAGTTCGGCATCCGGCTGCGCAGGCGGCTGTACGCGAACTACCAGGGGATCGCCACGCACGCCGAGGCATTGGCCGCCGAGGAGCGCCTTGCACGGCGGTTGCGCAAGCGCGGCTACGCGGTGTGGTGGGGGTGAGGATCGGTCGGCCCATTGGCGGGCCAGCGATCGTGCGCCCGAGGCCGGGGTGTTCACTGCGGGGCTGGGCGGCTATGCGGCGTGGGTGGTATTCCCGAACAGTGTTGATGTGCCAAGGTCGGCAGGCGACGTCCTGGACCGAGCGCATCGCGATCGGCCCAGGATACTCCCGTTCACCGGTGGCGCAAGAGCTATTGCCCGAAAAGGCGGCTCAGCCGCGCGCGCCATCCGTTGCGGGGCTGTGGCCGGGTTTTGGGCACGGGGTCCGCCAGCGGCAGGGGCAGTGTGGAGCGTTGGGCGTACCCTTCGCGCACCAAGGAAAGCCGGGCCAGCAGTGCTTCATCGGTCACCTGTTCCAGCATCGCCCGGGCCTCGTCGAAGCGCCCGGTCATGCGGCGCAGGTCTGCACGCATCAGCAGGCTCCCCGCGCTGGCCGGCTGCCTGGCCATGAGCGCATCGAGCGCATCGGCGTTGGCGGTGTACAACCCGGTACGTTCCTCCGGGGAGAACACGTCCTCGGGCGGCCACCACGACAGTTGCTCCTGGCGCAGTGGATGGTTCATCGCGTGCCAGAGCTTGAGGCGCAGGTACTGCTCGTCGTCCACGTTGCGCCACTCGCCCTTGGTAACGGCCTCCACCAGTTCGCGCGGGCCGAGCTGGCGCAACCAGGGCACCCCGGGGAGCTCATAGGTATTGTCGTCCACCGGGATGTCGGGTGGCGGTTGGCTCGCCAGCTCATCGTGCCAGATGATGGCCTTGCACGCCGCGCAACGGGCCGCATGTACCTCCTTGGGTGCATGGGGCATGTGGGTGTAGCCGTCGGACCAGGTGATGGCACCGAAGCCGTTCCCGCTCAGGTAGCCCATAAGCTGGTGCAGGGTGTTGCAGTGCGGGCAGTTGTGGGGTGTGGGCGGGCCGATGAGCATGGGGTGGGGGTTACAAGGGCTGCTTTAAACGTGTCTGGAACCTTCTGTGAGCGACTTGTGCTGTTTCGGTGTGAATGCTTCCGCTGCGCAGATGTGAGGGGGCGATCCGACCTTACGGAAAAGGACCCACACTAACCCGGTCCATTTCGATCGCGTTGCCAATGCCTTGGCATTCATGTGGGACCAGGTGCGCTCCTCACACACCCCAGCCACCCCTGCACCAGCTCCCGTGTCCGCGCGTAGCCGGAACTGCGGTCGGAGCTCCCGGGTTCCAGGTACAGCTTCCGGTTCACCTCCAGCATGATGGAGCGTACGCGCGGCTCGGTGCAGTACCAGGGCGTGGGTACCAGCGTGCCGCGGTAGGGCCGGTCGATGGCCAGGGTGTGGCCGTGGGCGGCGAAGTACGCGACCGAGGCCTCGATGAGGGCGGGTGGGGTGTGCAGCGGGTCCGTGCCGATGCTGAAGGCGGGTCGTCCGGGCGTGCGGTCCAGGTCGCGCTGCAGGGGTTCATCGGGATACGAATGGCAGTCCACGATGAGCGCGGTGCCATGCCGGTGCAGCTGTTCCTGCACGGCGGCGCGGAGGCAGTCGTGGTGCGGTGTGTACCAGTTGCGCAGGATGCGTTCGCGCAGTTCCGCGTCCACGGTGCGCATGGGCAGGCCGCTGTCCGTGCGGGTGTACAGCACGCCCATGCCCGTTGCGGCCATCACCTCCCGGGCATCGTCCGGGAAGCGTTCGGCATCGCAGAAGAGACGGGAGAAGGGCGCCACCACGGCCGTATCCTGGTCGTTGCCGTAGAGGTCGTCCGTGTGCCAGTCGGTGAGCAGGAGCAGCTCGCGCTGGAGCACGTCATCGTCCACCACATACCCGCTGCGGTCGGGGATGGCGGTGGAGGCGTGGGGGATGTGGAGGATGAGTTCCATGGGTGTTGCGGGTGCGGGTTCCTGCACGGTGGGCGGCAGCCGGCGTGCAGCGGTGAGGCCCCCACCCCGAAGCCCGTTGCTCCGGGGCGGGGCCCTTCGTTCACTGCTTGTCGCCGGTGCTCTCGTCCTCCTCCTCGAAGAAGCTCGGGACCGCGCGATCGGCGGCGAACTCCCGGCGCAGCCGCAGCATGTTGTGGGAGATGGAGGCCATGGCCATGACGGCGCCCTCGCTGTCGTGGCTGAAGGTGCGGGTGTTCGCCCGGTGCACCCCCATGGAGCCGGCCTCGCCATAGGCATCCAGCGCGGCGCTGAGGAACACGAAGAGCCAGCCCTGCCTGGAGCGCTCGTCGATGAGGGCGCGCACCTGGGGCAGCGTGTACGTGGCGCTGCAGTTCTCCTCGCCGTCCGTGATGCTCACGAACACCACCTGTTCGGCGGGCAGGCCGGCGTTCTGTCGCGCGGTGGCGGCCGCATCGGCAAGGCCGATCAGGCGGGCGGTGGCATCCAGCAGCGGGGTGCCGCCACGGGGGCTGAAGATGCTCGTGTTCAGGTGGGTGGCCTCGGCGATGGGGGCTCCGTTGAGGATCACCTCGTGCGCATCCTGGCTGTCGAACTGCACCAGGGTGATGCGGGCGTCCGGCCCGGCGGCACGCTGTTCATCGAGGAAGGTGTTGAAGCCGCCGATGACGTCGGCTGCGATGCTGGCCATGGAGCCGGAGCGGTCCAGCAGGATGTAGATGTGGGCGGTGGTGGCGACGGGGCTCGTCCTGTTCTTCTTCTCGTTCTTCATGGTCGTACGGGTGTTGGTTGTTGTGGTTCGGGGTGGCGACCGGCCGGAACGCCCCCCATGAAAGCGCGCCTGCGGGCGAAACCTGCGGGCGCATTATGCAGGGACATGCGCACGTGCGTGTGCGTATGGCATCCTTCAGTGCTGCGGGACCGCCGAGGTGCACCGGGCGGCGTGTTCGTTCAGCACGTCGAAGAAGACCATGTTCAGCCGGCATCCGTTGCCGGCCATGATGTAGGTGTGGCGCGGGCTGCCCCGGCGGGCCTTCCGGTTGGTGTAGTGCAGCATGCCCGCGAACAGGCCCCACCAAGTGGCGCCATGCGTCACCAGAGCCTGCTCAAAGGAGCCGTTCAGGGTGATGAGCTTGTTTTTCATGGACCGTGTGAGCGCGTCCTGCAACTTCAGTCCGAAGCCGCGCTGGAAGAGGCCCGTCAACAAGGCCTTCGAGTCCTCCTCGGACAGCCTGTTCCCCGCCATCAGTTCCACCTGGGCGAGGATGCGCGCTTGTGCGTCAAGTGCCTCCTTCACCCGCTGGCCGAGCTGGCCGCTGCGGATGGGACCCGTGCTGGTGGGCGAATGGAAGGTGTCACCGGTCCCGGAGATGGTGATGGAGGCGCCCAAGGTCCAGGGGCCACGGGCTCCTTCGGCAGGCATCAGCAGGTCGATGCCGGGCGAGACGGTGGTCCGGCCCACCAGTTGGTCGGGCCAGGCAGCGCGCAGCAGCAGGTTCCTGCCTTCCGGGATGCGGATGCAGTCGGGCTGCAGGGCGCCAAGATCCTCGCAGGCGATGGAGAAGGCATCGATGAGCAATTCGCCGCGCAGGGCGGCTTTTGAGGGGGTTCGTTTCGTGGGGGTGTTCATGGGGTTGGTGGGCAAGTTGGGGGTGTCAAAGCGTCAGAACATGTCGTAGTGCATCAGTGGTCCACCATGCGCACCACCTCGCCGAAGGGGAACCGCCGGTTCTCGAGGCCGCCGGGCAGCACCACCCAGAGCAGGGGGTTGGGCGGGGGCTGCCTGGGGAATTCGCCGTAGCCATCGGTGAGGTAGATGGCCAGGGTGCCGGGTTGTTCCCCAAGCCTGTTGCAGAAGGGAACGAAGCTGGTGCCGCCACCGCCCCGGGGCTTGGCGGCCCGCACCTCGTCATGGGGGTCGAACGGGCCGTACAGCGCGGTATCGGCATACCAGAGCGCTCCCTTCACGCTGGGGTAGCTGGCCAGGATGCCACGCACCTCGGCCATGAACCGGCCCAGCTGGGCATTGCCCACGGAGCCGCTGGTGTCCACGGCGATGGCCA
>JBIJDX010000202.1:0-5005 GCA_044343855.1 Flavobacteriales bacterium
CAAGCCATCCGCGGCGCAGGGCTGAAGTACAATGTAGCCCTCCTGGCGGATGGGTCCGCCTCCGGTAATATGACCGACCGCTCCCGGCGTTCCCTGTTCCTTGGGATGCTCGGTGCCGATATGGCCTACGTGACCGTGCATGGCGATGGGCAGAAGGCCCTGGCAACGATGCAGACCATCGAGCGTATCGCAGCGGAGCTGGAATTGTCGAATGCGTTCGACCGTGCACTCGTGGAGCGCTTCAAGGCGAACCTGGGCAGCGAGGACAGCCTGCTGCGCTTCGGCGGTGCGGCGTTCAGGGCGGCCGATGAATACCTGCAGGAGAACGACCGCATGGATGTGAGCGCCCACGTGCTGGCCGGTGGCTGGCTGGAATCCATGTACCTGACACTGTCGGATCCCGCAGCGGCATCCAGCAAGGCACTGATGAGCAGGGTGGGCGAACAGCGACGCTCGCTGGATGACCTTATCACGCTCATCGGCACACTCCCTGACGACATGCAGAACGCCGACCTGCTCTCGGGGCTGAAGGACCTGCAGGTGATCTTCGCTGGGATCACGACGACCTACACGTTCGAGCCCCCCGTCACAGAAGCGGCCAAGCGCACAACCTACATCAACAGCAGGAGCGAGGTCACCATCTCCCCGGAGCAATACACGCGTATAGCTGCCCGGGTGAAGGAGCTTCGTTCCAAGATCCTTGCATGAGCATGCGCAACCTCATCCTTCCCACGTTCCTGCTTGCAGCCTCCGCCCTGACCGTGAACGGACAGGGCCTGTGTCCAACCATTGCCGACCGTTGCGAGAAGCACATCACCAGCCAATACATCCCCGATGGGCAGTTCCATCGGGCCCTGCTGCAGGGCGATGAGGTGGCAGAGTTCGGCATGACCCTGTTCGGTGGAACCACCTACCGCCTGGCGGCGTGCAGTGGCGACAGCGACGGGCTCCTCCTGTTCTCCGTTTACGACCGTGACCGGAACCTGCTCTTCACCAACAAGGAGCACAGTGCCGCGCCCTATTGGGACCTTGTGGTGGCCAATACGCTGGAGGCCACGGTGGAAGCCTATCTGGACCCCTCCCGCGCGGGCAGCGGCTGCGCCGTGCTGCTGGCGGGGTTCAGGAAATGAACCTGTCATAGCGCAACCTTCGGGCGCCCCTCGCGTATAGAGGGGCGCTTTCTTTTTCCGCCATGGGAGGGAAGGGTGCAGGATGAGCGAAAAGATACTCAAGGCTTTATTACAACTCTTTGCCATCATCGCCAAGGGCGATCCGGTGGGGGAGGGTGTGCGGCCTGAGAACGCACTGCCGCTCGAGCGGTTCCTGCGGAAACAGTTCAGTCCGGAGGTGGCCATGGCTCACATGGCACGCTACCAGGCCTTCGTACAGGCCTTTCACGCCAGTGGGGGGGTGAGCACAAGGAGCCGGAAGCGTACATCGCTCAACTCGGTGAAGGTCCTGAAGATCTGCACGCAGGTGAATGCCGAGCTCAACCAGCGCCAGAAGTTCGTTGTGCTGGTGCATCTGCTGGAGTTCATTGCAGCCAACGGGGAGGTCACCGAGCAGGAGAATGAGTTCGTGAGCATCGTTGCGGACACCTTCAACATCGGCAAGGACGAGTTCCGGCGCTGTCGCACGTTCGTGGAGGCGCGAACGAACGAGCGCGAGGATGCGGAGCACCTCCTGTACATCGATGCAGCCGTGCAGCCACCCCTGCAGCACGCAAGGCACCTGCACGCACATGCCATGGATGGTGCCATCCGTGTGCTCCATGTGCCCTCGGTGAACCTCCATGTCATGCGGTACAATGGCACCGCCGAAGTGCTGCTGAACGGGCAGCGGATCGCACCGGGAAGCCATTATGTGCTGAGCAATGGAAGCAGCGTGCGTCCTCCTTCGGGCGCCCCCATCTACTACAGTGACATTCTCGGGGCCTTCATGGCCAGAAGTGAGCGGCCCCGCATCGTGTTCAAGGCGGAGCATATCGAGTACACCTTCCCCAATGGGCGAACCGGTCTCCATGAACTGAGCGTGGCCGAATCAGCCGGCAAGCTCATCGGCATCATGGGGGGCAGTGGCAGCGGCAAGAGCACCCTGCTGAACGTGCTGAACGGCAACCTCAGGCCGGCCAGGGGCCGTGTGACCATCAATGGCATTGATGTGCATGCCGAGCGCGACCGCATCCGCGGGGTCATCGGCCATGTGAGCCAGGACGACCTGCTGATCGAGGAATTGACGGTGTACCAGAACCTCTATTACAACGCCAAACTCTCCTTCGGCGACCTCACGGATGAACAGGTTGCCGAACGTGTCATGCGCACCCTCCAGAGCCTGGGATTGCATGAGACCCGGGACCTGAAGGTCGGAAGCCCCCTCGACAAGACCATCAGCGGGGGCCAGCGAAAGCGCTTGAACATCGCGCTGGAACTGATCCGTGAGCCCAGTGTCCTGTTCGTCGATGAGCCAACAAGCGGCCTCAGTTCAAGGGACAGTGAGAACATCATGGACCTGCTGAAGGAACTTGCGCTCAAGGGCAGGCTCGTGTTCGTCGTCATCCATCAGCCCAGCTCGGACATCTTCAAGCTGTTCGATCGCCTGCTGCTCATGGACCAGGAGGGACACCCGGTCTACTATGGCGACCCGGTGGACGCGGTGGTGTTCTTCAAGCGTGTGACCGGTCAGGTGAACAGTGAGGTGGGCCAGTGTGCGGCCTGCGGCAACGTGAACCCCGAACAGATCTTCACCATCCTCGAGGCGAAGATCGTGGATGAATACGGCAACGAGACCGACCAGCGACGCATCAGTCCGGAGGCATGGAACGAGGTGTTCAAGGCGCGTTCCGCCGGAGCGGTCAGGGAGGTGCCCGATGAACGCAGCGTGCCCCGGTCGACCTTCGCGATACCCGACAGGTTCAAACAGTTCACGGTCTATTTCAGGCGCGACCTCCTGAGCAAGCTTGCCAACCGGCAATACGTGCTCATCAACCTGCTGGAGGCGCCCGTACTGGCGTTCGTGATGGCCTTCTTCCTGAAGTTCCACCGCACCGCCCATGGTGCCGCGGACAGCTACGTCTTCAGGGAGAACGACAACCTGCCCCAGTACCTCTTCATCGCCGTGATCGTTGCCCTCTTCCTGGGGCTGACCGTAAGTGCCGAGGAGATCATCCGCGACCGTGCCATCAGGCAGCGCGAGAAGTTCCTGGACCTCAGCAGGGCCAGTTACCTGCTGAGCAAGATCTCCATCCTCTTCATCATTTCCGCCGTCCAGACCCTCCTTTTCGTACTGGTGGGCAGTGCCATCCTTGACATCCGTGGACTCTTCCTTGAGCACTGGCTGCTGCTGTTCAGCACGGCGGCGATGGCCAATGTGCTTGGCTTGAACGTGAGTGCAAGCTTCAACAGCGCCAAGGTCATCTATATCATGATCCCCGTGCTCATCATCCCCCAGCTGCTTTTCAGCGGGGTCATCGTCAAGTTCGACAAGCTCCATCCCTGGTTCGCCTCGGAAAGCAGTGTTCCTTGGATCGGGAACATCATGGCATCACGGTGGGCCTATGAGGGCCTTGCAGTGACCCAGTTCAAGGAGAACAGTTATGAAGTGCTGGTGTACGAGCACGACCAGCGCATGAAACAGGCCAACTGGCGCAAGGACCTGTGGGTGCGTGAACTGCGGAACTCGCTTTCGGAGGTGCGCTCAGGCCTTGCGGACCGCACCGTTGCCGATGTGCCCTACCACCTTGCCCTGGTGCAGGGGGAACTGCGGCGTGAACTGGCAAGGCTGCGTGGGCTTGCGTGTCCGGCCGTGGACCTGCTGGTTCCCGGATCGGTGAACGAACAGGTGCTGCAGGAGGTGGAGGACTGTCTGGACCTGCTGGTGAACCACTACCGCGCGACCTATCGCAAGGCGGAGCGTGACAAGGATGCGTTCATTGCCGGTCTCACGGCCACGGAAGATGGGCGTAGGAAGTACTTCGCCCTGCTGGACACCTATCGCAATGAGAGCCTCGCGGAGATCGTCACCAACAGGAATGATGTGAACGTGATCGTGGCATCCGAAGGCCGCCTGGTCCAGAAGAGCGACCCGATCTACCGCCCGGCAGAGAAGGGGGGCCTGTTGGATGCGCATTTCTACGCGCCGGAGAAATGGTTCATGGGTGCGCTGATCCCCACCATTTGGGCGAACATGCTCGTGCTTTGGACCATGTCCATGCTGTTGGCGCTGGCCTTGTACGCAGACCTGTTCCCCCGCCTGATGCGCCTGATGCCTGGCCACGGAGTGCGCCAATGACAGGTCGGTGTGCCGGAGTCACCGACGATCGGACCATTGGTGAAGGGGGACGGAATGGCGCTCATGGCGCGACCATGCGTCTGTCTTACGCCAGGCTTGGCGTCAACTGCGACCACCCGGTTCCTCCACCTGGATCATCTTGAAGGGGACATTGATGATGCCCGCATAGTCCTCGCCAGCCTCCAGCATGTCCTCGTCGTCCTGCTCGTAATGCCACAGCACGGCAACGTCGTTGCCGGCCGCCCGCAGGCCTTCCAGCTTCTTGAACAGGTCCAGGATGCACTTGGATGAGCTCGTGTTGAAATACTCCAATTGCACATGCAGCGCGGTGCGGGCCTGTGGTGATCGGCCATAGCGGTCCACCCAGTCGATCAACGGTTTGAAGAATTCGATCGAATTCTCCGGAATGGCGCGTCCGCGGATCTCCAACCGACCGGTCTCATCGTCAAAGTTCACGTGCGGGGTCTTCGTCGTCCCCTCCAGGGTCATGGATGGCATGTTCGCTGTTGCTATGTGTTCACGTTCACGTTGAGGCTGAAGAAGGTGCTGCCCTCGTTATAGGGGACGAAGCCGTACTCCAACTCCACACCGCTCTTCCGCGCGATGTCCAGGATACCCAATCCGCCGCCGCCCTTTCCTGAGAAGGAGCCGTTGTTCAGGGTCTCCCTGTACAGGTCACGCAGCGAATCGGCGGTGAGTGTATTGATCCGATCTATGT
>JBIJDX010000203.1:0-4984 GCA_044343855.1 Flavobacteriales bacterium
AGACGATCGATCACAATGGGGGCCAGGTGGGTGCCATGGTGGCCGAGCTGCTCGACATGCCATACGTGCCGCTGGCCAGCAAATTGGATGTGAGCGGCACCACCGCCACCGTGGAGCGCGATGTACCAGGCGGCGTGGAAGTGCTGGAGGTGAGCCTGCCGGTGGTGCTCGGTGCCGCCAAGGGCATGGCCGAACAGCGCATCCCCAACATGCGCGGCATCATGGCCGCCCGCACCAAGCCCCTGGTCGTGGTGCCCGCCACCCCGGTGAGCGAGGTGGCCCGCACGGTGAAGTTCGAACTGCCGCCCGCCAAGGGTGGGGTGCGCATGATCCCCGCCGAAGAGGCCGGCACGTTGATCGAGCTGTTGCATACTGAAGCAAAAGTCATTTAAGGTGGAATGTCGGGGTGTGATGGAGGTGGGGGGTTGACCTCCACCGATGTGCGACCCGCCGACCTGAGACACCCAACCACCCATTCCGGGCGTAGTGAAGGAACAACACCCAACCTGCCATTGAAATGAGCACCATCGTATTCATCGACACCCGCGGCGAAAAGCTTCCCAAGGCCGCTCAGGAGGCCGTGACCTTTGCCAGCCAACTTGCCGGTGGTCCGGTCACCGCCATCACCTTCGGACCCGCACAGGGACTGGAAAGCCTCGGGGCCCAAGGTGCAGGCAAGGTGATCGTGGCCCGTAACGTGAGCACCCTGGACAGCCAGCAATTGACCCGTCTGGTGGCCGATGTGGCGGCCAGGGAGAACGCCACCACCATCGTGTGCGTGGGCGACACCACCGGAAAGGCGGTGGCGCCCCGGGTGGCTGCGCGCCTGAAGGCCGGTCACGTGGCCGGTGTCACCGGGCTGCCGGAAGGAGGCCTGTTCCGGCGCAATGTGTTCAGCGGCAAAGCCCGCGCCCATGTGCAGGTGACCAGCGCCCTGAAGGTGCTGAGCCTGATGCCGAACAGCGTGGCCATTGCCAACAACGGCGGCACGGCAGTGGTGGAGGAATACCATGGCGACCTCGGCACTGCGCGCATCACCGTGAAGGAGGTGCGCAAGGCCGGAAGCGGCATTCCCCTGCCCGAGGCCGAACTGGTGGTGAGCGCCGGTCGCGGCATGAAGGGCCCCGAACATTGGGCGCCCGTGGAGGAGCTGGCCACCCTGCTGGGTGCAGCCACCGCCTGCAGCCGTCCGGTGGCCGACATGCATTGGCGTCCGCACCATGAGCACGTGGGGCAGACCGGTGTGGCCATCCGTCCCAACCTGTACATCGCCATAGGCATCAGCGGAGCGATCCAGCACCTTGCCGGTGTGAACCAGAGCAAGGTGATCTGCGTGATCAACAAGGACCCCGAGGCGCCCTTCTTCAAGGCGGCGGACTATGGCATCGTGGGCGATGCCTTCGAGGTGCTTCCCAAGCTGATCGATGCGGCGAAGAAGCTGAACGCGGAGCGGTAGGCTGTGTTGGGGGTTGGAGAAGGTCGGGAGTCGAGTGTTGAACTTGGTTGTGAGTTGGTGGGGTAGAGCGTTCCCAACCCACAGCTCCATCAACTCCCCAACAGTACAGCCCCAACTATTCCAACTCCCAACTACCCCAACACCCAACTGACCGCCAACCCCTATCTTCACGGCCAGTCCACAGGTTGCATGGAGAAAGTCGAATTGCGTTTCCTGCGCATCACCTACAGCCACACCCACGCTGGTGCCTATGCCCTGATACTGACAGAGCTGGATGGTGACAGGCGCCTGCCCATCATCATCGGCGGGGTCGAGGCCCAGGCCATCGCCATACAGGTGGAGAACATCAAGCCAGCGCGACCGCTCACCCACGACCTGTTCAAGCATGTGGCCGACACCCTCGGTTTCTCTGTCAAGGAGGTCATCATCAACGACCTGGTGGAGGGCATCTTCCACGCCAAGCTGGTGGTGGAACAGAACGGCATGGAGGTTGAGATCGATGCGCGGAGCAGCGACGCCATCGCCCTTGCGCTGCGTTTCGACTGCCCGGTGTTCACCTACGAGTTCATTCTCAGCGCAGCGGGTTTGAAGGTGGAGGAAGGCGACGAGGAGAAGGGCGACGAGGACAAGGGCGATGAGCGCAGGGAGAAACGGCCGACCTCCTTGGAGGACCTTCAGGAGCAGCTGAACGAAGCGCTCCAGGACGAGGACTATGAGCGTGCCTCGAAGATCCGTGACGAGATCAAGCGTCGCGAAGACAGCAATTGAGTCCTCCCGGGTTGCGAAGAAGCATCCATTCCGCCATCTTCGCCGGACCGACCCATTCGCACATGCACAGCAGCCTACCGCGCACTGCTTCCCTCATGGCCCTTTTCATCCCCATGGCCGCCATGGCGGAGAGCGGCCCGGCAACCCTGACCGGGCCCTCCGCCACCAGCCTGCTCCGTGGCGTGCTGGGAATGGCCGTGCTCATCGGCATCGCATGGGCGTTCAGCGCAAAGCGCCGCGAGGTGGACTGGAAGGTGGTTGGCATCGGGCTGGCGTTCCAACTGGCCCTCGCCCTGCTCATCCTCTACGTTCCTCCCGTGCAATACGCCTTCGAGTTCGTGGGCAAGCTGTTCGTGAAGGTGCTCGAATTCACCCGCATCGGCAGCGAATTCCTGTTCCGCGACCTGATGGACGCAAAGAGCGCAGGCTTCATCTTCGCCCTGCAGATCCTGCCCACGATCATCTTCTTCAGCGCCCTCACCAGTGTGCTCTTCTACCTCGGCATCATCCAGAAGGTGGTGTACGCCCTGGCCTGGGCCCTCAATCGTACCATGCGCCTCAGTGGTGCCGAGAGCCTCAGCACGGCCGGCAACATCTTCCTGGGGCAGACCGAGGCACCGCTGATGGTGAAGGCCTACCTGGACAAGATGAACCGCTCGGAGATCTTCCTGGTGATGACCGCCGGCATGGCCACCGTGGCGGGCGGTGTGCTCGCTGCTTACGTAGGCTTTCTGGGCGGCGATGATCCCGTGCAGCGCCTCTTCTTCGCCAAACACCTGCTCACCGCCAGTGTGATGGCCGCTCCCGGCGCGGTGGTCATTGCCAAGATCCTGTTCCCCCAGACCGAACCTGTCGAGCAGAAGCTGGAGGTGAGCATGGAGCAGGTGGGCAGCAACTTCCTGGATGCCATGAGCAACGGCACCACCGAAGGCCTGAAGCTCGCGGCCAATGTGGGCGCCATGCTGCTGGTGTTCTTCGCCTTCATCGCCATGTTCAACTATGCCTTCCTCAAAGTGGGCGATGCGCTTGGCATCAACGGCTGGGTGGCGGCAGTATCCAACGGCAATTTCAGCGGCCTGTCGCTGGAGTTCCTGCTGGGCTACCTGTTCGCTCCGCTCATGTGGCTCATCGGCGTGGCGGTGGAGGACATCACCCTCACCGGACAACTGGTGGGACAGAAGCTAATCGCCAGTGAGTTCGTGGGGTACGAAAGCCTCTCGCGCATGAAGACCGAAGGGGTCTTCGCCTACCAGCGCAGCATCGTGATGGCCACCTACATGCTCTGCGGCTTCGCCAACTTCGCCAGCATCGGCATCCAGATCGGGGGCATCGGCTCGCTGGCACCGGGCAAACGGGCGTGGCTCAGCGAGTTCGGTTTCCGGGCGCTGCTCGGCGGCACCCTTGCCAGCCTGCTCAGCGCCACGGTCGTGGGCATGCTCGTGTAAGGATGGTCCGGGTTCTTTCGCCCCGCTGTTGATCACTTCACCGGTCACCGCGGAACAAGCCCAACCCCGCGGCCTACTTTTGGCCGGGCATGGCCGGTACGCGCTACGACATCATCACCGCCAAGGCGGTGGCCTTCCTCTCCGGTCAGCTGGAGCGACTGCGCTTGTCGCTGATGCAGAGCCGGGCCCGGGACCTTGTGCTCATGGCCCTGCCCTACCAGGTTTCGGCGGTGCTGACCGCCTTGGTGGCCGTGGGTTACGCCAAGTTGTTCCACCTGATGGAGGATGCCAACCTGGCCATCCTCAGCCACGACCGGCGGCTCATCTTCCTCACCGCGCCGATAAGCTTCCTGGTGGCGTGGGGGTTGGTACGAAGGCTCGCACCCATGGCCGGTGGCAGCGGCATCCCCCAGTTGATGGCGGCCATCGAGGTGGCCACTGAGAAGAAGGACGATCGTTCCTGGCGCTTCCTTAACGTGCGCATCATCCTGGTGAAGATCGCCAGCAGCCTTACGATGGTGGTGGGGGGAGGTGCCATCGGGCGCGAAGGTCCCACCCTGCAGATCGCCGGCAGCATCTACCGCACCGTGCACAAGCTGCTTCCCCCGGTCTGGCCACGCGTGAACCGCCAGATCATGATGGTGACCGGTGGTGCGGCCGGGCTCAGTGCAGCCTTCAACACACCCCTTGGCGGCATCGTCTTCGCCGTGGAGGAGCTCACCAAGACGCACATGGCGCAGTTCCGCACGGCCGTGCTCACCGCTGTGATCCTGAGCGGCATGACCGCACAGTCACTGCTGGGACCGTACCTGATGCTGGGCTATCCCAAGCTTGAGCCCGCCACGATCTCGTTCATGTACAAGATACTCTTCATCGCCGGCATTTGCGGTGCAGCGGGCGCGGTATTCTGCCGCATCCTCCTTGCCTTCGACAGGCTGCGGCGTTCGTTCTCCGGTTGGATCGGCCAGGCGGGATTCGCGCTCGCCTGCGCGTTACTCTTCGCCTGCACCGTCTACCTGTTGGGGCCCATGGCCATCGGGTCCGGCAATGCGTTGCTCCAAAGCTACCTGTTCGCCAACGAGGTGGATGCGTCAGCCGCCAACATGGGCGCTCGGCTGATGGGCCCGCTCTTCTCGTTCAGTGCGGGTGGCGCGGGCGGCATCTTCGCCCCCTCACTGGCCGGCGGCGCGGCGGTGGGCGGCTGGATCGCCGAGTGGTTCAACCCCACCCGCGGCCAGTTCAACCTGCTGGTGCTGGCAGGCATGACCGCCTTCCTCACAGGCGTCACACGCTCACCCTTCACCAGCGCCATCCT
>JBIJDX010000204.1:0-4960 GCA_044343855.1 Flavobacteriales bacterium
CCAGTGTGGATGGGGTACGTCCGAGCACGTTGGCAAGAGTGCCGCCTGCCTTGGCCAAATGGCCTTTGTCGTCGATGATGCAGAGGTACTCGCTGGAAACATCAAAATAGCGGAGCAGCATGGTCTCGCTCCTGCGGCGATCCGTTATGTCCTGGTCCGTACCACGCACGCCGATCACCACACCGTCAGCGTCGAATACGGGAACGCGGTAGGCCATCAACGTCTTCACACGGCCATCCTTCATCTGCACCCGGTATTCGAGATCCACCGGGCGCCCCTCGGATAGGACCAGTTCACTGGCCGACCTTACCTGGGCCGCATCATCTGGATGTACCACGGTCAAGAACAGGTCGAACAGCTCGGACTCCTCTGCTCTCGGGAGCTCATAGATGGCATACAGCTCATCCGACCAGCGCAACCGCCGCCCTTCCACCAGGTACTCCCAAGCACCCATGTGGGCCACCTTCTGCGCCTGTTTCAGGCGTTCGGCGATATCGCGGGCCTGTGCCTCGGACGCATGTCGGGCATGCTCTGCCCGTAGGGCCATGATCATGGTCGCGATGGTGGACAATATCGGGCTCAGGAAGGTGATATCCTCCTGGGCGTAACCACCGACCTTGTTCGCCAAGCCGGCCATTCCGATGAGCGCACCCTGCTTATCCTTGATCGGGATACCCAGGTAGTGGTTCATGGCAGGATGCCCCGGAGGGAGGCCGCCGCGCCGATCATCATGAGCGGGGTCGTTCGCGATCACCGGCTCACCGGTCACCAGCGTATGACCGAACAGGGAGCGCAGGTTCGTAAACTCCAGTCCCTGCGGCGCATGCTTGTCATAGAACGCCCGTGTCTCCTCGTTCCACGCGATGTTCGTGATCGCGTGGGTTTTCAGGTAGCGCGCCCCATCCCGCATCAGCACTTCTCCGATGAAGCCATACTCACTGCGGCTCACCTCAAGCATCTTCGATAGTATCCGATCGAACATTACCGGGGTACCCTCCTTGTTATTGATGAATTCCTCATTCACCTCCTTGAGCACCTCCAGTATCTGTTGCGAACGTTCATGCTCAAGGTGCTTTTTCCGGCGGTGTAATGTCTCTTTGGCCACACGGCCCAGTATGGCCAGTTGCTCTGCTTGTGCTTCGCTCAGTTTGTGCGGCTCGTGGTCGAGTACGCATAAGGTGCCCACACGCAGGTCGTTTCCCATATCGATGGGGATGGCCGCATAGAATTTGATGTGTGGGTCACCGGTGACCAAGGGGTTCTCCTTGAACTGATCGGCGACCGTGGCATCGGGCACCTCGTAAAGCCCATCGCTCATGATGGCGTGGTGACAGAACGAGACCTCCCGCGGGGTACCTGTGCGGTCAATGCCTGTTCGGGCGATGAACCGTTGTTCCTTCTCCCCCACGACGGTGACCATTGCGATGGGGCAACCGCAGATTGAAGCCGCCAACTTCACAACATTATCGAGCTGCGGATCACCTGTGATGGAGAACAATTGGAACTCATCGATGGCCGCAAGCCGTTGCGCTTCCGCTGCGGTGGAAGTGGGGGAGGTCATCGTATCGCCGTTCGCCATGGTCATGGAACCTGTTACCCGGTCCGTTGGAACCGGACTACAAATTAATATACATTGTGAATTACGCTGATGACAAATATCATGAGCACAACGGGCCGGTCCGCATGCCCCGTTCCAGGTACGGGTTCACATGGTGCTCTGTTGGCACGTATCACCAGGTACGCGACCAACCAATTCCGTTGCCCTTCGCGGTGCCCGGCTCAGGGTACCACCACACGCTGAACCATGCGGATACCCTGCTGCTGCAGGACAACGAGGTAATTGCCCGGAACCAACCGGGTCCCCAGCGAGCCGTCCCCATGCGTCCATCGCCTGGCCACCTCACGCCCGATGCCGTCCAGTACGCGCACCTCGCACGCATCACCCGGCTCAAGGCCTTGCAGCATCACATCCCCGTTGCGGGCCCAGGCGCTGAGCGTACGCCCCCCGACCTCCTCCACGGATGCGGCAGGTCCCCAGATGGAGGAGGCCCATTCGGGCTGATCGATGAAGGGGTTCCGGTTGCCCTGGATGGCGTAGACCGCGTTGTTGCGCGCCACCTCCTTGGGGCTCACGGGGTCCGCCGCGTGCCATTCCAGCAGCATGTTCTCCGCCCAGGGCAGCAGTTCGCCGCCGGACATCATCGGGCTTGACCAGCTGCCCAGCTCGGGCAGGTACCGCACCAGCATGTAGAAGTAGCTCCGCGCAAGGTCGCCCTTGTAGGCATGGATGGGCTCGAACACGACACCGCTGCAGGCCGGATATACGCAGTTGCCCAGCTTGCTGCCATTGCTGCCCACCCAGGTGGTGGAGCCCACTTCACCGTAGGCATTGTTGCCGCGTTTCTGGTTGGCCCAGGCATCGGTGGGGTACAGGTGGAACAGGTCGGTGCTGGCGGGCATCGAACTATTGAACCAGCTCTGCGGGAAGCTGTGCTCCCGGTTGAAGCAATCGCCTTCCCCATCGTAGGTGCCGCACTGGTCGGTACCGAACTGGTAGATGTAGGCCGGCGTGCCGCCGGGAATGTCCGAATACATGTCCCACACGGTGCCATCGGGCCTTGCATCGCAGGACTGGAAGGCCCCCCAGAGCTGGCTGTTGGCAAGCACGGCATGGTCATTTATGATGCCATGCAGGGCAACCCGGAGTGCCTCGCCATACTGCCCGGAAGCCGGTTCGTAGTAGCCGACAGGAGGTTGGGCGAGGAGGGGAAGCGGCAGCGCTGCAACTACCAGGCGAATGACGGAACTACCCATTGTGCGAAGGTACGGATGAAGGGAGCGCGGTTCCCGCCGGATGGCAGCGCGACAGGGGTGAACAACCAAGGTCCTGCAGCGCCGATGCCGTGCAAGCGACGCCCCGGGTAGGCGATGTGTGCCGGAAAAGTGAGGACCGGCCACGGACCCGACACCTGCCAAAGCAGAAGGGGACCACGGATGTGATCCCCTTCACGGTCAGGCACAGGCCTGGTTCATTTGGTCTTGTTCACGATGGCCGTGAACGCTGCTGCGTCGGCGTAGGCGATCTCCGCCAGTGCCTTGCGGTCCAGTGCGATGTCGGCCTTCTTGAGGCCGGCCATGAACACGCTGTAACTGGTGCCGTTGAGGCGGCACGCGGCATTGATGCGCTGGATCCACAGTCCGCGGAATTCGCGCTTCTTGAGCTTGCGCCCGTCGTAGGCGTGCTGCAGGCCTTTCTCCACCGTGTTCTTGGCAACGGTGAACACGTTCTTCCGGCGACCGAAGTTGCCTTTGGCCATGTCGAGGATCTTCTTCCTCTTGGCCTTGCTTGCTACCTTGTTCTGACTGCGTGGCATGTTCCACTTGTGGTTTTTGGGCGTGAGCGGGCCACCTTCCGATGGACTCTTTGGTGCTGCACGTCCTGGTTAACGCTACCTATTGGGACCCGGTGCGGTTGGGGTTGCTTACTTCAGGAGGTCGAGCACGTTCTTCTTGTCGCTGGGGTGTACCAGCGCCATCTTGGTCAGTGCGCGCTTGCGCTTGGTCTCCTTCTTGGTGAGGATGTGGCGCTTGAACGCGTGTTTGTGCTTGATCTCGCCGGTGCCGGTCAGCTTGAACCGCTTCTTGGCTCCGGACTTGGTCTTCATCTTGGGCATGGCCGCTCTGCGTGTTGGTCTTACAGGGTGGGGGCTTGAAGCTCCCGGGGTTACTTGTTCTTCTTCTTGGGGACCAGGTACATGATCATGCGCTTGCCTTCCAGCTTGGGCATGCTCTCCACCACGGCCATATCCTCCAGGTCCTGAGCGAACTTCAGCAGCAGGATCTCACCGCGTTCCTTGAACACGATGGTGCGGCCGCGGAAGAACACGAAGGCCTTCACCTTGTGACCCTCGTCCAGGAAGGCGCGTGCGTGCTTCAGCTTGAAGTTCACATCGTGCTCGTCCGTGTTGGGCCCGAAGCGGATCTCCTTGATCTCCGCCGTGGTCTGCTTGGCCTTGATCTCCTTCTGCTTCTTCTTGAGGTCGTACAGGAACTTCTTGTAGTCAACGATGCGGCACACGGGTGGGACCGCCGTCGGGCTTATCTCGACCAGGTCCATGCCCTGGTCCTCCGCCATGCGCAGGGCTACGCTGAAGGGGTAAACACCCGCCTCGATGCCTTCGCCCACCACACGTACTTCGTTGACCCCGTAGATGCGGTTGTTGATCCGGTGCGGATCCTCCTTGATCACACGGCCCCGCATGGGGCGACGACCGCCGCCTCCTCCGGGAGGACGGGGACCTGGGGGACGATTGAAGGGAGGACCTGCCACTTAGTTGGTTTTGGTTGCCACTGCGTTCACTATCCGCTGAACTGCTCCGAGATCCGCGTCCTCACCAGTTCGGCGAAGGCTTGCGGTGTCATGGTGCCCAGATCTCCCTGGCCATGTTCCCGCACGGATACGGTGCCATCAGCGGCTTCCTTTTCCCCGATGATGAGCATGAACGGCAGCTTGGCCAGTTCCGCATCGCGGATCTTGCGGCCGATCTTTTCGTTCCGCTCGTCAACGGAGGCGCGAATATCGGAACTTTTCAACACATCGGACACCTGGTGGCAGGCCTCCACGAACTTGTCGCTTATCGGCAACAGGATGGCCTGCTCCGGCGTGAGCCACAGTGGGAACCTGCCGGCCGTATGTTCGATGAGCACCGCCACGAAGCGCTCCAGGCTGCCGAAGGGGGCCCGGTGGATCATCACGGGCCGGTGCTTCAGGTTGTCGCTGCCCACGTATTCCAGCTCGAAGCGCTCGGGCAGGTTGTAGTCCACCTGGATGGTACCCAGCTGCCACTTGCGGCCCAACGCGTCCTTCACCATGAAGTCGAGCTTCGGACCGTAGAACGCGGCCTCGCCGTACTCAACCACCGTCCTCAGGCCCTTCTCGGCCGCCGCTTCGATAATGGCG
>JBIJDX010000002.1:0-39502 GCA_044343855.1 Flavobacteriales bacterium
TGATCGCCATCGGTGAGTCGGATACCGCGCACCTTGGTGCCTGCCTTGATCGCCTTGGGAGCACCTTTCACAGGCAGGTCCTTGATCACGATCACATCATCCCCGTCGTGCAACACGTTGCCATTGGCATCCTTGATCATCGGACCAGCGTTTGCGGCCGCGATCTCCTCCGGGTTCCATTCGTGACCACATTCGCCGCACATCCACGAAGTACCGGTCGGGTACGTGATGGTGGAGCGGCATTCGGGGCAAGGGTTGGTATCAGGCATGTCGGTGGCGAATGTACCGGTGCTGCCGGAGGTGCAAACCGACCACTGCCAGCACCTCTTCGGACCACGATGGCGGGAGGAGTAGTGCCTGTTTGGCGGAAGCCGACACAACATCTCTGCACACTTCACGTTCGTCGACCCATGGTCCATGTTCACCGTACACTGCAACTGCTGTTCACGGTCGCCTTGGTCGTTGGCTTCCGGCTCTGGTGGGTATTGGACCATGTTGGGCACGGATATCCTCCCAATGGCGTCTTCCTACGCTGGTGGCACGATGCGGAGGGACAGCCTGAGTTCCATCTGCTCTTCGCCCAGCTGGCCTATCCGCTCTACTGGTGTTCGAGTCGTAAGCTTCCATGGTCAGCGTTCTGGCGAACCTGGCGGATGGTTCACCTCGCACTTGTCCTCATGCTCCTGCTGGCAACAGGCCTGGCTTGGTTGGCTACACCGGACCTCGGCGGGCATTGGGGTTGAACCGCCCTCGCTCCGATCGACCGGACGGTGGCCTTGGGCTACCTTGGCACCGATGATCATGCACGGCCACATCCTCGATCTTCCGATCCTGCGGCGCAAGCCTGAAGGACTGTTGCTGGGGAACGATGAAGAACATGTGGTGATACCGCTGATGGAGGCGCGCCACGGTGATGTGGGCGACCGACGGATACGGGTGTATGTGGAGCGTGATGCTGACGGCGGCTGGACGGCCACCACACGTCTTCCCAAGGTGGCTGTCGGGCGTTTCGCCCGGTTGCGTGTGGTTGACTTTGATGGCGCCGATGCGTTGGTGGACCAAGGCGTGGAGCCGCTGCTACGCATCCCGGAAGCCGAGCAGCACGCCCCTTTGGAGAGCGGCAGATGGTACACGGTGACGGTGGTGGCCGACCGCATCTCGGGGGCGCTGGTTGGAACCAGTCGCGTGGAGGAGCACTTGGACAACCGCGTACTTCGTGTGGACGAGGGCGACAAGGTGGATCTGCTGGTGTTCGCGCGCAGTCCGCTGGGACTGTCCGTGATCGTCAACGACCGGCACCAGGGGCTGGTGCATGCCAGCGATGTGTTCCGACCGGTGGATGTGGGCGATCGCGTTGAAGGCTGGGTGCGCCGCATCCGGCCCGACAACAAGATCGACATCGTCCTGCAGCCCATCGGCTACCGCAGCGCGGTGGTGGACCATAGCGGCCGGTTGGAGGAGCGGCTGCGTCGGCAGGGCTTCATTCCCTTCTCTGACCGAAGCGCGCCTGAGGATATCCTCGATGCCTTCGGCATGAGCAAGAAGGCCTTCAAACAGGCCATCGGCAACCTGTACAAGCAGCGACTGGTGCGTATCGAGGACGACCGCGTGGTGTGGATCGGTCCGCGGCGCTGAACAACCTTCGCACACCTACCTGAACATGAACCCCATCCTCCGCAACATCCTGGCTGTGATGGCCGGCGTAGTGCTCTGCATGTCATTGAACAGCCTTCTGCTCGGTATCCTGATGCGATCGATCGGAACGCCCGATGGCTTCATACCCAACGCCCCTGACACGTATGTGCTCCTAGGTCCGGAACACTATGCAGCGCCCTTCCTGGCGCACAGCATACCCTCACTATTGGGCGCGCTGCTGGCCAGCTTGCTTGCAGCCAATAGCCATCGCGCCATGGCCCTGGTGGTCGGCTTCGTACATCTGCTCGGTGGCATTGCCGCAGCATTCATGATACCCGCTCCCTCCTGGTTCATCGCTGTAGACCTGTTGTTCGCATACATGCCGATGGCGATCCTCGGCTGGAAGGTCAGCAAGCGGCTGATCAAAGCTCCCTGAAACGGACCGGAATGAACGCACAGTTGGTAAGGCCGCTCGCGCTGGAACTACCGGGTGCACTGGAACAGGAGCACTTCGGGCGGCCCGCCTTCAGTGTGAAGAAGAGGATCTTTTGCACCTGGTGGGTGATGGAGGACCGGGTGGTGATCAAGTTGACTCCCGAGCAGCAGGCAGAATGGTGCGCCGAACAGCCCGACACCATCTCACCGGTGCCCAACAAATGGGGGCGGCATGGTTGGACGAACGTGCACCTGAACGTGGTGAGTGAGCGTACACTGCGTCATTTGCTGGACCGTGCGTGGCGCAATGTGTGTCCAAAGTGGCTGCTACCCACACGACAGGTGCCGCCGCGGGGGTGAATAACGGACCCTGGGCAGCTGCGTTCGCCAGCACCATCAGCTGCGGAAGGAACGACCAACAGAAGGGGAGCATACGGTCGTCGAGCGGGATCGCTCATGGATCCCTGCGTCACCTTGGAACACATCTCGCGACGCGTCAAGCCTTTACCACAACCCCATCGGATACAGCACATACGCCAGAAAGAACAGCCCCCAGAAGAACAGGTAGAAGCGCTTCACCTGGGCATCCTCGTCCACATCCAACAGTACCGCCGACAGCACGAACACCGCCAACGGAATGCCGAATGCCAAGGTGTACCGGGGCGCATGGGGCAGCAGACCGATCCACGCGGGAATCAGCACGGAGAGATAGGCGAAGCCGACGACCACCGCACCGAGCAACAGCGCCGTGGATCGCCCCATGCGTACCGCCAGCGTACCAAAGCGGAACTCCGCATCACCACGGGTGTCCGGGATGTCCTTGAACCATGCGATACCGATGCTGAACAAGGCCACGAAAGCCGTGAGCGGTCCGATCACCGGATCGAAGCCAGGACCAACGGAAAGCATCGCGCGGTAATGACTATAGAAGCCGAGGTTCACCAATATGCCGCGCACCACCGTGATCACCAGTGCTGCACCGAAGTGGTGACGCTTCAGCTGGATCGGCGGCATGGAATAGGCCCAGCCCAGGAAGCTGATCAACGCGATCAACCCGAAGAACGACCAGGATAACAGGGCGGCGACCACCAAGGCCAATACCAGGCACACCAGCACGATCCGCAATGCTCCGGCCCGCGACAAGCGACCTGCCGGAATGGGTAGCCACGGCTTATTGATGCGGTCAACCTCCACATCGCTCCATTGGTTGAGGCCGGTGATGAACACATTACAGGCCAGTGCCGAGATCAGGCTGGGCAACCACACGCCGAAATGATCAGGCACCGCATCCGGACGCGCCAGCACAAGCACATAGAGTGCCGTTACACTGAGCGCACTGCCGATGATGGTGTGCGGCCGGGTGAATTGCCAGAAGGTGATGAGCGCACGTATCATGGGCGAACAGGCAGGCAATGTACCCATGTGACCGGCGCCCACCACGGACCGACCATACCACCACGCACCACGAACGATGGTCCGGCCGCCTCCTGCACCCGCGCCAGCAGCACTGCCGGACGATCGGTTCGAAGCACACTCACCAGGCCATCCCACGGAATGGTGACCAGATTCACCGGTAGCACATAGGTGAAGAACAGCCGCTCCCAACGGAACGGTCGCACGAAGGGCGCCAACAACACCTGCCCTACCGTGGTGGTGAACAAGATCTTCAAAAACACCAGGAGGTTCGGCTGCAGTACTTCATGCACCAACACCCCTCGATGCGCCTGCTGGCGAACAAGTGTGACCTGCTGGTCTGGTGTGAAGTGATGGAACGTGTTGAACAAGCTCACCGGGCCTTCACCCGGCAGGCGGGCGGCAAGGGCATCAAGCGCCGCCGGATGCCAGCGCACGTGCTGCGGCAGGTCGGCACCGGGCGAAGGATAGCGATCGGTGAGCGTGAAGCGGACCGAATCAAGGGCCGCTTGCTTGGCGAGGTAGCGGATCGGTCCGCCCTGACCCGAACCAAGGTCCGTGAGGTGATCGCTTCGCACGTGCTGCAGGGCTGAAGCGATGAGCGGCGCCATCGGGCGGTAAACCTTGAAGCGCTCCACCAGCCAGCCAATGAACTCCACCTGCATACGGCGGAGCAGTGGAGGAAAGCCGGGCAGATCCTCGAGTTCGATCCAATGGGCCATGGGTTGCGTTACTTCGGCGTTCCGATGTACAACGATACGACCGTTCTCGCCATTCTTGGCGGGGCTGTGGCCTTGCTCACCCTGGCAATGGACCGACTCGACCGCACGGCGCGCTGGCCGCAGTGGCTGAGCCGAAAGGTGTTGCACGTGGGGGGCGTGGGAACCTGCGCTCTCGCGCCCATGCTACTGGAGGACATTACCACGCTGGCGATCGTGGTGCTCGTGGTAGAAGTGCTGCTGATCATCGTTGTGGGCAGTGGGCGGTTCTTCCGCGAATCGAGCGGTCGACCCGGCTGGGGCATCGCCCTTTTCCCCCTGCCCTACCTCGTGCTGCTCTGGCTCTTCCCCACCCATGACCAGCGGTGGCTCATCACCGTGCCCATGCTCATCCTGGCGCTGAGCGACGCAGCAGCAGCCGTATTCGGCATTCTCTTGTATAGTCCCGCTTACCACCTCACCAGCGACCGCAAGAGCCTGGCCGGCAGCGCTGCTTTCATCCTCGTCACCTCGGCCATCCTGGTACTGTGGCCCTCGCCCCTCAACGCCTGGCCCTTGACCAACATGCTTGCTGCGGTATTGCTGTTGAGCGTGCTCCTCGCCACTGCCGAAGCGCTCGGGTCTGCAGGTTGGGACAACGTGTGGATCCCCGCTGGTGCAGCATCGCTAATGGTCTCCCTGGTCTACGGGGAAGCACACCAACAGCTGGGTGCGGCATGGATCGCGGCCGCTGTGGCGGTCATCTTCGTGTGGCTGAGTGTGTACAAAGGCTGGCTTACGTTGGGCGGTGCGGTCAGTGCGGCCCTCCTTGGATGCACAGTGGTATGGACACAAGGACCGAAGTGGATCACTCCCCTCCTCGTGTTCTTCGCTGGCAGTACCCTGCTCAGCAAGCTGGGGCGCAATACAAGCACCAGCGATGCGAAGCATGGACGTCCGCGTGACGCCGAGCAGGTTTGGAGCAACGGCGGTGTCTACCTCGCGGCGGCGCTGCTGCTTCCGGGCGAGCTGGCGCACCTGGGAATGATCGTGAGCATGGCCGTCGCCACGGCAGATACCTGGGCGAGTGAGATCGGCATGGCGGTGCGCGGGCGTACGCTGGATCTCCGCACCGGTCGCATCGTTCCACCAGGGCTTTCCGGCGGCATCAGCCTCGCGGGCACAATGGGTGCGGTGGCGGGTGCCATAGTACTATCCCTTGCAGCGGGTGCGCTCCTCCGCACCCCCCCTTCCTACCAGGCGCAGATCGCGGCGTGGGGCGTGGCCGGCATGTTGCTGGACAGCCTGCTGGGCGCGTGGTTGCAGGTGCGTTACAGGGCAGCGGAAGGCACTTGGCGCGACCAACAAGGCAAAGCACCAACGAGGCAACTTGGTCTGGCATGGATGACCAACGACCGTGTGAACCTGTTGACCATTGCGCTCATAACTGCATTGGCACTGCTGAGCTGAGCGCACCAAGTCCCGAACTTCGCGCCACCTTGGAACAGCGCTCCTTCCGCATGATCGCCCAGACCCTCTTCGGGTTGGAGGAGGTTTTGCGTGCTGAACTGGTGCGCCTGGGTGCGCGCAACACCGAACGGCACAACCGCGCCGTCAGCTTCACCGGCGACGAAGGCTTCCTCTACAAGGCCAACCTCGCGCTGCGCACCGCCATCCGTGTGCTGGTGCCCATCGCCAGCTTCGATTCGCGCAATACGGAGCAGCTCTACATGGGCATCAAACGCATCGGTTGGCAGGACCATCTCCGACCGGA
The DNA here is from genome assembly GCA_044343855.1 of Flavobacteriales bacterium. GTDB lineage: Bacteria > Bacteroidota > Bacteroidia > Flavobacteriales_F > PHOS-HE28 > PHOS-HE28. The sequence goes on from JBIJDX010000002.1 coordinate 5,956, forward strand.
CGACACCTTCGCCATCAAGGCCACGCTCAACACCCACTGGACCGACCACAGCCAGTTCATTGCGCAGAAATGCAAGGATGCCATCGTGGACCGCTTCCGCGAGAAAAGCGGCCGCCGCCCCTCGGTGGACCTCAACGATCCCGTGCTGCGCATCCACGTCCACATCATCCACGAGCGCGTCACCGTATCCCTCGACAGCTCGGGCGGGTCCTTGCACGAGCGCGGCTACCGGCAGGACACCAATGCCGCACCGCTCAACGAAGTGCTCGCCGCCGGCATGGTGCTGCTCAGCGGATGGGACCGTCGGATGCCGCTGGTGGATCCGATGTGCGGCTCGGGCACGCTGCTGGTGGAAGCGGCGATGATCGCGGCCAACATCCCGCCGGGCATCTACCGCAAACAATTCGCCTTCGAGCGCTGGCCCACCTTCGATGAGGCGCTGTACACCACCGTGCGCAACGCCTTGATAGGTCGCATCACCGAGGCCCGGCCGGTGATCCTGGGCAATGACATCAACCGCGTGACGGTGGCCAAGGCGCGGGATACCATCGCTGCCGCACAGTTGGAGGACAGCATCACCCTGCGGCATGGCGACTTCGCCGATATGGAGCCGCCTGCTGGTCCGGGCATGCTGATCATGAACCCGCCCTATGGCGAACGAATGAACGAGCAGGGCATCGGCACGGCAAGCGATATGGAGGCCATCGATGCGCTGTACGCCATGATCGGCAACACGTTGAAACACCGGTGGACCGGCTGGATCGCGTGGGTGCTCACCAGCAACCTCGAGGCCGCCAAGCGCATCCGCCTCACACCGAAGCCGAAGATCCAACTCTTCAACGGTGCGTTGGATTGCCGCATGCTTCGCTATGACCTGTACGCCGGATCGCGCCGCTTGACACCGCCCCCTGCGCGCGAGGACTGATCGTTCACACGGTTCATGAACGCATCGCGCATCGGCGTGTACCGTTCACGAAACGGAACCATCATGCACCATACCGCACGCACCCTTGCTGTCATTGCCTCGCTGCCGATCGCTCTCAACGCTCGTCCTCAGGCCATGGGCAACCTCATGTACGAAAGCAGCAGCCGCATCCACTTCCAACAGGCCGAACAACCTGTGAAGGCAACCGTACAGGGCAACATGCTGGTGCTCGAGGTAAACGCCATGATGAACATGAAGGCGGACAGCTACCTCGCCATCTTCCACATCACCCAATTGGGGCAGAGCGCGGAAGAGGCCGACAGCCTGATGAACACACGCATCAACGGATTCACGCAGCGGATGAAGGAACATGGTGTGAAGGAGAAGGATGTCTTCCCCGACATGCTCAGCTTCGTGCCGGTGTATGAGCTGGAGACCACGCGCAAACTCTTCAGCAAGAGCTACCAGGAAGTGCCGGCCGGCTTCGAGATCCAGAAGAACATACACGTCCGCTTCACCGATGCCCGCATCCTTGACCGCCTGGTGACCGCGGCAGCCAAGGAGGAGATCTATGACCTGGTGAAGGTGGACTTCTTCGTACAGGACCAGAGCGCCTGCTACGACACCCTGCGCATGTTCGCCACCAGACTGTTGCAGCAGAAGCTCGACAACTTCAGCAGGCTCGGCTTGAAGGTGAGCGAAAGTCACCGGATGGCGGCCGAAAAGAACGGTGCCTACTTCCCGCTGGACCGCTACACCAACTACAAGTCACGCACGCTGACCAGCCTTAACAGCCGTCGCAAGGGCCAGGTGGTGAACGATGTCAGGCAGAGCAACACACTCTTTTACAACAAGGTCCCATACGGCCAGTTCGACATCGTGCTGCATGCGGAGATCACCGAGCCGCCGGTGCAATACACGTACAACCTCACCATGCAGGTGCAGTTGCCGGAGGCCTGGGCCGACAAGGGGAAGGAGGTGAAGGACATCATCAAATACCTGTGGATCACCGACAAGGGGGAAATGAAGGAATTGAAGCTCTGAGCAGGTTGAACGTGTTCGCCACAGCGTTCGGTTGGAACTGTTCCCATGCGGCATTGACCGAACATGCGGTTCACGCGTTGCACCGCAGTGCGGAACGCCCTGTCATTGAACTCCTGTACCGGCACCGGCCCATGCACGACGCCAGACCTGCTATCTGAAATGCCGGGTATCGGGTGAAGTGCATGCAGTGCACTAGCGCTTGCGATGTGACCCGGTATCGCCTTTGGAAGTCGTGTTCCTGCTTGCAACCGCTCCGTGCACCACCTCCTGCACCCTGGTGCGGATGCCCATGTTAGCCAGCTTATTCTCTGTCGCATTGGGATGAACGCGATTGCTCAGGAAGATGTACACAACGCCCTGCTCCGGATCGGCCCACACCATGGTACCCGTGAAACCGGTGTGTCCGAAGCTCGCATAGCTGACACAGTCGCACGTGGGACCGCCATTGCCTTGGGCCGGACGGTCCCAGCCCAGCGCACGCCTGTTCCCGCTGCCATCAGGCTTGCAGAATTGGCATTTGGTGAACTCGCCAACCACAGCCTCGGTCAGGTAACGCCTGCCACCATAGGTGCCTTTGTTCAACAGGAGCTGCATCACCTTGGCAAGGTCGGTGGCACTACCGAAGAGACCCGCATGACCGGCCACGCCACCCTTCAGCGCAGCGCCCTGGTCGTGTACATCGCCCTGCAGCTGGCGCTTGCGGAACAGCTGGTCGTTCTCAGTGGGTGCGATGCGGTCCTTGGCAAAACGCTCATAAGGTCGATACCCCAGTGTTGCGGCACCAAGCGGAACATAGAACTCCAGTTCCACATAACGGTCCAAGGGCATTCCGACCCGCCGCTCGATGAGCTCCTGCAACAGGTAGTAGCCCATGTCGCTGTAGAGGTAAGTGCCCCTGGCACCCACCGGGGTCTCCAACACCCAGGTCAGGAGGCTGTCGCGATAGGCGTTGTTCAGGTACAGGCCTTCAGCAATGCGAATTCCATGGGTCCCACTGCTGGTATCGCTCACCGCACCCGGCTTGAATCGACCGTCCGTCAGGATCCTGTTCTGAAAGGGTACGTAGGCCTTCAGGCCGGCCTGGTGCGTGAGTATGTCGCGCAGGCCCATGCGGGCATGCGAAGGGTAGCGTTCATCCAGCTCGGGCAGGTAATGACCAAGCTGCTTGTCAAGATCCACCTGCCCCTGGTCCACAAGCTTCATCAGCGCCAACGTGGTGCTGGCCACCTTCGTGATCGACGCCAGGTCGTACAGGTCATCGGTGCGCACCGCACGGCTGCCCCCATGGGTGGTTGAACCGTAGGCTTTGTCGATGATGACCTGACCATCCACCGCCACAAGCACCTGCGCACCAGGGTAGGCTTTTGCGGCGATGCCCTCCAGCACGATCCGGTCCATGGCAGCGAACTGGCGGCTCGCGATGCCGAGCTCCTCAGGCATGGTGAAACCCATTCGTCCGCACCCTTGCACCTCCCGGCCATCACCCTTGCGGTAGAACGAGGAGGCGGTGATCGGCAGCATTCCATCGGCCGAGCGCGCACCGAAGAGCACCTGCGCCACGAGGTCCTGCGTGTCATCGGTCTCTTCGTAGGCCACCACCACGGTGGCCAGGTAGTGCGCCCCGGAGGCACGCGCCAACCGATAGGGATTGGCGAAGAGGCAGAAGGTGGTGGGTTTGCGCGCAGCCACTTCGCGCACGATGTCCATGGAAGTCTCAGGTATGCCGAAGTCCTTGTTGACGCGGTACGAGGTGCCGTGCACGCTCACGATCACCCGGTCGAACCGCTCCAGCTGGGTGAGCAGTGCGGTGAGCGAATCACGGCGCAGGCTCTTGCCGCAGGCGAAGGTGGTGACGTCGCCGTATCGCTGCAGATGGCGCTGGAAGGCGTTATCCTGATCGGCACCGATCACCAACGATGCGATGCGATGCCCTTGTAGCGGCTGGAACGGAAGGCTGTTGGAACGATCGTTGAGTACGGTGATGGCGGCGCCGTAGAGCCGGCGGCGCAGAAGCTTGGCGCGCTCACTGTTCAGGTCGTCCAGGAGCCCTGGCGTGTTCACCGGGTGGCGCTGACGGAGCCCGGCCCACTGCTTGGCACGCAGGACCTTGAGGCATTTGTGATCGATCACCAGGGGATCCAGCTCACCGCTCTGCACGGCCTGCTTGATGCGTTCAATGGCCTTCACGGGGTCCTGCGGGAAAAGCATCATGTCATTCCCGGCCCGCAGCGCGCGCAGTTCGATCTCCCCAGGCCGCTCCGCATTGGCGACCCCCTTCATGTTCAATGCATCGGTGAACACCAGCCCACGAAAACCGATCTCACGCTCCAGCAGATCCTGCACGATGGGACGGCTCAACGTGCTCGGCTGCCCCTTGACGGGATCGAGCGCAGGTACTTCGAGATGACCCACCATCATCGCGGAAAGCCCTTCGTCCACCAAACGCTGGAAGGGATAAAGCTCCATGGAATCCAGCCGGGTGCGGCTGTGGGCGATCAGGGGCAGCCCGTAGTGGGAATCGGTATCAGTGTCGCCGTGACCGGGGAAGTGCTTGGCAGTCGCGATGACCCCACCCTGCTGCAGGCCACGCATATAGGCAATGCCCTTGCGCGCCACCAGCTCGCGGTCCTCACCGAAGCTGCGGTCATTGATGACCGGGTTGGCCGGATTGTTGTTCACATCAACCACGGGACTGAAGCTCACATGCACCCCCAAGCGCTTCATCTGCCGGGCGATCTCAACGCCCATATCCGTTATCAGCGCATCGTCACGCAGGGCGCCGAGTGTCATCTGCCTCGGATAGCGGATCGAGCTGTCCAATCGCATGGCCAACCCCCACTCAAGGTCCATGCCGATGAGGAGCGGGGTGGCTGCCGCTGCCTGGTAGCGATCCGTAAGGCGTGCCTGGCGCTGTGGACCACCCTGGAAGAAGATCAACCCGCCGATATTCCGGTCACGTACAAGCCCCTCGATCTCCGCCTCGTGCTTCGCATCCTTGTTGGAGTAAGCCGCCACCATCATCAATTGGGCTATGCGCTGGTCAAGGGACAGGGTGCTCAGTACCGAATCGGCCCAGAACGTATCATCCGCCAGGAACGGCGGTGGCTGCCCGTTTACACGTCCGTTGGGTGGTGAAGTGCCCAGGTTGAGCAGTGCAAGCGGTAGGAGGAGGAGGACCTTGCGTGTTGGTTGCATGGCTGGTGGCACGAAACTACGGGGGGCCCAGGGGGGGCTACAGCGAAGAACGGGCCAGTTTTGAACAAGTCTGCGGTGGCAGCCATTGTGTCAACGGCATGGAGGCCGGTCTTCGTGCTTGCCCGTGCGAAACCGACCAAAGGATCGCGTGCCTCTGTCGTACCTTTGTAAGGCAAGGCATGAACGCTCCCAAGCTCCCAGCCCGGTTCAGTTTGTTCAAGCAACGCGGACCGCGTAGCTTCGATCCGCCTACGCGGTACTACGATGCGGAGGCCGAGTCCCGTGCCGAACGGCTGAAACAGGCGCGGGAGCGCGGTACGCAGGAGGCGTTATTGAGCCGGGACCGTGCCCGACTCAGCCAGCGGATGAGGCATAGCTGGCAGCGGCAGCACCACGACAATGGACGCACCGTGCGGTTGGCGATGATCTTGGTGGGGGTGAGCGCGGTGGTGTTGTTCCTGATGCGCGGCTTCGGGCTGCTCAACCTCTGAGATGGCCGATATCATCCGACTCCTGCCCGACCATGTGGCCAACCAGATCGCCGCGGGCGAGGTGGTGCAACGGCCTGCCAGCGTGGTCAAGGAACTGTTGGAGAACAGTGTTGACGCCGAGGCCACGCACATCGTGCTGGTCGTGAAGGACGCAGGGCGCACCCTGGTGCAGGTGAGCGATGATGGCAGGGGCATGAGCCCCGGCGATGCACGGTTGTGCTTCGAGCGCCACGCCACCAGCAAGATCCGCCTCGCCGAAGACCTGAATGCTGTGCGCACCAAAGGATTCCGCGGGGAGGCTCTGGCGAGCATCGCGGCCATCGCCCAGGTGGAACTTCGCAGCCGCGAACACGGGGAGGAGCTGGGCACCCGCTTGCTGATGGAAGGCGGGAAGGTGCGCACGCAGGAACCGATGGCCTGCGCACAAGGCACCACGATCGCCGTGCGCAGCCTGTTCTACAATGTGCCGGCACGCCGCCAGTTCCTGAAGAGCGATGGCGTGGAATTGCGACATGTCATCGATGAGTTCCATCGATTGGCACTTGCGCATCCGGATATCGGGTTCCAACTGGTTCACAACGAGCACGAGGAGTTCAACCTGCCGCGAGGCACGGGTCCCGGTGCGCTGCGCCAGCGCATCGTGGGCCTCTATGGCCGGAAGCACGATGAACGGCTGGTACCAGTGGAAGAACGCACCGAGCTCGTGACCGTGCAGGGCTTCGTAGGCAAGCCTGAATACGCGAGGCGCACGAGGGGCGAGCAGTACTTCTTCGTTAACCAGCGCTTCATCCGCAGCAGCTACCTGGAGCACGCGGTGCGCAAGGCTTACGAAGAGCTGGTTGCGCGCGACACGCATCCGGGCTGGTTCCTGCGCATCGAACTGGACCCGGCGCAGATCGACATCAACATCCACCCCACCAAAACGGAGATCAAGTTCCGCGATGACCGCATGGTTTACGCCATCGTACACGCGGCCGTGCGGCGCGCGCTGGGCCGCTTCAACATCGTACCCAGCCTTGATTTCGAACCGGAACCCGCCTTACTGGCCGCACAGACGACCATGGGCACCGACAGGGCGCCGGCGTGGCGGCCCACGGACCTGAGCGCCTTCACCGCACCACCACGGCCCAGTCCCGAGGGTTGGCAGCAGCTGTTCCAATTGGGCATGGTAACGCCCGCCGAGGAGGAAACCATAGCCACCCGCACCGTGCCGCACTCCCGGGTGATGCCCATGCGCGAACAGGAGGCGCCCGATGGTGAGCGACCGGTGTTCCAATTGCATGGCCGCTACATCATGGCCCAACTGCGCAGCGGATTGCTGGTCGTGGACCAACAACGGGCGCACGAACGCATACTTTATGAACGCAACCTGAAACTGCTGCAACAGGGCGCGGGGCTTAGCCAGACAGAGCTGTTCCCCCGACACCTGGAACTGAGCGCCACGGACCTGGCCCTGGTGGAAGAGGTGCTCCAGGACCTGCGTTGCATGGGGTTCGATCTCGAGCTGTTCGGAGGACGCACCATCCAGGTGAACGGCATGCCCGCCGAGGCTGCGGACGAGGATCCCGGACACCTGCTCGAGTCCCTGTTGGAACAACTGAAGCGTGAGCGTGGCGTACTGCACAATGAGCGGCACAAGGTGTTGGCCCGAAGCATGGCCAAGAGCATGGCCATCCGCCCGGGCCGCGTACTGGGCGTGGCCGAGATGCACGACCTCATCGACCGGCTCTTCGCCTGCGAAAGCCCCCAACACACGCCCATGGGCAAGCCCACGCTCATCACCTACGGGCTGGATGAGCTGGCCGATCGTTTCGATCGGTAACCCCGCCAACCCGCATCGTACCTTCGCAGCCTCATGACCGGTGGAACCACGCCGGGCAACGGACCACCTCCATGCGCATGGATGCCAACCCCTTCGCCGGATTGCCGGTGGTTGTCAAGAACCTGCTCATCATCAACGTACTGCTCTTCCTTGTAAAGGTCACCGGTCTCGGCAACTGGGGAGGAGCGGACATGGACACCCACCTTGGCCTGCACTACTTCAGTTCACCCAATTTCCGTCCATGGCAACTGGTAACGCATATGTTCATGCACGGTGGCACCGCCCACCTCTTCCTGAACATGCTCGGCCTGTACATGCTCGCGCCACCGCTGGAGTACAAATGGGGAAGCCAACGCTTCCTCACGTTCTACATGATAACCGGTGTGGGTGCCGCGCTCTTCTACAGCGGAGCCCACTACATCGACTACGCGGAACTGCGCGCACTGCTCAGCCCGGAGCAGTACCAACAGGTATTGGGAGAAGGTGGTGACCTGTGGGCCGGCGGGCGCAACTACGTGGATGCGGACATGGGGCGCCTCAATGCACTGCTGAACACCCCCATGGTGGGTGCTTCAGGTGCGATCTACGGGGTGCTGCTCGCCTTCGGAATGACCTTCCCCAACGTGGAACTGATGGTATTCCCGATCTTCATCCCCATCAAGGCCAAATACTTCGTGTTGATCTACGGGGCCATCACCGTTTACATGAGCCTGCAGCACGACCCGGACGATAACGTGGCGCACCTGGCGCATCTCGGAGGGATGGTGGTCGGTTATGTGCTCATCCAGCTCTGGCGACAGCGTGGGCAATGAAACACCCGACCAGCTCCGATCACCGCTCAATGAGACTTCCCAACGAAGGCAGTGCAGTGCGACCTTTGCACGGGAGCGGAGGCGAAGCGTGAACGGCACCTTCCTGAAGAGATGAGCATAACGGACGACCTGCGGATGCAATGGCGGATGGGGGGCATGACGGTGCGCCTGATCCTTGTCAACGTGGGGGTTTTCGTGGCCTTGGTGCTGCTCAAGGTACTGCTCCTTCCCATGGCCGGCAGCGGAGCGGCCGCCGACGCGCTGCGCGACACCTATGTGGTCCAATGGCTTCGGTCCACAGCCGACCCCGCTGCCCTGCTGACCCGGCCATGGACGGTGGTGACCTACATGTTCACCCATACCGGTCTGGGGCACGTCTTCTGGAACATGGTGCTGCTGTGGTTCGGCGGAAGGCTGTTCCAGGACCTGCTGGGTGGCAGGCGCCTATTGGGCTACTACCTGCTCTCCGGACTGAGCGGCATGGCCCTTTTCGTGGCGGTCCAATGGCTGCTGCCCGGGCTGCACGGCATGGGGCACGGCCTGGGGATCATGGGGGCTTCGGCAAGCGCCCTCGGGGTGTTCATGGGGATCGCCGCCTATCGTCCCGACATGCCGGTCCACCTGATCATCATCGGTCCCGTGAAATTGGTCTACGTGGCCGCGTTCTTCCTGCTCCTGGACCTTGTGGGCATCGGAAGCGGCGATGGTGTCGCGCACGAAGCCCACATCGGAGGTGCCCTGTTCGGCATCGTGGCATCCCTGCGACTGAAGAAAGGCAACGACCCCGCCATGGGTCTCATGAACTTGCTGGACCGCGCGGCCGGCCTGTTCGGACGATCAAATGGACGCCCGCGGATGAAAGTGGCCAAGCATGCCGCAACAGGCCCGCGACCCGTGCGCACCGGAGCCCAGGACATGCAGACCCGCATCGACGCCATACTGGACAAGATCTCGCGCAGTGGCTATGACAGCCTCACCAAGCAGGAGAAGGACCTGCTTTTCAAGGCGAGCGGGCGCAACTGAATGGAGCAGGACATGGAAGCGACCGCACCGGAAGCTACGCAGCGCAAGAGACCATCGCGCTGGCTGCTGCCACTCTGGTGGGCCAATGTGCTGGCGGTACTGGTGCTTCTCCTCACCTACCTGGCACCGCATGTGAGCCCGACCCACGTTTGGTGGCTCTCGCTGCTGGCACTCTCCTACCCCTTCCAACTGATCATCCATGCAGGCTTCATCCTCTGGTGGTCGCTCTTCAGGCCCAAGCGTGTCATTCCATCTGCCTTCGCAGTGCTGATCGGATGGGCACATGTGACGGATCATGTGCAGCTGATGGGGAGGAATGAACCGGCCACCGATACTGGTACAACAGCCGTGAAACTGCTTTCCTACAACGTACGTCTCTTCGACCTCTACAACTGGAGTGGCAGCAAAACGTCACGGGATAGCATGTTCGCATTCTTTGAGCGCGAACAGGCTGACATCCTATGCCTGCAGGAGTATTTCCATCGCGATTCAGGCAAACCGTTCCAGACGGGCAGCGCATTGGTGAAGGACCTCGGGTACATCCACTTCCACGAGGTGTTCACCAAGCGCACCAGCCGGGGTCAACAATTCGGCATTGCCACCTTCAGCAAGCACCCGATCCTTGCCCATGGTCTCGTGGACCTCGGGATCCGCACCAACAACCAATGCATCTGGACCGACATTCTGCTGGCGGATGATACGGTGCGGGTGTACAACGCCCACCTTGCGTCCTACCATTTCGGGGGTGCGGAACACCGGTTCCTTGAGCAGCTTGACGCGGATACCGACAGCGATACGCTCAAGCGTGGTGGCCTGCGCATCCTGAAGCTGCTCCGTCGGGGCATGCGGCAGCGGGCGGTCGAGGTGGATCGCATCGCTGCGCATATCCGCGAAAGCCCCCATCCAGTGGTGTACTGCGGCGATATGAACGATGTGCCGATGAGCTACGGCTACGGCCTGCTCAGGGAAACCCTGCTCGACGCCTTCGTGGAAAGCGGACGTGGACTCGGCGGCACATACATCGGCAACCTTCCCAGCTTCCGGATCGACCATATCATGCATGGCGCATCATTCGACAGCTGGGGCTTTCGAACGCATCCTGAATCATTCAGTGACCACCACCCGGTGAGCTGCATGCTTGCCATAACCCGGGATTAAGGCCGATGCTGTTCAACTCGCTCGATTTCGCGGTGTTCCTGCCGCTGGTCTTCGCCCTTTTCTGGGCGATACCGGCCGCACGCACTGACCTGCGTAATGCGCTTCTGCTTGTTGCCAGCTATGTCTTCTATGGGTGGTGGGACATACGCTTCCTGGCATTGATCGCATTCAGCACGTTTCTTGATCTCTACCTGAGCATCGGTATCAGCCGCAGCACCGATGAACGACGAAGAAAGCTCCTGCTATGGTCCAGCCTTGCAGTGAACCTCGGTCTCCTGGGTTTCTTCAAGTACTTCAACTTCTTCCTGGACCAGGTGAACGGGGCGTTCAGCCTGTTGGGCATGCCATTGGGTTCGGAGCATCTGGATATCATCCTGCCGGTGGGCATCAGCTTCTACACCTTCCAAACGCTCAGCTACACCATCGATGTATATCGGGGTGACCTGAAGGCAAGCCGCGACCCCGTGGCGTTCGCAGCGTTCGTGAGCTTCTTCCCTCAGCTGGTGGCGGGCCCCATCGAGCGTGCCTCCAACCTGCTGCCACAGTTCGACACTCCCCGACGTTTCAGCCGGAACGCAGCTGTGGATGGCAGCCGCCAGATCCTGTGGGGCTTCTTCAAGAAGTTGGTGATAGCGGACAACTGTGCCGAACAGGTGGACCGGATCTTCGCCGGGCATGAAACGGCCGGTGCAAGCACACTGGTCCTGGGCGCAGTCCTCTTCGCTTTCCAGATATATGGGGATTTCAGCGGGTATAGCGATATCGCCATCGGTGTTGCCCGGCTGTTCGGCTTCGAATTGATGCGCAATTTCGCTTTTCCTTACTTCTCACGAGACATTGCCGAGTTCTGGAGGCGTTGGCACATCAGCCTTGGCACCTGGTTCAGGGACTACCTCTACGTTCCGATCGGTGGCAGTCGCGGGGGCACCGCCTTGCGTGTGCGCAACACCTTCATCATCTTCCTTGTCAGCGGGTTCTGGCACGGCGCCAACTGGACCTTCGTGGCGTGGGGTGCCCTGAATGCACTCTACTTCATCCCACTCCTGCTGTCCGGTCGGAACAGGCACAACCTGGGTACGGTGGCCGAGGGGCGCACACTTCCCGCATGGGGTGACGTGCTGCGCATGACCGGAACCTTCTCCATCACCTGCCTGGCCTGGGTCTTCTTCCGTGCCGTTGACCTGCGGCACGCGCTTGAGTATCTGGCTGGCATGGCCGATGCAAGCCTGTTCACCATGCCGGAAGTGGGCAATAGCAACCTGCCCATGCTGCTCGGTTTCTTTGTCATCTTGGAATGGGCGGGCAGGGAGGACCAATACGGCATTCAGCGCACCGGACTGAACCGGTCCCGCTTGGTCCGCTGGATCTTTTATGCACTGCTGATAGCCATGATCGGCCTGTTCATGCGCACGAAGGAGGCACCGTTCATCTACTTCCAGTTCTGATGCGCAGCTACCTCACCAACCTGCTCCTGTTCGCGCTGTTCGCACTGCCGGCCTACGCGGTTTTCATCATTCTGGCAGGGAGCATTTCCCCTTTCAGCCAGCACCGCAACATCAAATACGCGCGCGGTGGATACGGTCACCTGTACAATCGCCTGCAGGAAGCCGACACCACCGGGAAGGTGGACATCCTGTTCCTTGGCTCCTCCCATGCCTACCGCGGCTTCGATCCACGCATCTTCAGCAAGGCGGGATATTCCAGCTTCAATCTGGGTTCCAGTTCGCAGACCCCCATCCAGACAAAGATCCTCTATGAACGGTACATCGACCGTTTAAGCCCCAAGCTTATCGTGTTCGACATATTCCCCAACACCTTCAATACGGAAGGGGTGGAATCGTTCCTTAACCTCCTGTCCAATGCACCGCTGAGCCATGACCTGGTGATGGCTGCCATCCAAAGCAGGCATGCAACCGTTTGGAATACGATGCTACTGTCCGCATGGAGGACATTGATCGGTGCGAACGACGGTTTCAAGGAACCGCTTTACAGGGCGAACGACAAGGACCTGTATGTTCCGGGTGGATACGTGGAAAAAGGAGCACGGGAATTCAAGCCAGCTGATAAGAGGATCACATTCAAGTGGTCGCCGCCTGAGAACCAGTGGCAAGCCTTCCTTGCCATACTGCTGGCATCCGAACGCAGGGGGATCCCGGTGATACTTGTACAGACCCCGGTCACCGGACCATATCAGTACGCGCCTGAAGACCGCATGGAACTGGAACGCCTGTTAGGCCCGCTGGCAGATGCCCATCTCGATCTCAGCGATGCCTTGCACGGCAATGAGGCCGATCTCTTCTACGATGGACATCACATGAACCAGAACGGGGTGGAACGATTCAATGCTCTCTTTCTGGACAGCCTTGCGGCGCACGGTTTCATACCCCTCCCCTGATCACTCCGCATTTTCACCACGCCGGAAGGCCCCCTTGGGGATGTCTGGCGCATCGACAGCTCAACGGTGTATATCAACAGGCTGCACCTGGTGGCCCAATGCACGAAGGCCATTGACCAGCCCTTCCGGTCCTGGCAGGTGCGCCGCTCCGACCAGGAACAGTGCCCTGCCATCAGCGCGCATCACACTGTCCATGCGCTGCACAAGAATGCGATTCCGGTCCGTGATAAGGGCCTTCCCGAATGCGGCGGAAGCCGTGGAGGCCTCGTTGGTCAACCGCCGGATGCGCTCGAGGTCCTTCACGGCATAGGCATCGTGCAAGGCATCAAGGTCGTCGCCTCGCTCATCACCCATGACGTGATCGTAGAGCAGGCGCGCCTGTTCGTCGAGGGGAATGGCGTCGAGCGCCGCCATTTGTTCATCCACTGTCTCAAGTCCGACCACACGCTTTCCAAGCCCACGCCCTTCCTGCATCAGGGCATCATCAAGCATGCGGGGACGATCGGCAGCCATGTCGCCCTGGCTGAGCGTGGCAAGGATGAAAAAGGGCTTCATGCGTTGCATCATGGGCGCCATCAGAGGGCCAAGCTCAGCTCGCAAAACCGGTTCAAGCCGCCTCCACTGGCGCGGTGTGTAAAGTGAGCCCAAGGAACTGCCGGAGGGCAGCATCAGCCGGTCCATGAGTGAAAGTGCAACATTGCCAGCGCCGCCCAGGTCAAGCTCTCCAGCCACCGTGGCACAGCGCGGCAACACAGCCTGTGCATCCGCCACATGGCGGAACGCGCGATCATCCGTGCTGTGCATGGTTCCGTACAGATAACTTGTATCAGCCTGCGACGAGGGCACGATGCGCCACAGGAGCGCATTCACCATGGGCTGCCCGCAAAGTGCGTTACAGCCCAGGATGACTAAGGCCGAAAGGAGGCAGCGCATGCGGCCGGGATGCATTCCGGCACCAGCCTAGGCGGCCACCATGGCCAACAGGAAGGATGTGAGGGCAAGGAGCGAGAAAACCACCGCGCTGAAGCGGATCAGCTGGCTGCGGTCTGCAGGTCGTGTGCGTTCCATGAAGGGTCGGTGAAGATAGCATGTAGAAGACGAGGAAGTCAGGATGGGTTGCCCCGAACTGGACCACCGCCCCTGAAAATACAACACAACCATATGATTACCAGGCATTTAAAAACACATCAAAATCGCATCACCCATCATCCGACCCCTTCATGGCACACGGGGTACCTTTGCAGCCATGTCACCCCCGCTTCCCTGATGGGAATGACACCCACGCCATGAGCGCCCCCCGCACCGTTGCCTTCCATACCCTCGGCTGCAAGCTGAACTTCAGCGAGACCAGCACCATCGCCCGTTCGCTGGAGGTGGCAGGATATGCGCGGGTGCGCCTTGAGGACCGTCCGGATGTCTTTGTGCTGAACACGTGCAGCGTCACGGGGAACGCGGACAGGGAATGCAGGCAATGGGTGCGGCGCTTCCTGCGCATCAACCCGGACGCCTTTGTGGCCGTGGTGGGGTGCTATGCCCAACTGAAGCCTGCGGAGATCGGCTCCATCCCTGGCGTGGGACTGGTGCTGGGAGCCAACGAAAAGTTCGACCTCGCCAGCCATGTGGAGGACGCGCTTGGCCATCGTCCGGAAGGAGCCCAAGGCGGTGTGGTACGTGCCGGTGCAGTGAAGGAGGTGAAGCGATTCATCCCCAGCTACAACGCCAACGACAGAACCCGCACCTTCCTCAAGGTGCAGGACGGTTGCGACTATTTCTGCTCCTTCTGCACCATTCCGCTGGCCCGGGGACGCAGCCGCAGCGGCACCATCGCAGAGACCGTGGCCCTTGCACGGCGCATCGCTGCGAACGGCGTGCAGGAGATCGTGCTCACCGGAGTGAATACCGGGGATTTCGGAAAGTCCCTGCTCACTCCGACTGGCGATGCACCTCGGAGCGATGAGGACTTCCTCGCCCTCATCCGCGCCCTCGACGAAGTGGACGGCATCGCGCGCTTCCGCATCAGCAGCATCGAGCCCAATCTATGCCACGATGGCATCATCGACTTCGTGGCCGGGAGCAAGCGCTTCGTACCCCACTTCCACATGCCGCTCCAAAGCGGAAGTGACGCGATACTTGAACGGATGCGCCGCCGGTATGATACCGCCCTCTATGCCGAACGGGTGGCGCGCATCAGGGAGCGCATGCCCCATGCCTGCATTGGGGTGGACGTGATCACCGGGACGCCCGGCGAGACCGAGGAGGAGTTCCTGCGCACGCATGCTTTCCTGCGCTCCATCGCCGTGGACTATCTGCACGTATTCACCTACAGTGAGCGGGCCAATACCACCGCGGTACGCATGGAGGACACGGTGCCTGTGGAGGTGCGCCGCGAACGCACCAAGCAGCTCCGCATCCTGGGCGGCAGGCTGCTCCGTGCACACTACGAGCGACACCTTGGCACCGTACGTCCTGTCCTGTTCGAGGCCGGCGATGATGCTGACGCCTCATGGATCGAAGGCTTCACCGACAACTACGTGCGCGTAAGCCTGCCCTACGACCCTGCATTGGCCAACCGCATCGCTCCCGTGGCCCTTCAACGCATCACCGCTGAGAACCACGTGTCGGGCGAGCTGATGGCACAGCCTCGGCAGAGATCCACCACTTGGAACACGGCCATCCACCAACCGGCCTCCTGAACGCATGTATCCCACCCTCTACCACGCACTGCTGGATCTGTTCGGACTGGACCTGCCGTTCCTCCGCTTCGTGAACAGCTTCGGCTTCTTCGTGGCCCTGGCCTTCGTCTTCGCCAGCTGGACATTGAGCCTGGAATTGCGTCGCCGCGAACGCAGCGGCCTGCTGAAGGGCTCGGTGCGCAGGGTGGTTGTCGGTGCACCGGCCACCGCTGGTGACCTGGTGGGCAATGGCGTGCTGGGCTTCCTGCTGGGCTTCAAAGGGCTGTTCCTGCTGCTCAATTTTGCGGAGGCCACCGCCGACCCGCAAGGCTTCCTGCTCAGCGGCGCCGGCAACTTTGTGGGCGGTCTGCTCGGCGCAGCACTATTGGTGTTCCTGAAATGGCGCGAAAAGAAGAAGGAACAGCTTGCCACACCCAAGGTGGAGGAGGTGCGCATGCTACCCAGTGAGCACGCCAACAACATCACCATGCAGGCGGCGCTATGGGGCATCATTGGCGCCAAGCTGTTCCATTGGCTGGAGAACCCCGATGAGTTCCTCTCTTTCGTGGAAAGCCCGGCAGGCGACAAGATCTTCAGCGGGCTTACCATGTACGGTGGTCTCATCGTGGCTGGTGCCATGGTGATCCGTTACTTCATGAAGCATGGCATCGAACCGTGGCAGGGAGCGGACAGCGCAGCCCCCGGCGTGATGCTCGCCTATGGCATCGGCCGCATCGGCTGTCAGGTCAGCGGCGATGGCGACTGGGGCATCGTGAACACCACCTACCTGGGCCCCGGACCGAAGTGGTTGTGGCAGTACGACTATCCCAACAACGTGAACAGCGTGGGAGTCCCATTGATCGACGGGCGACCCTGTTTCGACGGGTACTGCACCGTGCTGCCGGAGACGGTGTTCCCCACCCCCCTGTACGAGACCCTGGTGTGCGTGGGCTTCTTCTTCGTGCTCTGGAGCCTGCGGAAACGCCTGTCGCCCCCCGGCATGATCTTCTTCCTATACCTCCTCCTCAATGGGCTGGAGCGCTTCTTCATCGAGAAGATCCGCGTCAATGTCCATGTCCTCGGCACCATCACGCAGGCGGAGATCATCGCCACCCTGCTGATGCTGTCAGGCATCGGGGGTATGGTGTGGCTGCGCAGGCGCTCTGCATCCGTCACCCACTGACCCGACCGCGAACGAACAGACAAGCGACCATTCCCATGGACCTGAAACACCTCACTCAACAAGTCGCCGACCTCTGCGTGGACATATCCGCCTTCATCCGCACCGAAGCACCCAAGCTGACCGAGTCGGGTGTGAGCAGCAAGAGCGCCAACAACCTGGTGACCCACGTGGACCACACCGCGGAGGACCGCATCGTGGAGGCATTGGAGCAGTTGCTGCCCGGAGCCGGGTTCATTGCGGAGGAAGGCAGCGGGGAACAGGGCACCGGGCTCAACTGGGTCATCGACCCGCTGGACGGCACCACCAACTTCGTGCACGGTGTGCCCTGCTACTGCATCAGCATCGCCCTGCTCGATGGAACCGAACCCTTGCTGGGCGTGGTGCACGAGGTGACACGGGACGAGCGCTTCACCGCCTGGAAGGGCGGCGGCGCCTACCTGAACGGCCAGCCCATCCGTGTCTCGGCGCGCAAGGAACTTCAGGAAAGCCTGCTCGCAACAGGATTCCCCTACGACGACTTCGGCTACGAGAGCGAGTACATGGACCTGCTCCGGGAACTGATGCACCGCACCCGCGGCATCCGTCGCCTCGGCAGCGCTGCGGCCGACCTGGCCTACGTGGCCTGCGGGCGCTTCGAGGCCTTCTACGAATATGGCCTGAACAGCTGGGATGTGGCGGCCGGCGTGCTGCTGGTCCGTGAGGCCGGCGGCAAGGTCAGCGGCTTCCTGCCCAGCAAGGACCCGGTGTTCGACGAGGAGATCGTGGCCAGCAACAGTGCCATCCACGACGAGCTGCTGGAGGTGATCGAGCGGAATTGGCAGCGGCAGGATTAATCCTGCACGGCCGGCTGTCGGCTCAACAGCCCCAGTCCCACCATGGTCAACCCGGCCACCACCAACAACACCTCGAAGCCCATCTTATACCCGAAGAGCAGGGCCTCGGAATTGGCCCGGATGCCATACGTGATGAGCGGTGCGGCTATACATACGAGAGGTACCCACCTCTCCACGGGCCGCCCCTTGAAGAACAGCCCGTAAGCGAACAGTCCCAAAAGGGGTCCGTAAGTGAATCCGGCGATATCGAAGAGTGTCTTGATCACCGTTGGTGTGGCCAGCCAATGGAAGTAGAGGATGAACAACAGGAACAGCGCTGCCATGGCCAGGTGGACCCACTGCCTCACCTGCTTCTGCCGGGCCTCGTCCCATCCGCGGTCCCTGATGCCGATCAGGTCGATGCAGGTGCTGGCCGTGAGCGCGGTCAGGGCACCGTCCGCACTGGGGAAGAGTGCGCTGATGAGGCCGATGATGAAGAACAGGCCCAGCCAGGGCGGGAAGTGCTGGAGCGCCAGTGTGGGGAACACGTCGTCCGACCGTTGGGGCAGTTCGATCCCTTGCTGACCAGCGTGTAGATAGAGCAGCGCACCGAGCAACAGGAACAAGAGATTGGCGCCGAGCAGGATCACACTGAAGGAACGCATGTTCTTCTTGGCACCGCCCACCGTGGCCACGCTCAGGTTCTTCTGCATCATCTCCTGGTCCAGACCGGTCATGGCGATGGTGATGAACATACCGGCCAACACCTGCTTCAGGAAGAACCCATCGCTGCGCCAATCAGTGTCCAGTACACGCGTCATCCCGCTCTGCGCGAGCATGGTCGACCAGTCACCCATGCCAGGTGCTTGGATGATGTAGACGATGGTCCCGATCAAGGCCCCGATCATGAACAGGGTCTGCAGGGTATCGGTCCAGACAATGGTCTTCACCCCTCCTTTCAAGGTGTAAAGCACGATCATCAGCATCACCACAAAAGCCGTGACAGCGAAGGGAACACCCATCGCATCGAGCACGAAGAGCTGGATGACGTTCAGCACTACAAAGATCCGGATGGTGGCCCCGGCCAGGCGGCTGAGGATGAAGAAGGAAGCGCCCGTGCGGTAGCTCGTCATTCCGAAGCGCTCACGCAGGTAGCCATAGATGCTGGTAAGGCCCATGCGGTAGTACAAAGGCAGCAGGATGCCGGCCACGATCCAGTAGCCGATGGCAAAGCCAAGCACCAGCTGGAAATAGCTCCAGCCCTTGGCCTGCACCATGCCGGGCACGCTGATGAAGGTGACCCCGCTGAGGCTGGTGCCGATCATGCCGAAGGCCACCACCCACCAAAGGCTCTTGCGCTCGCCGCTGTAGAAGGCATGCTCACCGGCCCCGCGACTGGTCCACCAAGCGATGCCCAGGAGGAGCAGGAAATACCCGGAGACGATGGAAAGCAACAGGACGGGGCTCATGCAGCGAAGAAAGTGCATGCTGTCATCCGCTGACGGCCGGGTTGAAAGAGTTCTCCGGCATTAGATGTCAGTTGCCGGGAAAGATCATGAAGCAGTGGTGATCGATGCAATGGTCAACGTCCCGGGGGGAGGTTGCACGATCTAGCACGGCACTATTGCGTACCAGATGCTTCCGGAAGGTTGGAAAGTACCTCGCGTGATCAGGTCTTACAGTCCGATGAACCCGAAGCGGTAGCGTTTGCCACCGTTATGCATGGTGGCCAGCACCACCAGGTCACCGTTCAGTTCGAAGAAGAACTGTGGCGAGAGGCTCATCTCGAACACGGCGCCCTGGTCCCGGACGAACGCCTTGCACGACCGTGCAATTCGGCTGGTCGGGACCTGTTGGGAAAATGGGTGCGATCTTCGGCCGCCGCCCTTTGGGCGTTACACCTGCCCATGATCACCCGAACATACCTGCACCCGTACACGGCCATCCGGTATTCCTGGAAGAACATCCTGTTCAGTGCCTCCTGTGCCGGTCTTGCGTGGTTCTTCGCGGAACATCCCATCGGGTACAAGGTGGAGGTGCCGCTGCCGCTGGTGGCCATCCTGGGCACGGCACTGGCCATCATCCTCGGCTTCCGGAACGCTTCCGCCTACGACCGGTGGTGGGAGGCGCGCAAGATCTGGGGGGGCGTGGTGAACGAGAGCCGCACCCTCACACGCCAGTTCCTAACGCTATCGGATCCCCGCACCGTTCCGCCGGGCCTGCGCGAGGCCATGCACACCCTGGTCCGCACCCAACTGGCCTGGATCAATGCGCTACGCCTGCAACTGCGGGGCATTACGGACGATGAGGCCTGGACCCGGAGCGTGGCCCGGCACCTCCACCAGGCCACCTATTCCATCATCATGCAGGGAAGCAACCGGGTGACCCAGCTGAGCATGACCCAGGGCCGCGGCCTTCGTTCCCTGCACAGCGACGGCATCATGGACAGCATACTCTTCGGCCAGGTGAGCGATACCCTGGGCCGCCTGACCGACCTGCAGGGCATGGCCGAGCGCATCCGCTCCACTCCCCTGCCCCGCCCCTACGACTACTATACCATGGCCTTCCTGAACCTCTTCATCCTTTTCCTGCCCTTCGGGACGATCAGCCATTTTGTGGCACAGGGCCTGGCCTGGCTGGTGCTGCCTGTCACCGTGGTGGTCGGCTGGACATTCTTCCAGATCTACATCCTCGGCAAGGTGCTGTCCGCACCCTTCGCCAACTGGCACACCGATGTGGCCTTGGATGCCATCTGCACCACCATCGAGATCGACCTGAAGGAGACCATCGGCGACCCGGATGTCCCGACCCCGCTCGTTCCCGAGAATGGGGTGTTGATGTGAGGCAGGCACAGCGTTGCACGGGATAGCTTTGCGCCCATGAGCCTTTCGTCCGTTCTGCTGGAGAATGCCGTGGACCAGTTGGCCACCCTGCCCGGTGTGGGGCGCAGGTCCGCCATGCGCCTGGCACTGGACCTGTTGCGCCGCGACACGGCCGAAGTATTGCGCTTCAGCGAGGCCATCCGCAGGCTCCGGGAGGAGGTCCGGTACTGTGAGGAGTGCTGCAACATCAGCGATGAACGGCGATGCGCCATCTGCCGCGATGCGGGTCGGGACCGCAGCCTGATCTGCGTTGTGGAGGATATCCGCGACGTGATCGCCATCGAGAACACACGGCAGTTCAAGGGACTCTACCATGTGCTTGGCGGCCTCATCGATCCGATGGAAGGCGTCGGACCGGACGACCTGCATACCAGTGAGCTGATCGCCCGCATCGAGCAGGGCGATGTGCGGGAAGTGCTGCTTGCCTTGGGGGGCAGCCTGGAGGGTGATACCACTGGCTTCTACCTCCATCGCCGCCTGGGCGAAGCCGCCGTGCTGGTCACCACCATCGCCCGCGGCATCAGCGTGGGCACCGATCTGGACCAGGCCGATGAATTGACCTTGGGGCGAAGTATCGCGGACCGGAAACCATACAACGCATAAGCCTCAGCCAGAGCCAGGCACCTTGGGGGTCGCTTTCAACGTCCCACCTTATATTACCGACCCAAAGTCCGCACGCACTGTGTTCTTAGCCTTCCCTGCATTGCCCGGTGTCGGATCCAGCAACAGGACATCCTTCCCTTTCCTGATCATAGCGCTGCTTGGGCTTTCCGGACCGCAATGGGCCGTTGCCCAATGTCAGTTGCTTACATCATCATCGCAGACCACCATCACCTGTGGCTCCTGCGTTACGCTCTCGGCGTTCGGCAATGGCACCGGCAATGTGGCCTTCTCGGAGGACTTCAACAGCGGTGCACCGGTCGGGTGGCAATTCACCCAAAGCGCACAGTTCAATAACCCCTGCGGGCCGGGCAACGGAACGCCGCACCTGTGGATGGGACAGGGCTCCATCAACCCGCGCACCATGGTCACCAATCCTTTGGACCTCACACTGGGGGGGAACATCTGCTTCGACATGCGCTTCGCCATTCAAGGCGACGATTCGCCCTGTGAAGGTCCCGATGAACCACAGGAAGGCGTGTTCCTCGACTATTCCATCAACGGTGGTGCGAATTGGATCACCATCAACTACTTCGATCCGAACGGCGGCTATGACCCCCAACTCACCAACTGGAATACCTGGTGTTTCGCCATCCCCGCAGGCGCCCAGACCCCCGCCACCCTGATCCGCTGGCACCAGAACGATGTGAGCGATGACATCAACGACCATTGGGGGATCGATGACATCGAGATCACCCTGAACGACCCCAACTACGGGATCACGTGGTTGCACGATGGTTATTCATACGGCCTTGGCAGTGGCGGCGGTGCCAACCCCACCCCGATCTGCCCGCTCACCACCACCACGTACACGGCCATCATCACGGACGGTACCAACACCTGCACCGATGAGGTCACCATCAACGTGGTGGACCCTGTCATCATTTTCGACATGGGCCCGGATGAGGACATCTGCCAGGGGGATTGTGTGACCTTGAACGCCAGTGCCTACCACCAGGTATCACCGGCGAGCACACCCACCTTCTCGAACAACCAGATCGACCTCGTGGTCGGTGGTAATGCCAGCGTGAACATCAATGTGCAGGGCTTGAACATGGCGGGGCTGATCGACGGTTCCATCACGCAAGCGTGCATCAATGGTTTCAATTTCACGGGAAGCAGCATCTGTTTCAATTTCGGAGGATGTCCGTGCAATGGAGCTACCGTGCCCTTTGGTGGCACCTGCGACCTGAACCCGGGGAGTTTCACCCTCACGCTGAACGCACCCAATGGTTGTGGAAGCATCATCCTGGCCCCGCAGGGCATCGCATCAGGGAACTACAACAACACCTGTTTCATACCCGTGGGTGGGTCGCTGCTCGCTCCCCCCTTCCCAGGCGTTGGGCCATATGCCCCGAACCAGCCCTTCTCCAACCTCAATGGATGCGACCCCAACGGGGTGTGGTCCGCCACGTTCAATGCCCCCGGTCTCGGCATCGGAGTGGGCCTTCTTAGTGGTTGGAGCATCTCCTTTGATGACCCCGAGATCGTAGGCCCCGTGATCTTCAGTTGGGACCCAACGACCAACATGACCGATGCGGACACCTTCACCCCCACCGTCTGCCCCACGGCCACCACCACCTACACCTTGAGCGCGACCAACCAGGTGGGTTGCAACGTGTTCAGTGAGCCCATCACCGTGAACGTGGAGAACTGCTGCGCCCTTTCCATCACAGCCTCCGAAAGCACGCCGGCGAGTTGCGTGGCCGACGATGGCACGATCACCATCACCGGAATTGCGGATGAGGTGGGTACGGTAACCTATTCCCTCGATGGCGGTCCGGAGCAATTGAGCGCCACCTTCACCGGGCTCGCGCCGGGCATCTACACCGTTACCGTGAACGATGATGTGAACTGCCCTGTGAACGTGAACGTGGAGGTGGAAGCCGCCGAAGGGCCCGAGATCGCGGACATCACTACGGGAGCACCATCCTGCGGAGCCGATGATGGTACCATCCTGATCGATGCCGTCGGGAACGGGCTTCAGTACAGCGTGGACGGTGGGCTCACCTTCCAAACCGACCCGCAATTCAACGACCTGGCAGCGGGGATCTATGACCTACAGGTCAGCGATGCCAACGGATGCATCAGCGATTCAAGCCTTGTGATCAGCGCCCCTGATGCGCCGGAGATCCAGAACGTGGTGGAGGAGGGAACCACCTGTGGCATTAATAATGGGGCCATGATCATAACGGCCACCGGTAATGCACCGCTGAGCTACAGCATCGATGGTGGTGCCACGGTGCAGGCTTCCGCCACCTTCTCAGACCTGGCCGCCGGCACCTATATCATCACCGTCATCGACGCGGACGATTGCGAAGCCGCTATTGATGCGACCATCGATGGCTCCGCTCCACCCACGATAGACCAGGTCGATACCGTGGACCCGACCTGCGGGGTGGTTGATGGTTCCATTACGATAACGGCCACAGGCATTGGCTTGCAATACAGCCTCAATGGGGGCCTCAACTTCCAGGCCGGCAACACCTTCTCCAACCTGGGCAGCGGTTCCTATGATGTGGTCGTTCTTGACGCCTTCGGATGCACCGGCACACAGACCGTGGACCTGAACGCCATCGATGGTCTGGCGATAGACGATGTGTCCACGGTGGCGGCCACCTGCGGCTTGGCGGATGGTTCCATCACTGTGCTGGCCACGGGAAGCGGCTTGAACTACAGCATCGATGGAGGCGTGACCCAGCAGGTGAGCGGCGTCTTCGCATCCTTGCCAACCGGCACCTACACGGTGACCGTTATCGACGACATCGGATGCACCAGCACGGCCACCGCAACGGTGAACGAACTTGCCGGACCTTCCATCACGGATGTGGCCACCACCGACCCGGCTTGCGGGCAAAGCGACGGGGTGATCGTTGTAACCGCTTCCGACCCTGCAGTGCAGTATAGTGTGAACAATGGCGCCACGTACCAAGCCTCGAACACCTTCAATGGCCTGCCTCCCGGCAACTATCAAGTGCTCATCAGCCTGAACGGCTGCACCGATCAGGTAACCGTGGACCTTGCTTCCACCCCACCCCCTGCGATCAACACCATCACGCCTGCGCTCCCACTTTGCGCGGGCGACAGTAATGGCGGTTTCTCCATTACAGCCACAGGTTCCGCCCCGCTCCAATACAGCATAGATGGTGGCACGAACTTCCAGGTAGAGAACTCCTTCACGGGGCTGCCCACAGGCACATACAGCGTGGTCGTCACGGATCCGGCGGGGTGCTCCACCCAGCAGGACTTCGTGCTGAACCAGCCTGCCCCACTGACATTGCAAATGAACGTGCAGGCCCCGAACTGTTCCGGTGATTGCACAGGCACGGCCACCGCACAGCCCTCCGGAGGTACGCCCGGCTTCAGTTATGCATGGTCACAAGGGTTGGCAGGCCCTGCCGAGGCCCAGGCCACCAACGTGTGTGCAGGAAGCTACCAGCTCACCATAACGGATGCAGTAGGCTGTATCGCACAAGCCGACTTCACTTTGGAGGAACCTGTGCCCTTCGTGATCGAGAGTATTGCCGCCACGGCTGTATCATGCCCGGGACTTTGTGACGGCACCGTCGTGGTATCGGCACCAGGCGCCACGGCCTACTCCCTGAATGGAGGCCTGCCCCAGATCGGCCCGGTCTTCTCCAATGTGTGCCCCGGTGCGCAGCAGGTCACCGCGGCCAATTCGAGCGGTTGCTTTGCACAGGCCGACGTGAACGTGGCCCCGGGGCTTCCCGTGGTGGCCGGGTTCACGGCCACACCTGCCGCAGCGACCACACTGAACCCGCACTTCGAGCTCACGAACACTTCCGTGAATGGTGTGGAATACCTTTGGGACCTGGGTCCCTTGGGCACCAGCACGGATGTGGATATCGCCGTTTCACTGCCCGAAACGCCCGGTGAGACCACTGTTTGCCTCACCACCACCAACAGCCAGGGTTGCACGGACAGGTACTGCTCCGCCTTGATCGTGCTGCTGGATTTCGCCCTGTACGTTCCGAACGCATTCACCCCTGATGGGGATGGTGTCAACGATGAGTTCTTTGTGGTGGGCGACCCCATCCTGAACATGAACTTCGAACTCCTGATCTTCGATCGGTGGGGCGAGCTGATCCATTCCAGCAACGACCTTACGAAGCCTTGGGATGGGCGCTACGGGGGAACGGATTGCATGCAGGGGCAATATGTATGGCGGGTGTCGGTGAAGGACCCCTACACCGCTGAGGTACGTTCCTTCAAAGGCCATGTGAGCCTGTTCCGTTAGACTTGCAATGGCATAAGCCGGCGGCCTGGAACGATCCGCCCCCTCTTCCACATCGTTCCATCGCCTCATGAAACTGTCCGTCATCATCGTCAACTACAACGTCCGGGCCTATCTGGAACAGTGCCTGCGCACGGTGTTCACGGCGCTGGAAGGTCTGGAGGGTGAGGTGTTCGTGGTGGACAACCTCAGTACGGACGGCAGCGTGGAGATGGTGCGGGAGAAATTCCCGCAGGTGAAGCTGATCGCCAACCAGGAGAACGTGGGCTTTTCCCGGGCAAACAACCAGGCCATCCGCATCGCGAAGGGCGACCATGTGCTGCTGCTGAACCCGGACACCGTGGTGGGCGAGGACGTGTTCCGCAAGGTGGTCGCCTTCATGGATGCCCACCCCAAGGTCGGCGGACTGGGTGTGAAGATGATCGATGGCACCGGCCATTTCCTGCCTGAGAGCAAGCGCGGACTTCCAACGCCCCAGGTCGCCTTCTTCAAGATCATCGGCCTCACACGCCTGTTCCCGAAAAGCAGCCTCTTTGGTCGGTACCACCTCGGTCACCTGCAGGAAAATACAGCCGCACGCATTGAGATACTGTCCGGGGCGTGCATGTTCCTGCGGAAGCGCACACTCGATGAGGTGGGGCTCCTGGATGAGAGCTTCTTCATGTATGGCGAGGACATCGACCTCAGCTACCGCATCACCCTTGGAGGCTACGAGAACTGGTATTTCCCGGATGCACGCATCATCCACTACAAGGGTGAAAGCACCAAGAAGAGCAGTGTGAACTACGTCTTCGTGTTCTACAACGCGATGGCCATCTTCGCCAAGAAGCACTTCACGGCGCGCAGTGCGGGCATCTTCCCGCTCCTCATCAACGGCAGCATCTACCTGAGCGCTGCAGCGGCGCTGGTGACGCGCTTCGTTGAACGCACCTTCCTGCTCCTGCTGGACCTTCTGCTTGTGCTCGGAACGCTCGCCCTGGCACCGGTGGTCCCGCAACGCTGGCCCGTTGTCCAGGAGGTTGGGATCGACCTGCTCATCGGTTGCCTGGTGGTGGGGTGGTCCTCATTGTTCGGTGGCTACGACCGACCGCTACGCCCGTTCGCACCCGCGTTGGCCATGCTCCTACCGGCCATGGTGCTCGCCGCCCTCGCTGCCGGCGGCGCCCTGGAACAGGAGGTTGCAGATGACCTGCTGATCATGGTGGGTGGCTGGACACTGGCAGCCACGGCCTTGCGGGTCATCCTGTTCCAATTGCGCCTGAAGGGCATGGGGATCCGGCGCAAGGAGCGTGAACGGATCCTTGCGATGGGCACCCCACCCGAGGCCAAGCGGGCGTTGGCATTGCTCTGGCAGACCCACTTCGGATTGGAAAGGGCATTGTCAGTGGTGCCGGGCAAGCCCGATGCGGATGTGACGGCACTGCGCAGCAGGCTTGTTCAGGAACGCATCGGCGAGTTGGTTTTCTGCGCAAAGGACCTCTCGTGGAGAACCATCATTGACCTCATGGAACGACTGCGCCGGCAGGGGACCGAATTCAAGATCGCACAACCCGACGGATCGTTCATCATCGGTCCCAGCAGCATCGAAAGCCTGCAGGACCTCTTCGTGCTGCCGGAATATTCCGTGAAAGACCCCGGCGTGCGACGCAACCGCAGGATCATGGACCTCGTTGTGAGCCTTGCAGTGATGCTCACCTATCCGGTGCTTGCCTGGCTGTTCATCGCACCCGCAAGGGCCTTGCGCAATGCGTGGGAAGTACTTTGGGGACGACGCACCTGGGTGGGGTACGCCCCCCCACCCCCTGCCGGGAGCCGCCTTCCCGCTCTTCCGAACGCCATACTCCCGCCCGTTCCCGTCGCGCAGGTGCCTCCACCGGGTGCGATGCGCGACCGGTTGAACATCCTGTATGCCAAGGACCAGCATCCCTGGCAGGACCTTCGCATCGTGCTCCTCAATTGGCGTTCACTTGGCAACGGCTGAGGCCTTGAACCTCGGGGACCATCGTTACCTTTGGCCGGTGCCCCAGCAGGCATGACGTGACCATGTCCCAGATCGATATCCTGTTGCCCAAGATGGGCGAGAGCGTGGCTGAGGCCACCATCATCAAGTGGTTGAAGAACGAAGGTGACCGTGTGGAGGCCGATGAACCCATTGTGGAGATCGCCACGGACAAGGTGGACAGTGAGGTTCCCGCACCGGAGGCAGGCATCCTGCTCAAGCGCCTGGTGAATGAGGGTGATGTGGTGAAGGTGGGCCAACCCATCGCGCAGGTGGGCGCCGCCGCAGGAGCCTCGGCCGTAACACCGGCACAGGTGCCTGCCAGCGCACCGGCGACCGTCCCCAATGGTCACGCAGCCGCTGCAGGACCGGTGTCCTCCGAGGTTGGCGCATCCATGGGCAATGGCACCGTTGGACGCGTCGGACCGAGCGGTAAATTCTATTCTCCCCTGGTGCGCAACATCGCCCAGAGCGAAGGGATCAGCCTGCAGGAACTGGAGTCCATTCCGGGAAGCGGACAGGGCGGGCGGGTGACCAAGAAGGATGTGTTGGATTACCTGCCGAACCGAGGTGCCAGGGTCGATGTCGTTGCACCTGCAGTTGCCTCAGCTGCAACCCTGCCTGCAACGGCTCAAGCCCCCCCTGCAGCACCTGCCTCACCACCGCCCCCCGCACTGCAACCGGCCCCGGGAGATGAACTGATCGAAATGGACCGCATGCGCAGGCTCATCGCCGACCACATGGTGATGAGCAAGCGCACCAGCCCCCACGTTACCAGCTTCGTGGAAGCGGATGTCACCAACCTGGTGCTCTGGCGGGAACGGGTGAAGAAGGCCTTCGAGCAGCGCGAGGGTGAGAAGATCACCTTCACACCCATCTTCATCATGGCCATTGTGCAGGCCATCAAGGAGATGCCGATGATCAATGTGCAGGTGGACGGCCACACCATCATCAAGAAGCGTGACATCAATATCGGCATGGCCGCCGCATTGCCATCCGGGAACCTCATTGTCCCGGTCATCAGGAACGCGGACCAGCTGAACCTGGTTGGGCTGACCCGAAAGGTGAACGACCTCGCCAATCGGGCCCGTGCCGGCAAGCTGACACCGGATGAGATCAGCGGCGGCACCTACACCATCACCAATGTGGGCACCTTCGGGAATGTGCTCGGCACACCGGTGATCAACCAGCCGCAGGTGGCCATCATGGCCACGGGGGCCATCCGCAAGAAACCGGCCGTGATCGAAACCCCCACGGGTGACATGATCGGCATCCGGCACCAGATGTTCCTGAGCCACAGCTATGACCACCGGGTGGTGGATGGGGCGCTGGGCGGGCGTTTCGTGCGCCGGGTGGCCGATATCCTGGAAGCATGGTCGGCCGATCAGGCCTACTGACGACCCGGCAAAGGGAAATCCCTACATTTAGCCGCCACAGAACACTCTTCGACCTGAAACATCCCGCCATGAACCTAGGCTGCTCGGCCATCGTCACCATCGGGCTCACCCTGATCCATCTCCCTGCCTTGGCCCAGGGGGACAACACCTCCTTCAACTGGAAATTCGAGGAGGGGAACAAGTTGATGGAGGAGAAGCTGTTCAACCAGGCTGCGGACATCTGGTCCAAACTTCTCGCGACCGACCCGGACAACGCCAACCTGAGTTACAAGTTGGGGTACTCCTACTTCCAGTCATATAACCAGAAATCCAAGGCGCTGCCGCACCTGGAACAGGCCGCCCGCGCTCGCTCCGCAGGCAAGTATGGCGGCTTCAACACGGCGGGTTATGACGCCTTCGATCCCAAGGAACGCAATGCGCCCGTGGAGGTGGACTATTACCTGGGCCGTGCCTACCACCTGAACGACCAGTTCGACAAGGCGGACAGCTTCTACCAGAAATTCCTGGACGAGGTTGACGAGCGCCATGAACTGAGGCCGGCAGCCATCCGTGGCAAGGAACAGACCGCCAATGCCCGGATCCTCAAAGCAGACCCGGTCGAGTACACCCTTTCCAACGCCGGGCCCGTCATCAACAATGACCTCCCCGACTTCAGCCCGGTGCTGTCAGTGGATGGCAACGCACTGTTCTATACCTCCCGCCGCGTCAGGCCTGACAGCAGCAACGCGAATGTCATCGATGCCATCGCAGGCCTTCCCTACGAGAACATCTATGTGAGCTACAAGGACAGGGACGGGAACTGGCAGGCGCCTGAACTGCTCAACATCAATCCCACCGGGGCCGGCCACCTCGCATCAGCGAACGTCGCCGCCGATGGACAGACCCTGTTCATCTATCGCGATGACGGTGGGGATGGCAACATCTACGAGAGCAAGCTCGTCGGTGAGGTATGGAGCGATCCCGTGCTCATGGGCAGCGACATCAATACCAAGGCCTGGGAGACCCATGGAACACTGAGCGCGGACGGGAACACCTTCTACTTCATCAGCGACCGCAAAGGCGGTGTGGGCGGCAGGGACATCTACCGTGTGGTGCGTCTGCCGGACGGCACATGGAGCAAGGCCCAGACGCTGAGCACAACAGTGAACACCCCCTACGACGAGGACGGCGTGTTCATCCACCCCAATGGGCGTACGCTCTATTTCAGTTCGCAGGGACACAACTCCATGGGAGGCTTCGACGTGTTCGTGACCGACCTCCAGGAGAATGGCTCGTGGGGTGTTCCGCAGAACCTTGGCTATCCGCTGAACACCGTAGACGATGAGGTCTTCTTCATCACCACGGCAGACGGACGACGGGGCTATTTCAGCAGTGACAAGATCGGCGGCTTCGGCGAAAAGGACATCTACTTCGTTGACCTGCCT
The DNA here is from genome assembly GCA_044343855.1 of Flavobacteriales bacterium. Lineage (GTDB taxonomy): Bacteria > Bacteroidota > Bacteroidia > Flavobacteriales_F > PHOS-HE28 > PHOS-HE28. The sequence goes on from JBIJDX010000002.1 coordinate 36,105, forward strand.
TCCGAACTTGAAACCGAAGGACTTACCGTACTCAAAGGCTTCATCATCCCCCCTCCGGGCGGTACCCTGCCACCCAGCACGATCCTCTATGTCACCGACAAATCCAGTGGCGAGGTGAAGACCTATAAGCCTCGCCAGCGCGACGGCGTTTACGTTGCCATCCTGCCCCCGTGCAAGGAATACAACCTGGACTACCGGGTGGACGACCGCACGGTACACACGGAGAACATTTTCGTGGAGTGTGAAAGCGCCTACCAGGAGATCAACAAGGAGATCTACCTGAACCCGGTTTCACTGGCCGGTCCGGCTACCATGGCAGACCTGCCCAAGGGTTCGCCGCCCGGCAAGAAGGAAAAGGGAACGCCCGCGAAAACGGACGTCCCCAGGAAGACCGCCAAGGAACCTGAGGTGCCGACCGGCGTGGTTGCGAAAGGTGATACCTCGGAGAAACCCGACGCGCAGCCAGTGGCACGGACGGACCAGAGGACCGACGCCCAGAAGAAGGAGACGGGTGCCACCAGGACCACACCGGATGCAAGCTATGCGGACGAGTACACCAAGATGTACGCTTACAACGCGAAGGACATCGACCTCAACGAGGCACGCTGGCGCGCGTTCATCGACGTGGTGGTGGGCTTGATCGAGAAGAACGGTGAGGCCCGTGTGGTGATCGAGGCCAGTGCCTCCAAGGTCCCCACGAGAACCTTCGGGACCAACGAGAACCTCAGCCGCCAGCGCATGGAGGACGCCCGCAAACGGATCGTTGAAGCCGTTGGTGCCCGCGGCAAGGATGCCAACCTGTTGAAGCTTGAGGCCGTGAACAACCTGGTGCAGGGCCCCCGCTACGGATCCGACCCCCAGAACACGGAGAAGTACGAGAAGTACCAATATGTGAAGTTGAAGGTGCGCTGATCACCGATGCATCCAACAATGGGAACCCCGGCGCTGGCCGGGGTTCCTGCTATCCACCCCGAAGAATGCTCCTGCAACTCCAACGCCCACTGGCCTTTTTCGACCTGGAGACCACCGGCACACGCATCGGTGAGGACAGGATCGTGCAGATCGGTATCCTCAGGCTCATGCCTGATGGCGAGCGGCGATCCTACCAGACCCTGGTGAATCCGGGCATCCCCATCCCCCCCGAAGCCACTGCCGTGCACCACCTCACGGATGACATGGTGAAGGATGCTCCGTTACTGGAAGGTGTGGCCGACATCATCCGCGATGAGTTGGAGGGCTGCGACCTCAGCGGGTTCAACCTGCTCCGCTTCGACATCCCCTTCCTTGCCGAGGAACTTCACCGGGTGGGCGTCGACTGGGACCCGATGAAAAGCCGGGTGGTGGACGTTCAGCGCATCTATCACCGCATGGAGCCCCGTGATCTGAGCGCAGCGGTGAAATTCTTCTGCGGGAGGGAACACACCGGCGCACACGATGCACTGTCTGATGTGGAGGCCACCGCGGATGTGCTCCTGGCACAGCTGGAACGCTATGGTGCTGCGCTGAGACCGGATATCGACTTCCTCGGCGAATTCAGCGGTGACAGCAAGCGGACACCCGATCCGGCGGGCAAGCTGCGCTTCGACGCAGAAGGCCAGATCTGCCTCGGCTTCGGCAAGTACACCGGCTGGCCGCTCGAACGCATCGGCCAGAACGACCCCGGCTACGTGCAATGGCTCATGACCAAGGCCGATATGCCCGGCACCACCCTGCACGTGATGCGCAAGGCGCTGGCCCATGACGGCGGCAACTGACCACCATTGATCCGGAAACTCAACCCGGGTGGCTGACCGGCAAGGTGCTTACGGCACAACTGACCAACCCACCCGAACGATACACCCTTCACCGTGAAGATCGTCTGCATCGGCCGCAACTACACCGAACACGCCCGTGAACTGGGCAACGCCATACCGGACGAACCCGTGGTGTTCCTGAAGCCACCCACCGCGCTCATCCCGCACGGCGGACCCATCCGGCTGCCGTCCTTCAGCACCGACGTGCACCACGAGGTCGAACTGGTCTACTCCATCCGGCGTCACAACGGACGTGCCGAGGCCGACCGGGTCACCATCGGACTGGACCTCACCGCCCGCGATGTCCAGCAGGAACTGAAGCTGAAAGGCCTGCCGTGGGAAAAGGCCAAGGCGTTCGATGGTTCCGCTTACGTGGCCGAAGCGTTCACCGCGGTGGAGTCCTTCCCGGCCGGCAGGCACATCGAGTTCATGCTGAAGAAGAACGGACGCGTGGTGCAGAGCGGACACAGCGGGCAGATGATGCATGACGCGGCAGCGCTCATCGCCCATGTCGAACGCTACATGCTGCTGGAGAATGGCGACCTGCTATTCACAGGAACACCAGCAGGCGTAGGGCATCTGGCCGCCGGTGACCGGCTGGAGGGCTATCTGCTGGGTGAGCTGCTCTTCGACCTGCAGGTGGCCTGAACAGGCAACGTCCTGAAAGGTACCTTTGCCGTATTGTTGACTGTATCGGTCAGCCAAGCACCATGTCCAAGATCGTCCACGTCGGCAACATCGCCTGCGGCTCCGAGCAGCTCTTCCTCATCTCCGGTCCCTGCGTGATCGAGACCGAGGACGTGATGCTGCGCACCGCCGAGAAGCTCAAGGAGGTGAGCGAGCGCCTGAAGCTGCCCGTGATCTATAAGAGCAGCTTCACCAAGGACAACCGCAGCAGTGTGGACTTCTACCAGGGCCCCGGCTTGGACGAAGGATTGAAGGTGCTGGCGCGCATCAAGAAGGACTTCGGCTTCCCCATCCTCACGGACATCCACTACCCCAGCCAGGCCAAGCCCGCCGCCGAGGTGGTGGACGTGCTGCAGATCCCGGCCTACCTGGTGATGCAGACCACCCTGGTGACCGAGGCCGCGAGAACCGGCGCCGTGATCAACCTGAAGCACGCCCAGTTCCTGGCGCCGGACAACATGGTCAAGCCGGCCGAGAAGTGCGTGAGCGTGGGGAACGACAGGATCATCCTCACCGAGCGCGGCTACACCTTCGGCTACAACGACCTCATCGTCGATCCCCGCGCGTTCTACCACATGCGGAAGACCGGCTACCCGGTGGTGTTCGACATCACGCACAGCATCCGCAAGTACGGCATCCCCAGCGCCGACCCGCGCGGAGGCAACCGCGACGTGATGCCCACCATCGCACGGGCCGGCGTGGCCGCCGGCGTGGACGGCGTGTTCATCGAGACCCACCCCGACCCAAGCAAGGCATTGTGCGACGCCGCCAGCCAGCTCTGCGTGTACGACCTGGAGGAATTCATCAAGCCCCTGCTCGACCTTCACTCCGTGGAGGTGAAGCACCGCCACCAACTCACCAACGCCTGATCGGAGCACCCGTTGCGGGGGGCCCCGGGGGGGGCGCCACGGGGGGGGC
>JBIJDX010000046.1:0-14644 GCA_044343855.1 Flavobacteriales bacterium
TGGCCGCCATCCGTCAGGATATCTGGCTGGAGCTGAACGACCATCTCACCGCGTTCGAGAAGGTGCGGGTGTTCAACCACATCTTCTTCCAGGTGCATGGTTTCAAGGGAAACAAGCGTAACTACCATGCCCCGCAGAACAGTTACATCAACGAGGTGATCGACTCGCACCAGGGGAATCCCCTCTCCCTCTCGATCATCTACCAGGTGATCGCGGAGGATCTTGGACTGCCCATACAGGGCGTGAACCTCCCCAACCACTTCATACTGGCCTACCTGGATGCGGATGGTCTCGGTGGCATGGAGGATGGATCGGACAGCGGGGCAAGCGTGCTCTTCTACATCAACCCCTTCAGCCAGGGGGATATCCTTGGACGGAGCGAGATCATCGAGTTCCTTGAAAAGCTCCACATCGAACCACGGCCTTCGTTCTTCACACCATGCAGCAACAGGGATATGATACGCAGGCAGTTGAACAACCTGGCGAACAGCTACGCCAAACAGGGCGACAGCGAACGTGCGCAGGATCTGAGCACCCTGCGGGATCTGCTGGGTGATGACTCCCAGCTGGATGCATTGAGGCCCTAGTGGCGGACAATACGCAGCAGCGTGGCCACGATGATGTGCAGATCGAGACCCAGGGAGCGCTCCCGCACGTATCGCAGGTCCAACGCCAGTTTCGCAGGCATCACTTCGTCGACATAGGTGCGTTCGGGATCGGCACTGCGGCCCAGGATCTCGTTCTCATTGATGTAAGCGATGCTGGCCATGCTGGTGAGACCGGGTCTTACGGACAGGACGGCCCGCTGCTCTTCGGTGTAGAGCGCCACGTAGCGCGGCACCTCGGGCCGAGGCCCCACCACGCTCATATCGCCGATCAGGATATTGATCAGCTGCGGCAGCTCATCCAGCTTCGTACGGCGCAGGACGTGACCGACGCCGGTGATGCGCGGATCGCGTGACCCAACGGTGATCTGGCCACCGGCTTCACTGCCCGGCCGCATGCTGCGGAACTTGAGGAGCTGGAAGTGCTTCCCGCCACGGCCCACGCGCATCTGTCTGAAGAAGGCACCTCCCGGCGATCCCAGCGCCACGGCAACCGCGATGAACAGCAGCAGCGGTGCGAGCAGGAGCAACGCCGTTCCGGCCGCCAGCAGATCGAAGGTCCGTTTCATCATGCACCCATCACCTCCCTGACCGCGGCCTTGACGGCATCCACCACCTGGTCCACCTGGGCATCGGAGAGGTCGTAGTAGACCGGCAGGCTGATCTCGCGGCTGTACAGCGCATAGGTGTTGGGATGATCCTCGATGCGGTAGCCCTGGCCCTTGTAATAGCTGAGCATCGGTATCGGGATGAAATGCACGTTCACGCTCACGGAGCGGCTGGCGATGGCGGCGATGACGGCATCCCGCTGGGCCTCGGTGGCATCTGCCAGCCTGAGCATGTAGAGGTGGTGATTGGAAGTGCGCTGCATGGACAAGGGGCGACCGCGCTCCGGGGCGGACCCCACCGTGTCCTCGAACGTGGGTACGATGAACCGGGCATCACCTGCAAAGGCTGCGGAATACCGCTCGCAGATGGCCTGGCGGCGGGGCAGCGTCTCGCTCCTGTAGCGCTTCAGTTCCACCAGCCCGATGGCGGCCTGCAGATCGGTCATGTTGCATTTGAAGCCGGGGACCTCCACATCATAGCGCCAGGCGCCTGGTTGCGTCTTGGCGAGGGCATCCTTGCTTTGGCCATGCAGGCTGAACATGGTGAAGAAGCGGTGGACCTCCTCGTTGTCGAAGGGTGCCGGCAGGTTGAATGCCAGCGCGCCTCCCTCTGCGGTGGTGAGGTTCTTCACGGCATGGAAGCTGAAGCCGGTGATGTCGGCCTGCGCCCCCACGGCACTGCCATTGATGCGGGATCCGAAGGAGTGGGCGGCATCGCTGAGGACCAGGATGCGTCCGAGGCGCATCTGCGGGTTCTGGCCCGCCACCCGCAGGTTCACAGCGGGGGTGAACACGGGACATGCTTCATCGGCGATGCGCATGAGCTCACCCATGCGTGCAGGGAGGCCACCGATGTCCACCGGCATGATGCACTTGGTGCGGTTGGTGATGGCCTTGCGCACGGCTTCCGGGTCGATGGTGAAATCGTCCAGCACGTCCACAAGCACCGGCTTGGCGCCCACATGCATCACGATGTTGGCCGTGGCGCAGTAGGTGTAGGCGGGCAGGATCACCTCATCGCCGGGCCCGATGCCGAACCAGCGGAGCACCAGTTCACAGGCGTTGGTCCAGCTGTTGAGCGCAAGGACGCGGGGCACCCCACAGTGGTCGGCGAGCTTTCGCTCGAACTCCTTGGTGCGGGGGCCTGTGGTGATCCATCCACTGCGCAGGACCTCCTCCACGGCCTTCACGGTGGCGTCATCGATGCGGGGGGGACTGAAGGGGATCATGGGTGGGCGAAGGTATTGGCTGTTCCCCGGAGAAGGATGCACCATTGCCCGGCATGGCGTGGATCTCCAACAGCCATGCGACAAGACACACGAACGCCACACCGGCCTGCACTTCGGCCATGCTCTCCACGCTCCAACTCAGGAGGATGATGAGCCAGAACGCCATGCATATCCGTTGGTGCCGAACCATGGCAAGCACCAAGGGCACAAGCACCATGCCTAACAAGCCTGCCAGACCGGGCAGGCCCAGCGCAGCCATGGTCTGAAGGAACTGGCTGTGTGCGTTCATCCGCTTTGCTGCTGCATGGATAAATCCCCTGCGTTCATATAGCGCAACAAGTTCATCCTTGATGTCGCCTGTTCCAACACCCCTGATAGGGTCCTGCCGGAACAGCTCAAGTGCCGAATCCCATGCCATGCGCCGCAAGGCTGAGCTCTGGTCGGAGGAGGGGTCTATGGTGCCGGTGGCGTCCAGGGCCTGGAAGAACTTACCGCTCACCGTTGGGAACGCCATGAACAGGATGACGAACAGAACCACGCCCCCCAACGCCACCAACAGGATCCGAACGCGCCGTTGCGAGTCCTGCCAAACTCCGATGCCGGCAACGAAGAACACCGCAACGAGCGTGATCCAGCCCATCTTCGAATTGCAAAGAATGACACCGAGGACGAGCAGTGATGGTACCAACCATGACCGGATGGCACCTTCCGGTGGAGCGCCCTTGCGCAACAAGACGAATGAAAGGGCGGCACAGAGGTACATGGCCATGTAACTCGGATGCAGGAGGAACGAGAACCGCGATTCGAAGAAGTGGTTCGTCCAGGCCGGATCCTCGGGTAATGTGCCGTGGTGGCGGAGATACCATTCAGAAGCAAAGCGCCACAGCGCCGCGATCAGGCACAGCACGACCGCGCCGACATTGGCCCGAACAAAGGCTCCCGCAATACGGGGAACATCAGGCTGCACGGTGGATGGCAGTATCCAGAGAAGAAGAGGGAACACGAGGAAACCCGCTTTCACCTCAAGATCGAACAGCCCGAATGAAATGTTAGAGGACCATGCCATGCCTGCGACGTGAAGCAGGTAGAAACACGCCATCCAGGACAGCGGCCCCTTCCATGTCATACGTCGCCATTCACCTGCGCCATGACGCAGGCGCACGCCCACCGCCGCCACAACGACCAACGCAATGAGCAACGGTACGAGCCGGGTTGCCAGGGGCAGTGCGATGGCCAGAAGCACAAGCACGGCATCCAGCAACCGTTCCCATCCTTCTTTTTTCCGGGCCGGATATGTGGGGCTGCCCTGCATCACCTGCTTGAATGTGTGCTTCTCATGGATGGATTGCTTCGCAGGATGACGAAGCGCAGGATGCCCTGCCAATATCCGGTGCCATAGGCGATATGCAACACAGCAAACGCCAGCATCACCCCGGGAACGTCACGCAGGCCACCGCAAGCACGCCAGGCGCTGACGCCAGACGCCATAAGGTAAAGTACCACCACCATTGTGAAAGTCCACACCGCCTCCGGCACCAGTGAACAGAGCGTGGCACCACCCAGAAGAAAGGCGACCCAGGCAGCCGGGACCAGTTGCCGCAAGGTGGTGACCGTACCGTGAAGCCGGTTCACATATACCTTCCAATAGCCATATTGTTGGTATTGGCGGAACAGTTTGCGATAGGAGGCCCGCACGTGGTAGCGTGAGCGTATACGGGGATCAAGGAGTATGCCATAGCCCGCTTTCGTGACCCGATGGTTGAACTCATCATCCTGGTTGCGGACCAACTGCTCGTTGAACCAGCCCACATGTTCGAACACCTGCCTGCGATAGGCGCCGAAAGCCACGGTATCCACATGGCCACTACGCGCGCCTGTCCGGAAATGAGCGTTGCCCACCCCGAACGGATGGCCCATCGCCGCTCCGATGCGTCGAGAGGTTGCATCTCCGTATACGTTGATGATGACCCCGCCCGAACAGCCGGCCGTGCCATCGCTCCGCAGGGATGCGATATTCCGCTCCACGAAGTCAGGCTCCACCTCGGCATGGGCGCCAAGGATGATGCCTACATCGAAGTGTGCATGGCGCAACCCCAGGTTCAATGCCTGAGGCGTGGTTCGGGCGGTGTTGTCCACCATAACGATCCACGGATGACGACGCACAAAATCATGGACCTCATCCCTGGTTCCATCGGTGCTCATGCCATCACATACCAGGACCGTGGTTCGTTCACGGTCGAAGGCGGCCGCTTCCAGCGAGGCCAGGCAGCGCGCGATGAAGCCCGCTTCGTTCCTGCACGGGATCACGATGCTCACACGGGGGCGCTCAGGGAGCGGTGGAAGCGTCATCGGCACGAAGGTCGCGATCATGTTGCTTCGCCACGCGAATGATGTACAGCAACAGCGACAGCAGTGCAAATGTCTCCATCACCGCCAGTCCAACGAGGTAGTCGATCGGAGAGCCGGCAGGGAGAAGACTGTAGATGAGCACCGACATGAAATAGAACACCTGCCATATGCTGAGTCCCTTAATACGCCCCAGCGGCGGCAGCAGAACGGTGAGCGGTGTTGTGATGAATTGCAGTGCAATGGGGACGGCCAATATGCGCGCAAAAAGCCCTGCTTCGGTCCAGTCCTTGCCAAATACCATTCCGAACAGTTCAGGCCCGGCGAGTATCAGCGTGAGCGCGAGCCCGGAAGCCATGACCGTGAGTGCAAGGAGGCTTCCACGAAGGCCGGGCAGCACGGGATCCCGCTCACCGACCGTATGGCTGGCCCGCTGCGCATACACCTGCATCCAGGTGGTGGCAAAGAAGGTCACCGGCAGGAAGATGGTCTGGCGACACAGGTTCAATTGACCTGTGGCATCCTCCCCGAACAGACGCACCATCACGAACACCGGCAGGCTGAGGGTGAGCGTCTGCAGCAGGGCCGGCAATGTGTTGTACAGAGGAAAATCACGATGATCCCGGCTGGCTTCACGCATGGCAGCGACATCCAGCGGGTGGAAGCGGAAACCGGTGCGATGCACCTGCACCAGGCCCACCATGACATATGCGGCCCACCCGCCGAGGTAGCCCCACAAAAGCCCATTACGCACAGACCACCAGCCAAGCACCAGGGAGATGAGCGTGATACCCGTAGTCTGGACCATCTTGTTCACACCCATCGCACGGAAGGCCTGCTTTCGGATGAGCCAGTTGTTCAAGGGTTGGAAGAACCCCATCATGGCGAACAAAGGCGGAGCCAGCAGCAGGGGTAACAAGGCCGCACTCCCCCCCAACCGATCGGCAAGGGGAGTACGCAGCAGCAGAAGCAGGCAACCGGTCAGGAAGGACACGATAACAGCGAGCACCAGTCCCAGCCGGGCGAGGATGTTGGCACGCTCGTCCGACCTTGGCAGCACCACCGTGAGCTCGTAGCGCCCGGCGACCACCAGACTGATAGGGTTTGCAACCGCGAGCAGCAGCGCCAGCGCTCCGAACTGTTCCGGTGTGTACATGCGGGCCAACATGGGCGCCGCAAGCAGGGGGATCGCCTGTGCCAGCGCCGTTCCTCCCAACAGGGTGGCCACATTGCGCCTGAACGCGGGGGGTGATGTCCTGCCCATCGTCGCCATTACATGCGGACCCGAAGCACACGCGCGGAAAGTACCCGCAACAGGATGGTCATGGCGACAAAGGCCAGGGCGGTGCCCAGCGCTGACCCATACACGCCAAGCAGTGGAATAAGGAGGAGGTTCAGGAGCAGGTTGCTGAGGAAGAACCCGGCGATGAACAATGTCTGGGTTCCCGGATGACCCACCTGCCCGAACAGCATCTGGAATGCCTGGTAACCGCTGGTGACGGCGATCCCCAGGGCCAGAATGGCATAAAGCGTCCAGACCGTCATGGGCTCCTCCTGCATGCCAAGGACCCATAAACCGGCAGGGAAGATGACCACTGACAACAGGATCAAGGGGGCGAGCAGCTTGAAGAAGGACCTCCTATTGCGGTCGATAACCCTTGCCAGCAGCTTCGGCCCGCCGGTATGCCAGGCGCGTGAGAGCACCGGATTGATGTTGTTGCGGAACAGCACGGGAAGTTGAAGCACTCCTTCCGCGATGGTCGCGGCGAAACTGTACAGCCCGATGGCCGTCTCATTGGTGAAGAGTCCCAGCAGGAACACATCCACACGGGTGTTCACGTCCAACAGGAAGTTGCCGGCCAACGCCCGGTTGCCATAGTGCCAGTTCTCCCATATCACCGGTATGAGACCTGCACGCTGGCGCGGATCCCAGTACCGAAGACTGATGGGCAGCACCAGGGCGAACAAGGCGGCCTCGGACCAGAACAGGGCCACCGGCAGCTGAGGGACGGACGCTGACGTCCAGGCCAGATAGGTCACCGCGCAGAACAGGAACACGAATCGGAGCAGCTGCATCAACGCGAAGAGCTTCATCCGTCGGGCCCCATTGTGAAAGCTCAACAGCACTTTGTTCCAAGAGAAGAACAGCAGTCCCGGAAGCACCAGCGGGAAGCCTTCGCGCACGGCCTGGCTGTTGAACCATTCACCGGGCAGGTCACGAAAGGCCCATGCCACGATGATGACGGCCACCGAGGTGAGTGTGCTCAGCAGCATCGATGCGGATACCTGGGTGTCTGCGACGCGACCCGCGGCGAGTTCGCGCGGAACGAAAGCCTGAACGGCCAGGTGCACACCGCCCACGGCAAGCTGGCTCAGCAGGATGTAGACCGCATACACCAGATTGAAAACGCCCAACGCGGCTGCGTCGTAGCTCCGTACGATGGCCACGTTGGCCAGGATGCCGAACACCGCACCAAGAGCAAAAGCTCCAGCACTCCAAATGAGGTCGTTGCTGAATTTTCCGCTGGGCACGCGCATGGTCAACGCCCAAATGTACCCTTCAGGGCGTGGAGCGTGTGCCCCTTGTCATCTGCTGCAATGAGCATGCAATGCGTTTCCAGGAACCCCTCGAAGCGCGGGTCGTAACGCGAGAGGTTACGGTCGCTGAAGATGTAACGTGTCCCAAGGGAATCCGCCAGAAATCCGACCACTTCATCATCCGTACGGGTGTTGAAGATCGGCTCCTCCCCCTGCGGACCGAAATATTGGTCGGCGCCGCACCAATAGTAGAGTCCCGGCCGATCCGTGAGGTAGAAAAACACGGGCAGGTTGTTCACCAGCACACGGTCATGCCGACCCACGCCGGCCATTGTCAACCACTCCTCAAGGTTAGCCGGGCCTGTATTGAACTTGGTGTAGAACGGCGCATCATCCTCCATCCGCGACCGGTCCACAGGGTCTTCCAAGGCCATGCGCTGCGATAGTTCAATGGAAAGCCAGCTGTTCGCCAACGTGGCCAGCACAAGCAGCACATGCACCACCGTGCGATCGTTGAACGATATGCCCGCCCCCTTCATGCCCCGGTCCAGCAGCAGGAACACGAGCACCAGCAGTGCAGGCAGCAGCGTCATCGCATAGCGGTAGTTGAAGCCCCCCGCCCCACCGATGATCAACACGGCAAGCCCGAGGAACAACACCGTACCCCGCAGCCAGGGTTCCGACCGTCGCCAGCGCAGGGCCAGTGCGATCAAACCCGGCAGCGCCCAGCACGCTGTATTGCCCAGGTAGCGGAGCCCAAAGAACGAACCGAAATAGCCATTGATCACCTTCAGCAAGGGACTGCCAATGCCCCGCTCGAACAGGGCAAGTTCGCCCGGAGCGGCCTTCACCGGCATCAACACCAGGAAGTATACCAGGGAGAACACCAATGACCCGATGGGAACAAGGAGCCAGGGAAGCAACTTACGCAGGCGGTCCATCATTTTCAGAACCACGTGATGTCCTTCAACAACCAGCCCGTGCCAATGGTCATGTCCAAGACGTAGTGAAAACCTCCCGCAAGCAGGAAGGAGCCACAGCTGACCAGGGACCAGCGGATGCGCTGTGACAAGGTGCCACCGGTACAGAGGAAGAAGCAGAGTACCATGAACGGCGAAAGGATCATCCCCAAGGAGTGCGTTAATGCATGGGCGCCCAACACCGTTCCCCAAAGCAGAAGGACCGATACATCCGGCTTTCGCAACACCTCAATGAACAGGGCCATGGACGCCGAGAACAAGAACAACCGCAGCGGGTCCACGTGGTAAATGGTGTTCAGGTAAAGGAATCCGAGCGTAAGAGTGAACGCTCCAGCCACCCAGACGGCCAGCCAGTGGTCCCAGCGACGGACCCACGACCAGATGAAGGTTACCGTGAGCCAAGCGGTCCAGGGCGTCTGCAGCCGCACCCACGCATCGCCCTGGTCGTTCATGAGCCCGCGCAGGAGCCCTTCCCACGTGAACAGCAGCGGGAACGAGAACCCATGCAGGCCCACGTAATAGAACCCCGTCGAAGCATCGTAATGGTGACGCTCATAGTGGATGGCCATATCACGCAGGAACCGCTTTCCCTGTGTGCCGTACTCCAGGATGTCGTGATCCACCAAGGGCTTGTAGATGATTATGATAACAGTACCGAACAGGGTGGCCGCACAGAGGACCAGGTACGGCCAGAGCGATCGACGCACCAAACCTGACAAAGCAGCTCGCATGACCGATACCAGCGTGTGCCATCCCGTGCCTGCAGCGAAAGCCAATGCGGAAAAGGTGACCATCACTGAACCGATCGCCACAGCGTGCGATTGTCCAGGAAGGAATAACAGAACGAGGTTCAACACCCAACTGATGGTGAAGGGGGCAAGCCCGAAGCCGAGCAGTGCGGTACCCACTGAACCGAGGGCATTGCTCCCGACACGGCGCAGCAGGAACGCGGAAAGAACCATCCCGAAGAACAGGTTGCTCACAGCGAAGACCAGGATGGGTGGCAGCATCCCGCTCATGTTCAGCTCCGGTACAGCCGTGGCATGGCGTTGATCACTTTCAAGGCCCGCTCCATGCCCACCCCGATGGTATCGAAGTACCACTGCATGCTCTCGAAGCGCGGTCGGTTCTCGCGCAACACGTGTGCCAGGCCTTCCTCCCGGGTGATCATGCCCTCGCGGATCTGGTTGCTGCGGAAGGTGTCGAACTCGGTGAAGCCCGCCACCAGTCCGTAGACGTAGTTGTAGAAGGCAGCCGTGCCATCACCGATGCGCCAGGTGCTGGTGGTGTCGGGCGAGATCTCCCAGTTGTATTCGTCCGTCAGGGTGCGGTCCAGCGTCTCCTCGTTCCACGGGATGTAGTCGAAGAGCAGCAGGTAAACCTCGCGGGGTTCGGTGTAATAGGCCTTGAAGGCGCTGTAGGTGTCGGGCAGGCTGGCGTTGAGGTAGCCGGGGTTCGCCGCGAAGTTCCGTAGGTAGTAGAGCGGCATCTGCAGCTTGGCAAGGGTGGTTTGCTTGTCGATGCGCTCCTTGTCGAAATTGGGTTTGATCCCCGCGAAACCGGCCTTGAAGTCGGTGTTCTCCAGCTTGTTCTCCATCCAGATGTCGCAGTGGATCCCCGTCTGCCTTCGGATGTTGTTCACGTGCACGAAGAAGTGCTTGTCGCCGGCCATGAACAGGGGGATCATGCCCAGGCGCGGCTGCTTCAGCCAGGCCTCCATGTTCAGCCGCACGTTCCGCCGCTTCATCTTGATGTCGGCACTGATCAGGATGTTCTCCACCCCGAGCTTGCCGGTCATGCGGGCGATATTGCGGCGCGCCAGGTCGGTCACCAGCCCCCAGTCGTAGGTGAACGTGAGCGGGGTCATCCCGAACTCCTTCACCAGCAGGTGAAGCCCGTAGCTGCTGTCGCGGCCGCCACTGAAGGCCACGATACAGTCCTGCTTGCCGTCGTTGCGGCGGTATTTCCGCAGCACCTCCTCGAACTGCGGCCGCTTGTCCACCTTCAGGCCCTTGGGCTTGTAGCTATGGCAATAGTTGCACACCCCTTTCGCATCATAGCTGATGTAGGGAAAGGTCTCCGGCAGCAGGCATTTGGTGCAGCGCCGGATGGTGCGCATCACCTCCTCGGGGAATTCAATGAGCCGGCGCAATCTGCCCTCATCGCTGGTGGCCATGGCAGGCGCTACAGTGCATCCGCCCTGCGAATGGTCGGTGATGGCGAAGGGAGCAATGGGCTTCAAGGCGAGGCCGGCCGCAGGGTCCTTCAGACCGAAGTCCTCAATGGACCAGGCGACCAGGTCGATCAGCTTGCCGGTGAAGGGCTCCAGCCAATCCACCGCATTGTCCGCATAGCGATCGCGCACACCCTCCCGCTGAGTGAAGGTGCGGGCGATGTAGGCCTCGCTGGCGAACACGAGGCTTCCCATCGCATCGGTGATGGTGTAGAGCGAACCGGTATTGGTGGCCAGCAGCACCTGTTGTGCATCGTGGATGAGGATAGCCACGCTGGCGGCCCCTTCCATCTCGCCGAACATGCGGCGGATGGCCTCTACAGGTCCAAGGCCCTCCTTCAGGAAGAGCCGGAAGAGCGCGGCGAGCACCTCGGTGTCCACCTCGTAGTCCCGCTCGATGCGACCCGCGTATTTCGCCCAAAGGGCATCCACGTTGGTGACAATGCCGTTGTGCACCATCACGATGCCGCTCTTGATACAGGGCTGATTGTTGAAGTTGTGCTCCTGCGTGCCGTTGGTCACCAAGCGGCTGTGCGCGATCACCGCCAGTTCACGCTGCCCCTCCCGGTAGGAAGGCCCCAGCGCCTTGTCCAGAAAGCGCCGATATTCCGCTGACCGGATCAGCTCGCTGGCCGGGATGTCGTCCTTGGTCACATGGAGGGTACGGTCCGCCGACCCGCGCACGGCGATACCGCTGCTCTCCTTCCCCCGCGTTTCGCTCAGGATAAAGAGGTCCCGGACGGCGGTCTCCAGCAGAGGCCGGGACAGGTCCGCATCAGCCTTGGCCAGAATGCCGAAGATGCCGCACATGTGTCGATCGGTTCTATTCCCCGGTCAGACGCTCAAGCAAGAGGCCATGGACCAGGAAAGCGTTGCGAAGATCGGGCTGTTGGTCGAAGCGCGCATATTGGATCAAGGTAGCCCAGGAAAGACGCGAGCGGACCTGCGGGTCGGGATAGTATGGCAGCGCGAAGGGCTCCACGCCACCGTGCGCCAACGCCTCTTCCAGGTACTCAAGGACAATGGGATCGATGGTCCCCGGTCGATATCGGTCGGCCACCAGCACGGCAATGGCATCGAAGGTCCTGTAGCGTGGAAGTGCGTAGGACTCGCCATCACCATGCCAGGAAGGGGTGTTCACGGATATGCTGTCCGCTGGGCTCCAGCCTTCCTTGGCCCAGCCCCACCAATAGTTCCATTGCCAGGGTCTTGTGAACAGCGAGATGTCAGCGGCCCGAGGGGCCAGTTCACGGCGCACCACCATGGCCACGATATCCAATGCGGCCTGCCCGGCCCGGTCGGCAACCATGACAGTGTCCGGTCCGGCTGCGTAAAGCACCCCTGCGGCCCAGCAGTTCTGATGGTTGTACGGCAGGCCTGCCCCGTCGTAAGGGAAGACGCATCCCTTGGGAAAGCGCAGGCAGCTGCTTGCCGGGTCCTCCCCGGGAAGCGCCTCGGCACCCAACGTGGAGAACCCCTCCAGGTGCCCTTTGAGGTGCCGGACGGCATTATCTGTTCGCTGAACGTCGACGTCAGAGAACAACCCCAGTTCTTGAAGCCGCTTGGCAAGTAGCAGGAACTTGCCGGTCTGGACGGCATGCAGCACGGGACTCCGGTCCACCGTGAACGTCCCACAGCGGAGGACCTCCGGGATCCTGGGAGCCAAGAGGCCCAGTTCCGTGGCCAGCCGCCCACGGAGGGCCTCGGCCCACATCAATGGAAGCCCGGCGTTGGTCCGCTCCTCGAATTCGAGCAGGTCGGACGATCCGGTCAGGTGGTAGCTCTGCGACCATACGACATCGCCCTCCAGATTGTCGATGCCCAGAGAGAGCGCACCGCATCCGTTCATCCGCCCCAGGTCCAACGCGAGCATTTCCAACAGGCCGGCAGGGTCTTGTACGCGGTCGAGCAGGACGTGGTCCCCCCGGGCACGAAGACCGAAGGGCAGGCTCCCCGAAGGCAGTTCCAGCGCTGGTCGGGGGCGGTGGATCGAACGCACGCTGAACCCGTGCTCGAGGCCGTCAGTGTTCAAGGTGTCCGCAGGGGACAGCGGCGGTAGGCACAGATGCTCGACCAAGGTCCAGACATCCGATTCATTGGCCACCAGCTCCAGGATCCGGGTCTCCACGGGGAAACGCTCGGTGCGCACCCCTGCGTCACGGTCGATCTTGAACACGGCCCGCCCTGCGGCCAGGTACAGGGTGTCACCCAGCACCACATGGAGCAGCCGGGGTTGGTGTTCGTAGCCCAGTTGGTCCTGGATGTCCAGCCGCTCCTCCGACAGCCGCCAGCGTTCACCGCCCGACCAGGACAACCGGTTCCGCTTGGTCACGGGGTCATAGGTGACCAGCCAAAGGCGGTCCCATGCTTCACAGAGGTATCGGAATTGGTGACCGGAAATGGGTTCAGGAAGGGTCAGGACCTTCGAACCATCCGGGCCCACACGCAGCAGTTCCATCCCCGGCTCAAAGAGGCCACGGGCCGCCACGACCAGTTGCCCCCCAAGAACTGCTGCACCAAGTGGCACGCGCCGGCCAAGGTCCGTCGTGTCCGTTCCGTGCACGAGCAGCGTCCGGCCATCCGCCATGGTCCACGAAAGGCGCTGGTGACCGGCCCTGAGCGCGGTGAGCGGGACCCCACCGCCATGGACGAGCTCCGGGAAGGGGCTTGCGGTCAGCCGTTCGTACACGACTGGAGGGAACCGGTGATGGAAAGCGCTCAGACCGTTCAGCAGGTTCGCTTCGTATTCGTTAACCACCTCCGGGCAGGTGACGCAACGGCGGAAGCGCCCGTCCGTCCCCCTATAACGGAGGCAGAGCTCAGCCAGCTCGGCGGCCATCTCCGGCTCCTCGGTCCGGACGCAGTATTCCATGGCGATGCCCACGTCATAAAGCCTTGGAGGGTCCGCGGTCTCCAGGTCCTTGCGGAACAAGGGCCACTGGCGCCAGCCATCCGCCCCGCGGCCATCCCTGAAATCCTGCAAGTGCCCATGCACGGCATCCAGGTCGAAACGGCCTGCCAACGTTCCACCATGACGCAGATAATCCCGCACGCCACGAATGATGTAGAGCGCATGCGGCAGGTCGTTCGGTACTTCCTCCTCGATCGAGTAGCTCCAATACCAATGCCCCTCAGGAGAAAGACGGACCTCCTTCAGCAGCACGGACATGTTCCGGTCCGCCGTGCGCCGGCAAGCCTCCGCCCATGGCCGGTCGGGGAACAGGGAGGCATAGCGTTGGAGCTGGCCTGCCATGGCCATAGCGGGATTGAAGCAGTCGTAGCCGCGATCGGCCGGCTCCGCGCTGTAGGCGATCATCCCCGACGGGCTTTCCAGGTCCCCCTGAACGAACCTTACCACGACCGTATCCACCACATCCAGGATCCTCTCCCGGTCGGCTTGGTCGTCGTACTCCAACTGGTCCAGCAGGGCCTCGAGCACGCGCGCCGTGCTGATGGTATAGACGGTGTTAACCGGGTTCGGGGTTCCGTCCCCGAACGCGTCCCAGGCCACCGGCAGGCCCCATCCCGGAACACCGCGATCATCGGGCCGAACATGGTGCAGTAGCCAATCCGAGGCGTTCGCGCCCAGGGTTGAAAGCGCGGTGTCCTTGGCCACCGAACGGACCAGCTCGGCCTGCAGGACCATGGCATAGGACTTGGACACATCTCCTTCCGGGAAAGCCGGATAGTCGAGCATCCCGTGCCCAGGCCGCTCCGGATCGAACGCCGCCCGCAGCGCTTCCAGATCTTCTATCGTGGCCGGAACAGGCGGCTTGCTCAGGCAGCCCGCCAGTCCGAACGCTACCAGGAACCACACCCCACGCTCTTGCACCCGCGGAAAGGACATCATCGGTACAACCGCTCGTTATCCTGCATGTCCATCCACATGGCGAAGATCAGCGCCTGGAAGCTGCTGGTGGCCAGGAACAGGAAGGCTATCAGGGGCTCGGTGTTCACCTGGGCCCCGGTGACGAAGGCCTTGATGATCTTGTAGGCGTAGGGAAGCGTGACCAGCCCGGCGATGAAGGCGTAGTTGTAGAAGATGAAAAGCGGGTGGAAGTCCTTGAAGAGGTACTTGCGCCACAGCCGGATGAAGAAGCTCTTG
>JBIJDX010000205.1:0-4889 GCA_044343855.1 Flavobacteriales bacterium
TCACCTGGTCGTTCAACCCGTAGCGTGTCATGGTCCAGGAGCGCCCCACCATATCCTCGTCCAACGTATTGCTCACGTTGTCCACGTCGTGGAGAAGCAGGCCCGTTCCACTGTTGAGGTGGACCGCGCGGCCAACCGGTACCTGCACCTCGAAGCGGACGCGCTGGGCACGCAGCTTGTCCTCCTTGGGCATGTCAACCCAGGGCGATAGCAACAGCAGCGAGTCGTGTTGCACATGGGTGAAGCCTGTGTGGCTGGCGCGTGCGAGGGCCATTTTGTCGCTGCGCCCATGGGCCCGCCGCTCGACCACCAGGTGGAACAGGCTGTCCGGGCTGCTGGTCACGTCCAGTTCTGCCCATGCTCCGTGAATGCTGTCAGCTGTGGTCATCAGTCCCTCCATGTCCCACTCCAGGCGACCATCGTCGTAGGCCACGCGCCGATCCTTTCCCAGACCGCGCATATCACTCACGCCGAGGAACAGTGTCTGTCCCGGGGGCTGGGTGATGGCCACATCCTCTCGCAGTTTCTGCTCGCGCTTGAAGTCGCTGCCCAGGCGCAGGCCCACGACGATCACCACCACCAAGGCCACGGACCACGCGCCGCTCAGCATCCATCCGAGCCATTGCGGTGCACGCAGTCGGGTGAGCAGCCGAAGACCACCGATGAAGAGGCCGATGGCCGGGATCAGCAGGAGCAGCAAGGCGCACAGAACACCCCAGAAGGCATGTGCGGCGCTGTCGAAGACCGCGGCGCTGATCTCGAGGATGCCCGTGCCATCCAACCCGCCCAGACCTTCCATGGTGATCGCGCCACCACCGACCACCCAGCCAACGAGCGTCAGGGTGAGGATGGCACCCAGGACAAGGGCGACCAAACCGATGGTCTTGGCGATGATGCCGACCAAATTGCGGCCGAATTGTTCCAACCCACTGCGAGTACCGGTTGCGGCAACCTTGCGCCCCCCCAAGCTCCATCTCCTTCCCAGCTCATCGGCCTCGCGGGCCACGCGCTCCGCCCCCTGCTTCATGCGTTCAGCACCCTCCTCGAAGCTGCGTTTCAGGTTGTCCACCGTCACCGGTTCGCCCTGCATCATCAGCCGCTCTGCAGCCGTGCTGGCTTGTGGGATGAGGATCCACAGGACGAGGTAGATCAGGATGGGCGAACCCACCCCGAAGATCACCAGCAGGATGAATGCGATGCGCATCCACAGGGGATCGGTGCCGATGTATGCCGCCAGACCGCCGAACACACCGCCCACCCAGCTGTCCGCAGGGTCGCGGAAGAGACGGCGCCGTCCGTCCGGGGTGGGCGGAGGTGTCCCTGCGTTGCTTTCCGCACCTTCGGCATAGTCCTCCGGCTGGCCCATGATGCCGATCACATGCTCCACATCGTCCAGGGAGACCACTTGTCGGCGCCCGTCCAAACGCTCGGTGAAGAGTTCGGCGATGCGCGACTCGATGTCGGCCATGATCTCTTCCCTGCCTTCAGATCCGGTGAACTGCCCACGAACGGTGGTCAGGTAGTTGAGCAGGCGGTCGTAGGCGTCCTCTTCGATGTGGAACACCGTGCCGCTGATGTTGGCTGTTAGGGTCTTTTTCATCGTTGTGCGTTCTTCCGGGTGGTCTTCCTGACGGCCTGGCTCAGTTCGTCCCAGGTCTGGTCCAGTTCATTGAGGAATTTGTCTCCAACGGTGGTGAGCTTGTAGTACTTGCGCGGAGGGCCCGAGCGGCTTTCCTCCCATCGGTAGGTCAGCAGACCCGCATCCTTCAACCGGGTGAGCAGGGGGTAGAGCGTCCCTTCCACCACGATCAGCCTCGCCTCCTTCAGCTTGCTGATGATGTCCGATGGATAGAGCTCGCCCTGCGCAAGGATGCTCAGGATGCAGTACTCCAGCACGCCCTTCCGCATCTGCGCCTTGGTGTTCTCGACGTTCATGGGGTTCGTATCTAGTACTTGACGATGCAAATATACGGGCATATGTTGGTACTATGCAAGACAAAGTACCATGAAGTGATGAACGGCTTCGGCAACGGGATGAGCGGCATCACCTTCCGTTCACCACCAAGCATTAACTTAGAGGCATTCCGTTGAAGCCATGCGCCAGCATCTTTGGAAGGTCCTCCTCACGCTCCTGCTCATCCTTGCAGCCGTGGTCTACTTCCGCTATTTCTGGGTCTTTGGCACCGGAGTGAAGGCCGGCGAGTTGAACTACCTCGTCCACAAGGGTGTGCTGTTCAAGACCTACGAGGGGAAGATGATCCAGACCGGCATCCGCAGCCAGAACGGCACGGTCGAGAGTTTGGAGTTCACTTTTTCCGTGGTGGACAAGGACGTGGCGGACCAGCTGATGGTGAACAGCGGCAATCGTTTCAACCTGCATTACAAGGAATATCTGGCGGCCCTGCCCTGGCGCGGCCATAGCAACTACGTGGTGGACAGCATCATCTCCATGGAGAAGCTGAGCCGCTGACCGGCGCTTCCAACTTCCCCGAAGGAGTGCGAACTTCGCGGCCCCGTGCCCACTTAGGGCATGGTTCATCCTCCGTCAGACCGCCTCCAACAAGGCTTAATTCCGACACTGTCCCATGGCAGAAGAAGGCCGCCAGATAATCTTCAACATGGTGAAGGTGGGCAAGACCCTCCCTTCCGGCAAGAAGATCCTCAACGATATCTACCTCGGGTTCTACTACGGCGCCAAGATCGGCATCCTCGGCCTCAACGGCTCCGGTAAGTCCACGCTCATGCGCATCATTGCGGGCAAGGACAAGAACTTCGATGGCGATGTACACCTCACCCAGGGCTACTCCATCGGCCACCTGGAGCAGGAGCCCGAGCTGGACGAGAGCAGGACCGTGATCGAGATCGTCCGTGAAGGCGTGCAGCCCATCATGGACCTGCTGAAGGAATACGAGGAGGTGAACAACAAGTTCGCCGACGAGGATGTCCTGAACGACCCCGACAAGATGGACAAGCTCATCGCGCGTCAAGGGGTGCTGCAGGACAGGATCGAAGCGGCCGATGCCTGGAACATCGACCAGAAGCTGAACATCGCCATGGACGCGCTGCGCTGCCCTGAGCCCGATCAACCGATCAAGGTGCTCTCCGGTGGTGAGCGTCGCCGCGTGGCCTTGTGCCGCCTGTTGCTGCAGAGCCCGGACATCCTGCTGCTGGACGAACCCACCAACCACCTTGATGCCGAGAGCGTGGCATGGCTGGAGCACCACCTCGCCGACTACAAGGGCACCGTGATCGCCATCACCCACGACCGCTACTTCCTTGACAACGTGGCCGGCTGGATCCTGGAACTGGACCGTGGCGAGGGTATTCCCTACAAGGGCAACTATACCAGCTGGCTGGAGCAGAAGACCGCCCGCCTGGCCCAGGAGGAGAAGCAGGAAAGCAAGCGCCAGCGCGTACTGAAGCAGGAACTGGAATGGGTGCGCAGCAATGCCAGCGCCCGCCGCACCAAGAGCAAGGCCCGTCTCGCCAACTACGAGAAGATGCAGGGCGAGAGCGTGAAGGAGAAGGAGGCCAAGCTGGAGATCTTCATTCCCAACGGTCCGCGCTTGGGCGACAAGGTGATCGAGTTCAAGGATGTGAGCAAGGGTTACGGCGACCGCCTGCTCATAGACAACCTGAGCTTCGCACTGCCGCCAGCGGGCATCGTGGGCATCATCGGCCCCAACGGTGCCGGTAAGACCACCCTGTTCCGCATGATCATGGGTCAGGAGAAACCCGACAGCGGAACCATCACCATCGGCGATACCGTGCAGCTGGCCTACGTGGACCAGAGCCACAAGGACCTGCATGCAGACAAGACCGTCTACGACGTGCTCACCGGCGGCCTGGAGAACATCACCTTCGGAAACGTGGTGATGAACTCACGCGCCTACCTGAGCCGCTTCAACTTCAGCGGCACCGACCAGAACAAGAAGGTGGGCATCCTCTCCGGTGGTGAGCGCAACCGCCTGCACCTTGCCATGACCGTGAAGCAGAGCAGCAACGTGCTGCTGCTGGACGAACCCACCAACGACCTGGACGTGAACACGCTCCGGGCCTTGGAGGAAGCCATCCAGGACTACAGCGGCTGCGCGGTGATCATCAGCCACGACCGCTGGTTCATGGACCGCGTGTGCACGCACATCCTCGCCTTCGAGGGCGACAGCAAGGTGTACTGGTTCGAGGGCGGCTTCAGCGACTACGAGGAGAACTACAAGAAACGGGTGGGCGATATCGTGCCCAAGCGTTTGAAATACAAGAAGCTCGTGCGGGGTTGATCCGTGCCTGCGATGCCGTGGAAGCCTGGTCGTTGCGATCAGGCTTCCTTCGTTTCAGCGTGTGGAGAGCAACGTGTAGGCCCGCGCATCGGCCAGGTTCCATTCCCGCCAAGAACGCTGAGGGTAGGTGTCGAGGAATAGCCCTTTGCGCGCTGCCATGAGGTCCCCATAGGTCTCGGGTTCCATGTACACCGATCGGCTCAGGCTGCCGCTGTCCAGCAGGTCGAGGTTGAAGCGGTGGATGCGCTCCAAGGCATGTTGCTCGTGGTCCAGCCAGGGCAGGGCCTTGTCCGCCAGCGTGGCCATGAAGTCCAGGTGCACGAAGGCCTGCTCCTGCTTGCTGAAGTTGTACCGTGCGATCACCACGTCCCAGTCCACGCAGGCCATCACCAACAGGATGATGTAGGCGCTGAACGTGTTCCAGCGCAGCAGGAAATGGACCGACCGGGTGTGGCGCACCTTGCGGCCGATGAGCGCCAAGCCGGTGATCACCGCGATGAGGAAGAACACCACTCCGATGCGCTTGTAGGCCAGGGCGTAATGATGGATGTACCAGAAGTTGCGGATGGCCACGCTCACGGCCAGTACGGCGTTCTGTGCCAGCCACACGTA
>JBIJDX010000003.1:0-39209 GCA_044343855.1 Flavobacteriales bacterium
GGCTACCGCGAACTGCTGGCCCGGGGAGGGATGAGCGCCACACCGGATGCCGATACGGCACTCCGTAAAGTGGATCGCATCGACCTGGACAAGCCTTTCTACCGGGACATCTTCAGCAACATGCCGCGCAACGTTGACCTGCCCCAGGTGCGGGATCGATGGAACCTGCGTACCACGCCGGGTTCCGATGTCCTGCTGCGCATGAAGGACGGGCGTCCTTTCCTTGCATCGAGAATGGTTGAACGCGGCAGCCTCTTCGTTTGCGCAGCACCATTGGCCGAGCGCTCGGGTAATTTCACACGCCATGGCCTCTTCGCAGCCACGCTCCTGCGCATGGCGGAGCTCAGCCGTCCATCGCCTCCGCTCTACCACCTGTCCAACGCGTCTGGATCGCTGCCCCTGTATGGACTTGAACCACCTGCGGACCGCGTGCCCCACCTTCGCGGGCCGGGAGGTATCGACATCGTGCCCGAGTTGCGCCGGCTGAACGGCGGAACGTGCCTGGCCCTGCATGATGAAGACCTGCCGGATGGCCCGTATGCCGTAACGTTCGAGGGCGATACGATGCTGGCATTGGCGTTCAACCTGGACCGGCGCGAGAGTGACCTCCGGACCATGACAGTCGAGGAACTGACCGCTGCCATCGAACGGAGTGGACCGGGTGCTTTCCGGGTCATGGAGCCCGGGGATGATCTTTCGCTACGTTTGGCTGAACTGGACCGGGATCGGAAACTGTGGAAATGGTTCGTGGCGTTGGCCCTGCTATTCCTTGTTTCCGAGGTCCTCCTGATACGCTTCCTCCGATGAGCCAGGTACTGCTTCAACATGTGAAGGTTGTCGACCCGGGAGGGCCGCACCACGATGCGCACATCGACATCCTGATCGCGGACGGGATCATCGCGAGGATCGGGGCGCGCATCCCGAGGGGCGAAGCACGTGTGATCAGGGGCGAGCACCTGCACGTGAGCCCCGGGTGGGTGGACCTCCGTGCACACTTCCGCGAGCCTGGCGAGGAATGGAAGCAGGGGGTGTGGAACGGGCTGGATGCTGCAGCCAGCGGTGGCTTCACGGCGGTGGCCGTGCTTCCCTCCACGCGACCGGCCGTGGACGGACGACCGGGCATCACACACCTGCTGCAGCGGGCGGGCGGTCATGCGGTACGGCTGTTGCCACTTGGTGCCATCACCCAAGGGACCAAGGGAGAACAACTGGCGGAAATGCACGACCAGCGCGAAGCCGGTGCGGTTGGCTTCACCGATGACGGGAATGGCCTGCGGAACAGTCGTCTCATGTTGCTGGCACTGCAGTATTCTCAGGGCCTGCCAGGCAAACCGCCGCCCCTGATGGTATATCCGTCGGACCCACACCTGAGCCATGGCGGACAGATGCATGAGGGGTCGATGAGCGCGCGGCTTGGCTTGAAGGGGCTACCCGCCATGGCTGAGGCCATCGCGCTGCAGCGCGACATAAGCCTGCTGGAGTATGCAGGAGGTCACCTGCATGCGGCCACCATCAGCACCGCGGAAAGTGTTGAACTGGTGCGCACCGCCAAGGCGAAAGGGCTGCACGTCACGGCGAGCGTGACCGCCTACAATCTCCTCCTTGACGATGGATGCCTGCGCGGGTTCGAAACGTTCTACAAGGTGTCCCCCCCCCTGCGGAGCAGCCGTCACATCGATGCCCTGCGCGAAGCGGTGAAGGACGGAACCATCGACGCCATCGTGAGCGACCACCGACCGGAGGATCGTGAGCATAAACTGGTGGAATACGGACAGGCAGCTTTCGGGATCATCGGGCTCGAGACCCAGTTCGCGGTGGCCAACACGGCGTTGAAGGGGCGCATGAGCCTGCGGCGCCTGATCGAACGCCTGTGCCACGGACCGAGGACGGTGCTGGGCCTGGCGGTGCCGCATATCGCTGCAGGCGCTGCGGCCGAATTGACGATGTTCGACCCGGAAGTCAATTGGACCTGCGAGGAGGCCGACCTGGTGAGCCGTTCGCACAACACACCGTTCCTCGGGCAGCGCTTTGCAGGGCGTGCGGTGGGCATCGCAGGGAAGGGTCAGGTCATCCTGAACGAGCGGGCCGTTGGCGGCCTCAACGCATAGGGGCAACGGACATCCCGGGGAGTTTGCGGTACACCAAGGCAGATCAACTCACTGCATCACCGCAGAACGAAGTTCCGGTGGCGATGATCACGGTCTGCAGTGTGAGGGTGAGGATGTCCACCGTCGGTTCGGCCATCAATGGCATCGGGGGTTCCATCGCACCAGGCAGTTCAGGTTCGGCATGGGCACGCGTCCACATGGTCGGGGCTTGCGCTTCAGGAAGTGCCGATACGGACACTGTCACTGACCGGCTGTCGCACTGCTGTCGACCGCCATGGCCTTGAATCGGGCGATGAGCTCCTCATCGGTGTACTTGAGGTTCTCGATGGCCTGCCGTGCCTGGATGGCATACGCGTGATCGGGAAAAGTCCTGATGAGCTCCATGTACGCGGCCTCCGCCTCGCCCAATCGATCGAGGTCGGCGTCTATCACGAACGCCTTGAGATAGTAGGTATCCGCCAGTTTGCTCCACGATGGATAATCCCGGATGATCCGGTCATAGAGGAAGACGCTCTGTTGGGGATCCTTCATGCTGCGGGCCACCCCGGCGGCACGGAACAGGTACTCAGGTGCCAGGCTGTCGAGCGGCATGGAGGTGGCGTAGGCCTTGTAAACATCCAGCAGGGCCTGTGCATTGCGCTGTTCGAAGAGACCGCTGGTGAACAGGGAATCCTCCATACGCTGGATGCGGGAGCGCATTTCGGTGGCCTTTGCGGCCTTCTCGTCCATGGGAGCATCCGTGCCGCAAGCAAAGAGCAGCAAGAACGAGGCGATGCGGATCAGGGAACGCATGTTCATTTGGTCACAGGAAAACGCATTTTGTAACGGGCATCGCACTTCCCTTTGCCGATATCACGCAACCTGCCCTGGAGCAGGCGTTGGCGCAGGGGTGCCAGGTGATCGGTGAACAGGACCCCCTCCAGGTGATCGTGCTCATGCTGGATCACCCGCGCCGCAAAGCCGGCGAACTCCTCTTCGTGCTCATTGAACTGTTCATCCTGGTACTGAAGCACGATGCGCTCCGCACGATAAACCTCTTCACGTATGCCGGGAATGCTGAGGCACCCCTCCTCGAAGCCCCACTCCTCCCCTTCCTCCTCCACGATGTACGGATTGATGAAGACCTTCTTGAAGTCCTTCAGGTGCGCCTCTTCGGTCGGCTTCCCATCCTCATCCTCAGCGAACGGTGAAGCGTCCACGATGAACAGGCGTATGCTCTGCCCGATCTGGGGAGCCGCAAGCCCGACACCATTGGCTTCGTACATCGTCTCGAACATATCGGCGATGAGCCGCTGCAGGTCGGGGTGCCCGGGCTCTATGTCCTTGGCAACCTTCTTCAGGACCGGGTCGCCGTACGCACGGATGGGGAGTATCATGGTTTCGGCTGCAAAGGTAATGGCGTGCGGTCTGCCTGCAGCAGCGATCAGCACGCACGCCCCGCCAGCCACCCCTGCAGAATGATCGTGGCGCTGATACGATCCAGCTGTCCCTTCTCCCGTCGGGCCATGCGCCCCTTGCCGCTGGCCATCAGGGTCTGTTGCGCCATGCGGCTGGTGAAGCGCTCATCCATCGTTTCCACCCAATGGGCCGGGAAGGCCTTGCGCAGGTGACCGATGAACTCCATCACCGCAGCCGTGGCATCCGTGGGCCGCCCGTCCAGGTGCACGGGCAGGCCCACCACGAAACCATCCACCTGTTCGCGGGCCACATAGGCCTTGAGGTAGCCAAAGAGTTCAATGGTGGGCACGGTATCCAGCGCCGTGGCGATGATCCGCAGGGGGTCGGTCACGGCCAGTCCGGTCCGTTTAAGACCGTGATCGATGGCAATGACGCGTGGCATGGCACGCGAAGGTCGGACAAGGCGCCCATCTTTGCACCATGCATGAACTGATCGAAAAGGCGTGGAACGACCGCAGCATGCTGCGCGATGAGGAGGTGGTGCTCGCCATTGAGGGTGTGATCGAGCGGCTTGACCGCGGCGAATTGCGCGTCGCCACACCAAGGGTCACGCCGGGCGGAGTCGCAGAGTGGCAGGTGAACGAATGGGTGAAGAAGGCCGTGCTGATGTACTTCCCCATCAAGAAGATGCACACGTTCCAGGTGGGGCCGCTGGAGTTCCACGACAAGATCCCGCTGAAAAAGCACTATGCCGACCTGGGCGTGCGGGTGGTTCCCCATGCCATTGCGCGGCATGGCAGCTACCTGGCACCCGGCGTGATCCTGATGCCAAGCTACGTGAACATCGGCGCCTACGTGGATAGCGATACCATGGTGGACACCTGGGCCACGGTGGGCAGCTGCGCGCAGATCGGGAAGGGCGTGCACCTGAGCGGCGGCGTGGGCATTGGCGGTGTGCTGGAGCCCGTGCAGGCCGCGCCCGTGATCATCGAGGATGGCTGCTTCATCGGATCCCGCGCCATCGTGGTGGAGGGCGTGCGGGTGGGGAAGGAAGCTGTGCTCGGTGCGAACGTCGTGCTCACCGCGAGTACCCGGATCATCGACATCACCGGCCCCGAGCCGAAGGAGATGAAGGGCCACGTTCCACCCCGCTCCGTGGTGATCCCCGGCACCGTACCGAAGAAGTTCCCCGCCGGCGAGTTCGGCGTGCCTTGCGCGCTCATCATCGGCCAGCGTAAGGAGAGCACGGACAAAAAGACCAGTTTGAACGAGGCATTGCGCGAGCACAGCGTGGCGGTATGAAGCAGTTCCTTGTCATCCAGACCGCCTTCCTGGGCGATGCCGTGCTGGTGACGAGCATCCTGG
This sequence comes from Flavobacteriales bacterium, assembly GCA_044343855.1. GTDB lineage: Bacteria > Bacteroidota > Bacteroidia > Flavobacteriales_F > PHOS-HE28 > PHOS-HE28. Next base: position 4,872 of record JBIJDX010000003.1, read on the forward strand.
AAAAGCTGCACGCCCGCCACCCCGATGCCGCCATCGACCTGGTGGTGCGCAAGGGGAACGATGGGTTGTTCACGGGCCATCCCTTCCTGCGGAACCTGTTCGTGTGGAACAAGCGCACCGCCAAGAACAAGGCGCTGTTCAAACTGATCGGCGAACTGCGCAGGAACAGGTACGACCACATCATCAACTGCCAGCGCTTCCTCAGCACCGGCCTGATGACCTTGCTGGCGCGTGGCTTGGAGAAGGTCGGGTACGACAAGAACCCGTTGAGCTTCCTTTTCAACCGCACGGTGCAGCATGTGATCGGGGACGGACGGCACGAAGTGGACCGCCTGAACGCGCTGATCGAGCACCTCACGGACGGCACGCGCCCCCTACCCCGCCTCTACCCGACAGCAGAGGACCGCGCCAAGGTCGAAGGGATCATCCGCTCGCACGGGCTTGCAAGCACCGTCCCCCATGAGCACATGCTCTACGTCTGCATCGCCCCCGCCTCGGTCTGGTTCACCAAGCAATGGCCGGAGCACAAGTGGATCGAGCTGGTGAAGGCTCTTCCGCGCGAGCAACAGGTCTTCATCATCGGCGCTCCCAGTGACACCTCCCTGGCGCAGCGCATCATCGCGGCCAGCGGCCGTGGCGTGGACCTCACCAAGGACCTGCGCCTGCTGGAAAGCGCAGTACTGATGGAATGCGCCGCCATGAACTACGTGAACGACAGCGCACCGCTGCACATCGCCAGTGCGATGAACGCGCCGGTGACGGCCATCTTCTGCAGCACCGTGCCGGCCTTCGGCTTCGGGCCGCTGCGCACGAACGGACGTGTGGTGGAAACGCCTGAGAAACTGGACTGCCGGCCGTGCGGCCTCCATGGGCACAGGGCATGTCCAAAGGGGCATTTTGAATGTGGGGAGGGGACCGGGATATCGATGGTGGCTTCCTGACCCCCGCCTACTTTTGCCGCCCTTCCGCTCATGCACACCACCTCCCGATACACCGTGGATCCTGCCCGTCTGGATGGCGTGGTGGACGAGCCGCTGTTCCAGGCGGTGGCGGATGAAGCGGCGGAACATGGAATTCCGGCCTTCGCCATCGGCGGCTATGTGCGCGACCGGCTCATCGGGAGGCCCTGCAAGGACATCGACTTCGTGGTGGAGGGTGATGGCATGGCCTTCGCAAAGGCCGTGGCCCGTCGCCTGAAGGCCGAACCCGTGCATGTCTTCAAGAACTTCGGCACCGCCATGTTCACCCTTCGGGACCCTCAGGGTGACATCCAGGTGGAGTTCGTCGGCGCCCGCAAGGAGAGTTACAGCCGCAACAGCCGCAAGCCCGAGGTGGAGCCCGGCACCATCAAGGACGATCAGGAACGGAGGGACTTCACCATCAATGCACTGGCCATCTCGCTGAACCGTGGCAGCCTCGGAGCACTGGTGGATCCCTTTGGCGGCATCCTGCACCTCGACCAGGGGCTGCTGCGCACGCCGCTCGATCCGGATATCACCTTCAGCGATGATCCGCTGCGGATGCTGCGTGCCGTGCGCTTCGCCAATCAATTGGGCTTCGCCATCGACCCGGCCACCTTCGAGGCGATCAAGCGCAACGCCCACCGGTTGGAGATCATCAGCGCCGAGCGCATACACACCGAACTGAACAAGATCATCCTCACGGACAGGCCCAGCATCGGCTTCCTCCTGCTGCGTGAAACGGGCCTCATGCAGGAGTTCCTGCCCGAGTTCCTCGAACTGGCGGGGGCAGAGGAACGGTTCGGCATCGGACACAAGGACAATTTCCACCACACCCTCCAGGTCCTTGACAATGTGAGTTCGCAGAGCGATGACCTGTGGCTGCGCTGGGCGGCTGTCCTGCATGACATCGCCAAGCCCCGCACCAAACGCTTCGAGCAAGGCACCGGCTGGACCTTCCACGGCCACGAGGACAAGGGGGCACGCATGGTTCCGGGCATCTTCCGCCGCCTGAAACTGCCTCTGGATGAGCAAATGAAGTTCGTGCAGAAGCTCGTGGCCCTGCACCTGCGTCCAATTGCACTGACCAAGGATGAGGTGACCGACAGTGCGGTGCGCCGTCTGCTGTTCGACGCGGGCGATGCCATCGACGCATTGATGATCCTGTGTCGCGCGGACATCACCAGCAAGAACGAAAAGAAGAAGGAACGGTACCTGCGCAACTATGAGCTGGTGATGAAGAAGCTCAGGGATGTGGAGGAAAAGGACCGTGTGCGCAATTTCCAGCCGCCCATTACGGGCGAGGATATCATGCATGCCTTCGATATCGAACCCTGCAAGCTTATCGGCGACATCAAGACCGTCATCAAGGACGCCATCCTGGACGGCCACATCCGGAATGAGCGAAGCCAGGCATGGCAATTGATGCTGGATACTGGAGCACTGCTGGGCCTTCAGGCTGTGGCAACCTCGGACACAGGACCGCGCAGGCCATCAGGCGGCAAGGATTCCCCGGGCAACGCGTAGTTTCGCCAAGGCGACCGGTGGAAAGCCATCGCACCGACGCCCAACCCCACCATGCGCATCTACCGTTTCCGTGTCCTGATCGACCACGAGAGCGAAGCCTTCCGCGACATCGAGATCGGCAGCGAGCAGAACTTCCAGGACCTTCACAACGCCATCAAGGCAGCCTTTGGTTTCATCGGCCAGGAAATGGCCAGCTTCTATGTGAGCGATGAGAACTGGGACAAGGGACCGGAGATACCGCTCGCTGACATCGGGTTCTCCGAAGAGGGCGATGCGCCAGCGCTGATGCACGAAGTATACATCAGCGACCACATCAGAAGCACCTCCCAGCGGTTCATCTACGTTTACGACTTCCTGCACATGTGGATGTTCATGGTGGAGCTCATCCAGGCGGGCGATCCGGCACCCGGCACCTCCTATCCCCGTGTGGTGTTGAGCATGAACGAGGCACCCGGGGAGCACAGCCGCGAGGACGACCTCACCGCAGGCATCATGGAGGACGATCCGTATGCACTGGACGCCGAGGAACAGCAGTACGAGGAGGACGATGAGCATGGCTTCGATGGGGAGGACGACCACAACGAGTTCGGCCATGGAAGCGGGGACGAGCATGGGGATGAGTTTCGCTGAGCGGTGAACAGCTCCATCGACGATAGCCGACAACCGCTGCTCATCGTGGTCGGTGGTCCAACGGCATCCGGCAAGACACGGGCGGCAGTGCACCTGGCCCAAGCGTTCGGCACGGAGGTCATCAGCGCGGATTCACGCCAGTTCTACCATGCCATGCGCATCGGCACGGCCCGGCCTGCCGGACGGGAGCTCGGCGGTGTGCCCCATCACTTCCTCGGGCACCTCGAACTGGAGGAGACCTGGAGTGCCGGACAGTTCGCACGTGCGGCGGAGCCGGTGCTGCAGAGCATCCTGGGGCGGCATGGAACCGCCATCATGGTGGGGGGAAGCGGGCTCTACATCGACGCACTGGTAAAAGGGCTGGATGCATTACCGGCAGGCAACTCCCGGGTGCGGAGCAGCCTGCAGGAACGTTTCAGGAAGGATGGCCTCGCAGTATTGGTGGAGGAACTGGAGCGCCGTGACCCCTCCTCTCATGGCCGCATCGACCGCGCCAACCCCCACCGCGTCATCCGCGCCCTGGAGATCTGCATCATCACCGGTCGTCCGTACAGTGAGCAGCGCAGCACACCGAACGACCGCACCGATATGCGCATCCTGCGCCTGGCCATGGACCTGGACCGCGCCACGCTGTATCAGCGCATTGATGCCCGTGTGGACCGCATGGTGGAGGAGGGCTTGGAGGCGGAGGCACGCATGCTGCTCCCCCATCGGCACCTGAACGCACTGCTGACCGTTGGATACTCCGAGCTCTTCCAATACTTCGACGGGACCATCGAACGCGCGGCGGCGATCGGCCTGATAAAGCAGCACAGCCGCAACTATGCCAAACGCCAGCTTACCTGGTTGCGGCGTGGCGATGCCTGGCAAAGGGTGCACCCCGACGATGTGGATGCCATGGTCCGCATGGCCCGCGCCCATTGACCATCACGACGTGGGACCGCAGCCCCCAAGGTACCGGGCATGCACCGATCACCCGTCATAGGGTGGTGCCCGGGATGCAGGGGAACAGGGATCCGCAAGCGTTAGCTTCGCGGAGACAGCCGCCATGAGCCGGGATCGACTGGAACAACTGCGTGCAATGCTGGCCGAGGAACCGGGAGACCTGTTCCTGCGCTATGCGATCGCGCTGGAGCACAAACGCATGGGAGCAATGGAACAGGCGGTATTGCAACTGGAGGACATCCTGCGCGAAGAACCAGGACATCTGCCCAGCTACTACCAACTGGCGGTGATGCTGGCGGATCTTGGCCGGTCGCAGGAAGCCATCGAGGCATGCAATGCCGGCAGCCTGCGATGCATCGTTGCGGGTGATCGCAAAGCGCGTTTGGAGTTGCTGGCATTGAAGGACCAGATCTCCGGGGACTTGTCATGAAGCGCTGGATCGGAGTATCAGTGTTGTTCCTTTTTGCGATCATGCTATTGTCCGCGGGATATCTGCATGATCTCCTGGCCATCACTGCCCCCAGCGGTGCCAGAGCCGCTGTGGTCGAGGGTTGGATGCCGCGCGAACGCATACCGGCGTTGGTGCAACTGCTCGTACAGGGCGGTTACGAACGCATCTATGTCACCGGCACCACCCGCTCGTTCGCCTACTACATGGAACGCGGGCAGACCCTTCAGGCAGACCTCGCCGAGCCCACCGGCGGAGAGCTCATGGTGAATGCTGGCGGCATCGATGGTGCGCGCCTTGTGGTGATGGTGGAACGCGACACCCTGATGGACCTTGCCGTGAGCGGCAGCCCCACCGAATACCGCTGCACACTTCCACCAGGCTCGGCGTCCCTTACCATCGCCAGCACGCATGAACGCCAACTGGAGCAGGGAACGAGGAACATCTTCCTGAAGGAGGCACTGATCCACGGCACGAACGTGCACACCCTTGCCGCCCGAACTTCATGGGTGCTGGTGGATGGCACCCGGGGTCCGGCAGCACCCACCTATGCCGAGTGGGGCGCGGGTCTGCTGGCCGGTGCAGGCATTCCCGCCGAACAGCTGGTTCCTGTACCGGCCGCCGGGACGGATGCAGGCCGCACGCTGTCCAATGCACGGACATTTGCAGACCGGGCACACTTGGACCATATCACGATGGTCGACCTCATCTCACTGGGTGTGCATGCACGTCGCTCACAACGCGTCTATCAACAGGCCTGTGGGACCGGCATGAGGGTGGGGGTGCGATCGCTGGCCGACCCGGAAACCCCGCGCGAAGGTTGGTGGAAGCGCCGCCTTGGGGTCATCCGGGTACTGAAGGAGCTGGCGGGCATTCCCGCCGTGGAGGTGCTGGATGCCAGTTCCATGCCCTGAACAGCAGCGGCTGCAGCAGAACGGGAACTCCATCTTTGCAGCATGAGCATCCCCGGCCGACCTCCTCTCTCCGAGCTCCCCGCATTCTACCATCGCTATGTGGAAAGCGTTCCCGAAAATGAACTGAACAGGGCATTGGAGGAGAGTTTCCGAACGGCCCTGGAGGCCTTTACAGGGATCGATGACGCCACCAGCCTGCACCGCTATGCACCCGGGAAATGGAGCATACGCGACCTGCTGCAGCACCTTGTCGACTGTGACCGGATCTTCGGCTATCGCGCTCTTCGCATCGCACGCGGCGACACCACCCCGCTGCCCGGGTTCGATGAGGATGCCTACGCAGCGGCAGCAGAAGCCGACACCCGGTCCTGGAGCGACCTGTGTACCGAATGGGAACAGGTTCGCCATGGTCTGAACAGCCTGTTCCGGAGCTTCACCGGTGCGACGTTACTCCGCACGGGCACGGCCAACGGCGGCTCCATCAGTGTGCGGGCCTTGGGGTGGATCGCAGCCGGACATACCTTGCATCACCTGCACATCCTCCACGAACGTTACCTGACCGATGGCCGCACGTAGCATCCACCAATGGTTCGACGCCTACGGCGAAAGCCATCAGCACCCCACGAACAAGGCCATCCATTGGGTGTGCGTACCCGCCATCTATTTCTGCGTTGTCGCCCTCCTGTGGAGCATACCGCCACCCATCCCGGAGCGGCTGCCCGTGGGCTGGGCCGCCATGGTGGCCGCGCTGCTGGTGGTCCTCTTCTACCTCCGTTTATCGGTATCCGTAACGGTGGGGATGGCCCTGTTCACCGGTGGATGCCTGCTGCTCTGCAACACGGTTGACAGGGCGTGCCCCCTGCCGCTTTGGTCCGTGGCGTTGATGCTGTTCGTTGCGGCCTGGATAGGGCAGTTCTACGGACACAAGGTGGAGGGCCGTAAGCCCAGCTTCCTCAACGACCTCCAGTTCCTGATGATCGGTCCGGCATGGTTGCTGGGATCGATCTATCGTCAGTTGGGCATCAGGTATTGAGCTACCGGATGGAAGTAACGCGGCGCATGTCCTTCCACCAAACCTGGATGGAAAATGTGCACCAGGTCCGAGAGCAGCACATCCGGTTCCAGCAATGCCCTGCCAAAGAGGTCCGAACGGGTGCTGTTGCCGAAAAAGCCGCGCTTTGAAAGGGCCTCCGTTCGGATCAGCCGGGGATCGCCACGGGCGAGGTCGGTGGCCGATGGCTCGCCGGGGTGAGCGATGACCATGCCGATGTGGTCGAGGGAGTCCGTCAGTGCCAGGAATGACTCCAGGTCCATGGGATGGCTGCCGCTCACTGTATCGGAAAGGAAGTATCGTGCCCCGGCATCCCGCATGAAAGTGGCCATGTAACTGTTCCCTGCTGCAGCGTTGAAATGGCCGCCCCAGGCGCTGCCGAAGGATACCAGCGGACGCTTTTGTACGTGGGCCACACGATCACGAACACGTTCATAGCGGGCCACAATGGTCCCATGGATGCTGTCGGCAGCGGCCGATCTACCCAGCAGCGCTCCGAAAACGCGTATCCACTCAGCCCGGCCCAGTGGGTGCTGCTCCAGGAATTCCGTGACCGGAACCAGCACCGTACCCTGCAGTTGCGGGGCACCCTGCACGATGCCGGGCACCTGGTCGAAAACGATACCGGGGTTCAGGGCGAGGTAGCGTTCCTTGTCCAACCGATCGCCACGAACCAGTTCTGCGACCTTGTCGGAGACCACGCGTTCCCTGAAACGGGCATCGGGGACCTGTGCCATGTATGCTGCCCCCACCAGCAGGTCTGCTGCGTCCAAGGCAAGGATATAGGGAATGTGCGTGGTGCTGAGCACCGCGACACGTGCCGGTGGTTGCTCCGGCACCGGGATCACGGCCAAGGTATCCCCCCGCCCCCCCGGACCGAACACGATCACACGCTGCCCTCCATCCCGTTCCTGGATACGGAACCGGGTCGCGTGCGTATTCGGAACGTCACGCCACTCCCCAGGTTGATCCGGTGCGCGATGACCGCCACAGGCGGCGAGCAGTGACACAACGAGTAGGAACGCCTTCATCGCAGCTCGCGGATCATTTCCAACAGGGCGTCGCGAACGGTATCGCTTCCTTGAGGAATGCCGTCGGCCTGCTGCTCAACGGTATGGTGCGGTCGCTCGCCATGTGCAGGTGGACCGCTTGGTATTCCATCGGGCACATAGCGCACCAGCGGGATGCACAGCTCAAGCCCCGATATCGGCAGCTGTGCCCTGAACTCGCGACCGCCGGTGAAGCTGAAGGCATTGGTGCCCACCTCCTCACCCACGATCCGTGCCCGTCCGCTCCTCCTGGCCATCATTACCACGGCGGCTGCCGCATCCCGGGTAGCCCCGTCACAGACCACATACACCTTGCCGGTGAACGCCTTCCTCTGGGATGGCAGAGGTTGCAGCCGTGGATCGTCAGGCCTCAGATGTGATGTCCTGTTAGGGCCTGGAACGAACTGCTGTGCGATGGTCTCGAGGTGTTCCGTTGGCATGCCCGACAGGGGCGGAAGATCCGCATCCGGGGTTCGCACGCTCATCTCCTTGACCACCCGGAACGGTTGCACGGCAATGGCCGCGAACACCATCTCCGCAGCGGCCAGGTCACGACCGTCAGCACCACGCAGGTCCAGCACCAGGGTGCCTGCCTTGTTGCGGCGGCATTCCTTCAGGACAGCTGCAAGGAACCGCTCGGGCTGCACACCATCGGCCTCCAATGCATCCAGGTCAAGCGTACGCATCGTTACCCACTCGGATCCGGACTCAGCATCCCAATAGGCCCTCCATGCCGCCAGGCCCGGTCCGGATCCCTTCTGTGTGCGCTCCATCTCCGACCCTGTCATGGCGAAAATGCGCCGGGTATCCTCCCTGCCCTCGCCATCCAGGAAACGCACATTGAACTCTGCCGGTGCCTCCACATGGCGGCGGTACAACCAGGGCAGATCCCGCTCGATCGTCCGGTGGCGAAGCGTGATGTTATCCCCATCCACTGGAACGTGGCGGGCGATGGCCGCTATGAACTCGTCGCTCGGCCGGTCGTTGATGGCCGTGATACGGGCACCCACGGGCAGGCTCCTGAAACCCTTCAACTCCTCCTCCACATAGAGTCCGCCGCTCAACAACTTCACGCGCAGCGGGAGCACCGGTGCATCCATCAGGAGCCGTCCCCGTTGCTCCTCGTGAAGGTCCAGTTGCACATGGGCATCCTTGAGTGCATGCACTGCGGGAAGCATGTGAAGGAGGAACTCGGACCGTTCCATGGGAAGTCTGAGCCCATCGCGCAGCGAGTCGAGCATGCGATCGAACCCCACCTGTGTAACGTACCTGTACGGGTCGGGGTGCACGCGGTGAATGGCCGTGCGAAGGAACTCAACATCATCCCGCAGCCTCTCCGGGTAGAGGGTGCCCGCGGACAGGGTGGACTGCGGCCGGGCTGCAAGAACCGCGAACATCCCTGTAACAAAAAGCGCACACCTCATCAATTCCCACAATAGCGCGGCGAAGGTACATTGCGGGGTGGCCGCTGACATGACGAATGCCACCCCTGAACGAGAAAGGCCCTGACGCACGCGCGTCAAGGCCTTCCCGCTCAGTGATGCATCAGGCCTTCACCGCAACCTTTGGTGCCGCGGCGAGCATCTCAGCGCTGGCCCCGTCCTTGTACTTGGCGAAGTTGTCGTTGAACTGTTTGGCAAGCTTCTCGGCAGTGGCATCATATGCGGCGCCATCGGCCCAGGTGCTGCGCGGATCGAGGATCTCGGCCGGTACGTTGGGACAGCTGTCGGGCATGCTCACGCCGAACACCGGATGCTCCCTGTAGGCCACGTTGTCCAGTTCACCGCGCAGTGCGGCGGTGATCATCGCCCGGGTGAACTTGAGCTTCATGCGCTGGCCGGTGCCGTAAGCACCACCGCTCCAGCCGGTGTTCACCAACCATACGCGCACATTGTGCTGCTTCATCCGCTCGCCGAGCATGTCGGCGTACTTGGTGGGGTGCAGGGGCAGGAATGCCTTGCCGAAACAGGCGCTGAACGTGCTCTGTGGTTCGGTCACACCGGCCTCCGTACCCGCCACCTTGGCGGTGTATCCGCTGATGAAATGGTACATCGCCTGGCCCGGGGTAAGCTTGCTGATGGGGGGCAGCACACCATAGGCATCACAGGTCAGGAAGAAGATGTTGCGCGGATGACCTCCCACACTGGGCTCGGCGATGTTGCCGATGTGGTGGATCGGGTAGCTGACGCGGGTGTTCTCGGTCTTTGAGCCATCCGCAAAATCCACCTTCGTGGTACCCTCCTCGAACACGATGTTCTCCAGGATGGCGCCGAACTTCACGGCCTCCCATATCTGGGGCTCCTTCTCGGCGCTCAGGTCGATGCACTTGGCATAGCAGCCGCCCTCGAAATTGAACACACCCTTGTCGCTCCAACCATGCTCATCATCGCCGATGAGCCTGCGGTCGGGGTCGGCGCTGAGGGTGGTCTTCCCCGTACCGCTGAGACCGAAGAAGACCGCCGTATCACCAGCTTCGCCGATGTTGGCGCTGCAGTGCATGCTGAGCACTCCGCGCTCCTGGGGAAGCACGTAGTTGAGCACGGTGAAGATGCCCTTCTTGATCTCTCCGGTGTAGCCGGTGCCGCCGATCAGGATCATCTTCCGGGAGAAGTTGATCACGGCGAAGTTGTGCTGCCGGGTCCCATCGATCGCTGCATCCGCACGGAAACCGGGGGCATTGATGATGTTCCACTCAGGCTCGAAGTGCTCGAGCTCCGCCTTGGAAGGACGCAGGAACATGTTGCCGGCGAACTGCGCGCTCCATGGCTTCTCGGCAACAACACGGATGTTCATCCGATAGGTGGGGTCGGCACAGGCGTACACGTCCTTCACGTACACATCGCGCTCCATGAGGTAGGCGCACATGCGGGCGTGAAGAGCGTCGAACCGGGCCGTATCGATGGGGTAGTTCACATCCCCCCACCACACGGTGTTCTCGGTCTTTTCGTCGCGCACGCAGAACTTGTCCTTGGGGCTGCGACCGGTGAACTCGCCGGTTTCGATGGCCAGAGCGCCGCTGTCGGCGAACACGCCCTCTCCGTTGAGAATGGAGTGCTCCACCAGTTCGGCAGGCTCCAGGTTCCAGAATGCATCGCCAAGGTGGCGCAGGCCGATCTTCGAGAGATCGGCGGTCTTCGGTTTCAGACCGAACTCGTTCATGTCCGTTTGATTGGGGATTGAGGGTGCAAAAGTAGGGGGAACCGGGCTCCGCGTCTACCGCCTATCGGTTCCGTTACCAGCGGATATCAACAGCACGCCCCACCCCGCCATGAGTGCCAGCCCACCGATGGGGGTGATGGGACCAAGTACCGCTCCCACCGCATGAAGACCGGTCAAGTCCCTGGTGCTCAGTAGATAGATGGACCCGGAGAAGAGTAACACGCCAATGGTGAAGAGCCGATGGACCCAGCGCGACCGCACATCGGGCAGGTATGCGCCCAGCGCGGCCACCAGCAGGAGTCCAAGGCCGTGATAGAACTGGTATTCCACCGCCGTATGCCACTGGTCGAGGGCCTGTGGGCTGAGGCGGTCGCGGAGACCGTGTGCCCCGAAGGCACCGGCCGCTACCGCTAGAAGCATCAGAATGGCACCGGTTCGTATGAGGGAAGGTCGCATGGGGGATGAACGGGGTACGAAGATCTGGTCTGCCCAACAAAAAGCCCCCATCGCTGGGGGCTTTTCGCAGATCGGTGGGTACCGTTACTTCTTCATGTTGTTCATCTCGGCCTCGAAGGTCTCCTTGAACTTCTCATAATCGTAATCGATCCGGAGGCGTTCATCGCTGGAGAGCCGTTCGTTGTATGCGCTCAACAGGTCCTGGGCACTGAGCTCGATGGCGATGTAGGTCTTGTAGTTGCCGTTGCCACCCACACGGACCTGGCGCTCGCAGATGGTCTTCACACCCTTCAGCTGCTGATCAACCACCTCGCGTGATAGGCCTTCGTAACGCTCGGCCACCTCCTCGCGGTTGTTCATCTCACGGCTGTTGACATAGTTGTCGATGACCCGCTTGATCTGGGTGCTGATGTCAGCGGCGAGCAAACCGCGCGCAGCGCTGAGCGCCTTGTTCTTGGCGGTCATCTGGTCCATGCTCTCCCCCACTGCGTTCTGGCGGAACGCTTTGTCGTTGGTGAAATACTCCTGGCCGGAGCAGAACACGGTTATTTCAACCTCACCATTGGGAGGAGGTGTGGATACCACCTCTTTCTTCTTCTTGCAGGCGGTAAGGGCTCCGGACAGCATGAGCGCCGTCATCAGGACCATCACAGGGCGATTGTGGTTCAAGGTTTTCATGTGATCGGGAACGTTGGTGGTGTCTTTGAGGAGTGGGTTGCCAATTGCGTGCCAAACTTCGTAATTCCTTGTAAATATTACAGAACGGAGCGCATGGCTGCAGGGATGAGTTCCTTCCGTACCTGTCCGGCGGCCTTCCTGTAGGCATCCAGGCCCGCCTTGTCGTAGGCGAGTTGCACGCCTTTCACGCCCTGCTGGCCAACCTCGTAAATGACCTGGTCGGAGCGTCTGTCACGCATGGTGATGGTGACATCGAGGTAAACGGTGAAGAATCCGGCGGACTCCCCCCCCTGCCTGCTTGTGGCATTGAGCGTCAGCAACAGGTCGGCATCCTGCGGTCGGTCGACGAAACGGAACCCCTGGGCGGTCATCTCCTCACGCACCACAACGGCCAGGCCGGCATCACCCACCGGCTGCCCGAGGTTGGTCTCCGCGTTACGCATGTGCACCTTGGGCATCACCACATCGATCGGCACACGCAGTTCGGGTGCGGCGAGGCTTGCGAGCAGGGCCTTCACCAGCGCAGGTTCCAGTTCAGGGCTGACAAGGCGGTCAAGATCGAGCTTCACCAGCAGCTCGCGCGTGCGGGAGGCGGGATCCACACGCCCAACGGCGCTGCGCAGGCGGCCCTCCTCATCGGTCGCCTTCAGCTCGGTGACCGTTCCATTGACACCGGGATAGCTCAGGTGCAATGGCAACTGCCCCAGTTCCAGCGTGGTGGTGCCGGTGCGGTGGGTGGCACTGATCAGCACCTCACGGGAGAAGCGGTTCGAAAGATCCAGCTGGCAGCGCTCGGGCAGAACGGAGAACCGCACACCACCCGCCATGCGCTGCAGGTCCGCATACAATTCGTTCGCCAGCGGGACCTGGCGGCCGTCCACATCCACCGAGTCGTTCTCACCCCAATAGGCCTTGATGGCAAGCATCGCACGCAGGTCCTGGTCCACCGCGGAACGAAGGTCACCCTGCGCCATGGATGCCTGCGCACGGCGATAGAGGTCGGTGGCGGTGCCGATGGCCTGGGCCTTGCGCTGAGCCTTGAGGCGGGCATGCTCGCTCTTCGAGAGCTGATAGTAGGTCCAGACCTCGGTGCTGCTCTCCCAGCTGTCGGCCAGCTCGAACCCTTCGATCTGTTCGTTGGTGGTTGTGCGAATGCTATTGGTGAAGGACTCATTGAACTGCCCCTTGCGGTCCAGGGTGTAGAGCAGGCTGTTCCCCTCCACGTTCACGCGTATTTCGCTGGCAAGGTCATTGAGCGCGTTCTTCTTGGCCGACTCCAAATGATCGGGACGGCTCTTGGGAGCCATTCCGATCCCCACATAGTAGCCGGGGACCACAGGTCGTGCGGATACCCATGCGGGGCGCGCGGGGGCTGTCGGAGCCTGGACCGGGCGCACAACCTGCTCCGGACTCCTGCAGGCCAGCATCGCGCCAAGAACCATGAGTGGGAGCAGGTTCCTCACGGCAGTCGGCTGCTAAGTTCCGCTTGTATATCGGTGGCCATCACGTCGGCCGCGGTGCGAACAAGGTCGGCTCCAAGGGTGGCGATGCTCTTCATTTCACGCGGAGCGGCAAGCAGGTCGCGGAGGTCGCGTCGGGCCCTGTCGGCGAGGTCCACCTGCCCATTGCGGGCCGGAAGCAATTGTTGGGCGTTCCCCTCGTAGCTGGCGTAGTACATGTGATCCTCCATACTGCGTTCGAGCAACTGGGAGGCCAATACCTCACCGGTCTCCAGAGAGACCAAGCGATAGGAGAAGGACAGGGAGACCTTGTTCTCCTGGAAGTATTCGCTGTAGCGGGCGGGCTTGTACTTGGTCACGAAATACTTCTCACCGGTCTCCTTGTTGACCTGTTGCACCCGGTAGCTTTCAAAGCCGTCCTTGGTACTGCGCCGCAGCTGGCCTGCCTCCTCACGAAGGTCGATGACATTGCCCATGAGCACGGCCTGCGCACCGATCAGGTTGCCCACACGCACAGCGGTCTGCTCGTCCACCACGCCGCTCAGTCCCAGCCGCTGTTCTTCAAGGATGCGGTCGATGTTCTCGCGGTCCACCACCTTGAGGAAGGGGTCCCTTGTCTCGACCAGGGCGGTCATGGCCATGGCCTGCACGCGCGCAGGGATGTCCGCACGTTTGTTGTTGCTGGTGAAGGGAAGCACCGCCACGGTGTACTGGCCCTTGGTGAGCGCCTCCTGCCGCAGGGCGGATGCATCCTTGTAGGCCGGGTCCTTCTCCACCACACGACCGAGTTCTTCATAGGCCTTCCGGAAGCGTCCGGCCTGGAGGTCGGCGGCACCGGCACGGTACAGGGGTTCCAGGTAGGCCACGGCCTGCAGGCTGCTGGCGTCCTTGTAATTGGGCTCCAGTCTGGCGATCTGTGCAAAGACCTGCTCCGCGGCGCGGAAGTCCTGCTTCGCCATCAGGGCCTGCCCCTGGTCGTACAGCTCCACCAGGTGCTCTCCCTTCACACGTTCGAAATCGGTGCGATAGTGGTCGGGTATCTCGAGCACCACACCCAACCTGCCCACCAGGTCCCTGTAGCGCGTGGCGTCCAGGTATGCGGCAACGGCCTGGCCCTTGTTGGTTCCCATTGCCATGTTCTGGAAGAAGTCGGAGAGCTTGTCGTCAAGCAGCATCTGGCCGGTCTTCTTCAGGCCGATCTTGGCGTCCACGTTCTTGCGGTTGCGCTGAACGGCCTGCAGGTACATGTCGGCGGCCTCGGCATGCAGACCCGCCCCTTCCAGCTTGTTGGCCTTCTTGGTGTAGGACTTCGATCCACTGCATGCCACAAGTGCCTGCAGCAGGAGGAGGATCAGGATCGACCGAACGGGGCACATGGTACTGCGATTGGCGCTGAACAGGATCAACGGGACTGGATGAACGTGTTCAGTTCGTCCATTGAACTTTCAAAGGTGAAGGCGTCGTTCACCTTGTAATAATTGCCAATATCGTAGGTGCGGTCGTAAGCGAACTTGGCGAAGTCGATCTTGCTGTCCTCAAAATTGAAGGTGCCCATGATGGCCTTCACCTGCTCCACGGTGAAGCAACGGTCCTGGCCGATCTGCTTGGCCATGGTCATCTTGGACTCCTCGAAGCTCTTGCCCTCGATGCTCTTCCGGGCATCGGCGAACTCGGTGGGGTTCATGGGCCATCCGCACCCGATGGGACCGGAGTAGCCGGGCATGCGGTACACCTCGGGTTCGGCCGGCTTCACCGGTGCGGGGGCCGGCTTCGTGGGCTTGGGCTGTGGTGCGGCGGTGGTGGCCGTGGTGGTGGTGGTCGTGGTGGTGGTGCGGGTGGTCGTCGTGGTGGAGCCTCCGACCATGCCATCATCCACCTTCACGTTCATGTTGAAACCGATGCCGTTGACCCCCATGCTGATGTTCACGTTCTCG
Source organism: Flavobacteriales bacterium (assembly GCA_044343855.1). Lineage (GTDB taxonomy): Bacteria > Bacteroidota > Bacteroidia > Flavobacteriales_F > PHOS-HE28 > PHOS-HE28. Next base: position 20,082 of record JBIJDX010000003.1, read on the forward strand.
CCCGGCATGTCCGAGCCTCCCTCCTCGACCACGGTGACCGTGGTGGTCTGTTGAACACCGCCCACGTCAATGGTCTGTTCAACATCCTGACCGTTGGTTGCAGGGCGGCCGGAGCGGTCATCGGTGAACTCCGCGGGGCGGGGCTTCTCCCGGACCGATGCGGCGGCTGTGCCGAGGGCTGCCTCACCAGTGGGGCGCAATACCCGCTCGCCTTTCTTGTTGGTCGTCACCATGATCGTGTATTCCATGCCCAATGGGAAGTAACCCGGCTTCTTGAGCGCGGGAATGGAGGCATCCTCGAACTTCACCATCACCATGGGCGACTCGGTGCGGATACCGGTGGCGACCACGCGGGTGGCCGGACTCTCGTTCTTCACATCGCCGTCGATGATAAGGGTGAACCTGGCACCGTCATCGGTGAAGAAAACCAGATCGCTGGTTTGCGCACGTGCTGAAACCGGGCAAATGAGGGCGGCTGCGAACGGGAGTAGGATGAAGTGGCGCATGGGTCGTTGGCTGCAAGCCGCTAAGTTAGATCGTTGCCATTGGTGGGCAATCCGCATGCCAAAGTGCCATGTTGCCCATGCTGCGGGCACTGGGTACGGGCGTGATGGAGCATACGCGAAGGGTTTCGCATCTTCGCGACCCCGCGGACGATGGTTCCTGCGGTGGGAGCCATGCGAAAGATCCTGATCCTCGGTGCCGGCCGTTCGGCCTCTTCGCTCATCCAGTACCTTATCCGGCATGCGCGCGAGCAGCAATGGCGGGTGACCGTGGCTGACAGGGAGGTGTCCAACGCGGAGCGCCTGGTAAACGGAGGTGATGCGGTTGCGAAGGGTGTGGCCCTTGATGCCACGGATGGCAGTGCCCGGGCTGCGCTCATCGCCCAACACGACCTTGTGATCAGCATGCTGCCGGCCTTCATGCACATGGACGTGCTGAAGGACTGCCTGGCCTTGCGCAGGCATGTGATCACCCCGAGCTATGTACCGGATGCGTTGTGGGCCCTGGATATGGCGTTCAAGGAGGCCGGGCTCATCGTGCTCAACGAGATGGGCCTCGACCCTGGCATCGACCACATGAGCGCCATGCGCATCATCGACAGGCTGAAGGCGGCAGGTGGCCGGATGGATGCGTTCGAGAGCTATTGTGGCGGACTCGTGGCACCCGAGAGCGATGACAACCCCTGGGGCTACAAGTTCAGTTGGAACCCACGCAACGTGGTGCTGGCGGGACAGGGCGGTGCTGCGAAGTACATCCGTGATGGTGTCACCAAGTACATCCCCTACCACAGGCTTTTCCAGCAGGTGCAGCACATCGATGTGCCCGGCATGGGCGGCTTCGATGGCTATGCCAACCGCGACTCGCTGAAGTACCGGGCGGCTTACGGTCTGGAGGGCATTCCCACCCTGCTGCGGGGCACACTGCGCAAGGCGGGTTACTGTGCCGCTTGGGATGCCTTCGTTCAATTGGGTTGCACGGATGATGGTTACCCCATGGAACTACCGGGTGCCAGCACCTGGGCGGACTACCTGCGCGCGTTCCTCCCCGGCAATGCGCAGGATGTGCGGCGCGCCACCGCTGACTACCTCGGCGCTGGTGCCACGGAGGAAGTGCTCGACAAACTGGCCTGGCTTGGCCTCTTCGATTCCATACCGATCGGGGTGGAGGGCGGATCGCCGGCGGCCACCCTGCAACACCTGCTGGAACAGAAGTGGAGGTTGGGGCCAGCCGATAAGGACCTGGTGGTGATGTGGCACCGTTTCCGGTACAGTATGAACGGTCGCACGCACGAGCTGCAGGCCTCGCTGGCCTCCATCGGCCTGGACCCCGTGCATACCGCCATGGCACGCACGGTCGGGCTGCCCATCGGGATGGCCTGCAAATTGGCTTTGAACGGTGCCATCGAGGACCGCGGGGTGCTGCTTCCCTTGAAGCCCGCCATCTACGACCCCGTACTGGACGAATTGGAGGGCCTGGGCATCACGTTCCAGGAGACGGAGCGCGCTCTGTAAGCCGAGGATCAGAAGCCGAGCATGAGATCGGCCAACAAGGCTCGGTACTCGGGCGAATAGTCGAAGGGGCCTGAGCGCTCCACGCACAACTCCTCTGCGCGTGGGGGCCTTCCACTCCGGTCCAGCTCCAACAACACGCGCTTGGGGGGGCGGTGCGGCACGTAGCGCACCACGCAGCGCCGCACGGGGGCGAGTCCGACGCGGGCGGCGAGCGTCAGCAGTTCCTGTTCGCGGTTCAACGGCAGGATGAGGGCGAAGCGACCCGCAGGGGCGAGCAGTCGTTCCACAGCGGCCACCAGCGCATCGAAGCGCAGTTCACCGCTGTGCTTTGCAAGGTCGATGCGTACATCCGGCGAGCGGGAATAGTCCGCGTAATAGGGCGGATTGCACACCACCAGGTCAAAGGGTTCAGCGCTGTGCAGCCTCCGCACATCCATGGCATGGATGCGGACACGGTCGCTCCACGGACTTGCAGCCGCATTCTCCGCCGCTTGGGACGCGGCTTCCGCATCGATCTCCACCGCATCGATCCGCGCCATGGCATTGCGCTGCGCCGCGATCAGGGCGAGCAGACCGGTACCGGTCCCGATATCCAGGATGCGTGCAGCACCGGCATAGTCCACCCATGCACCGAAGAGCACACCGTCGGTGCTCACCTTCATGGCGCAGCGGTCCTGCTGAACGGTGAACTGTTTGAAGCGGAAGGATGGTTTGGGCATGCGATCAAGCGCCGCGGTACAGCTCCAGCAAGCCGGGTGGGGTTCGCACCACCAGGAGGCCCTGCGCGGCATCAATGCCCACCACCAGCTCATCGGCCAAGGGAACGAGCACCTCTTCCCCACCGTTCCGGATCACCAGCACCGGATGCTCATCGGTTCCATCCAGGGCCACCACTTCGCCCAGTTCGCCATGGGCTTCATCGGCCACCTGCATACCGATCAGGGTGGCGGGATCCCAGTGTTCTTCATCGTCCTCCACCAACAGCCCGGGTGGAGCGTAGATGTCGCGTCCCACAAGGATGGCAGCCGACTGGGGGTCGTGGAATTCATCGAACTTCACCAGTACATCGCGGCCCTTGTCCCGCAATTTGGCGATGAAGAAGGGCACCTTCTGGCCGTCTATATCAGCGAACAGGCATTCCGCCCCGGAGAGGTCCTCGAGTTCCACCCCCTCCAGTTGCACGGTGAGATCGCCCTGGTGGCCCCAGGGCTTGCCGAGCCTGCCGATGCGCTGGAGGCTGTCGAGGTCCATGGCCGAAAGGTACGGGCCGTACCGGGGATGAATGAACAAGGCCCGCTTCGGGGAAAGCGGGCCTTGCTACGGACAGGTGAACGGATCACTCAGCGGCGGCCTCTGCGGCAGGCGCTTCGCCTTCGGTGGCTTCTGCAGCGGGCGCGGGGGCTTCAGCGGAAGCAGCGGCCAGCTTGGCGCTGATGGCCGCGGCGCGGTCGGCGGACTTCTTGTTCTCGGCGTCGAGGCGGGCCTTGGCGGCAGCCTGGGCGCTCTGGGCAAGCTTGTTCTTCTTGCCCTCGATCTTGGCGGTCTTCTCGTTCATCCAGATGTCGAAGCGGCGCTCCGCCTCAGCGGCATCGAACGCACCTTTCTTCACGCCGTTGGCGAGGTGGTTCTTGTAGACGACCCCGGAGTAGCTGAGGATGGCCCGGCAGGTGTCGCTGGGCTGGGCACCCTTCTGCAGCCAATCGAGGGCCTTCTCCATGTTAACCTCCACGAAGGCGGGATTCTGGTTGGGATCGTACGCACCGATCCGTTCGATGTATTTCCCGTCACGGGGAGCACGGGAATCAGCCACCACCACATGGTAGTAGGGCTGGCCTTTTTTGCCTTTACGCTGAAGGCGGATGCGAGTTGGCATGTCGCGTTTTGGGTTAGTTCCCTCGTTGGTAAGGGGCCGCAAATGTAGTGGATCCCTGCGAACCAACAAGTACAGCCGCAGGGGGCAGGTGACCGGGAGGCCCGGTTGTTGCGCTGGTCACCACCTTTGCCCCATGCGCCTCCTCCTTCCCTTCCTGTTCCTGAGCCTTGCTGCTCAAGCCCAGCTCCAGCTCATTCCCCAGCCGGCGGACCTGCGCATGGAGGCCGGCACCCTCGACCTTGCCTGTCCCTGGCAGGTGGAGGTGGACCCTGCGGCCTCCAAGGACCTCGCGGACCTGCTGCGCACCGAGCTCACCGCCCTGCACGGACCCCGCACCTCGGACTGCCTCCTCCCAATGCGCATAGCGTTCACACGCATGCAGCCGGACACCACCCTGCCCGACGAATGGCACACAGTGCAGGTGCGACCGGACGGCATCACCGTAAGCGCACCCACGGAGGAAGGGCTTTTCCGAGGAAGCCGCACGGTGGTGCAGTTGCTCGAACAGGGCAGCGCGAGCGGCACCATGCCCTGCCTCAGCATCACGGACCATCCGCGCTTCGGCTGGCGCGGCATGCACCTGGACGTGTGCCGCCACTTCTTCGGCGTGGACTTCGTGAAGAAGTACATCGATCTGCTGGCCCGCTACAAGATGAACAGCTTCCACTGGCACCTCACCGAGGACCAGGGCTGGCGCATCGAGATCAAGCAGCACCCGAAGCTCACCGGGGTGGGTGCCTGGCGAAAGGGCAGCCAGATCGGACCCTACAGCCGCAGGCAGTATGACACCATCCCCTACGGCGGCTACTACACCCAGAAGGAGATCGTGGAGGTGGTGGAATACGCCAGGGTCCGTCACATCAACGTGGTGCCCGAGATCGAACTGCCGGGGCATGCCATGGCCGCGCTGGCGGCCTATCCGCATCTGGGTTGTACCGGCGGGCCGTACGAAGTGCAGAAGGGCTGGGGCGTGTTCGAGGATGTGTTCTGCGCCGGCAACGACAGTGTGTTCGATGTTCTGGAGGATGTGCTGATCGAGGTGATGGAGCTCTTTCCCAGCCCATACATCCACATCGGCGGTGACGAATGCCCCAAGGATGCGTGGAAGACGTGCGGCAAATGCCAGGCGCGCAAGCAGCGGGAAGGCCTGAAGGACGAGCACGAACTGCAGAGCTGGTTCATTCAACGCATCGAACGGTTCGTGAACGAGCGGGGGCGGATGATCATCGGTTGGGACGAGATCCTGGAGGGGGGACTTGCGCCCAACGCCACGGTGATGAGTTGGCAGGGGATCGAAGGCGGGATCGCAGCGGCGCGGAGCGGTCATTATGCGGTGATGAGCCCCGGCAGCCATTGCTACTTCGACCACTACCAGGGCGACCCTGCGAACGAACCGCTGGCCATCGGCGGATATACCACGGTGCAGAAGGTCTACGGTTACGAGCCCATCCCCGCCGAACTGAAGCCCGAGGAGCACAAGTACATCCTGGGCGCGCAGGGAAACGTGTGGACGGAATACATCCTCACACCGGAGCATGTGGAATACATGGCCGTGCCGCGCATGCTGGCCCTGGCGGAAGTGCTGTGGACCCCGAAGGAGAAGCGGAACGAGGCGGACTTCATCGCCCGGCTGGAAGGGGAGTTCCCGAAGCTGGAGGAAATGGGTGTGAACGCGAGCAGGAGCATGTACCAGGTCAATATCCGACCGATGCAGGGCAGGGAACCGGGCACCATCGAAGTGGAGATGCGATCAGGCACGGACACGAACATTTCCATGACGGAGATGCCCCCGCCATATGATGCGTCTGTGGCTCCGTTGCAGGCATACGCAGGTCCCGTTGTGATCGACAGCGACCGCGAGCTGCATGGCTGGCTGCAGCGAGAAGGGCTCACCGGGCCCATTGCGAAGCGACGCTTCCTCTTCAACAAGGCCACCGCCCAGAAGATCACTTTGAGCACCCCGCCCAACGAGCGTTACAACGAAGGCGGCGGGTTCACTCTGGTGGATGGCATCACCGCGCAGGAGAAGCGCGTGAACACCGAGTGGCTGGGCTGGAAACAGGGCGTCACCATCACGGTTGACCTGGGTGGCGTCCAGGACATCCGCAGCATCGGCATAGGTGCGTTGCATGAGACCTACAGTTGGATCCATGCACCGAAGGCGATCGAGTTCCACGTGAGCACGGATGGGAAGACCTTCAGCTCATTGGGGAAGGCTGCACCGAAGGCAACCACCGGACGGATCCAATTCGGTATCAAAAAAGCCGGAAAGGCACGCTACGTGCGCCTGAACGTGCAGCATCGGGGCCCCATCCCTGAAGGACTCCCCGGCGCAGGAAGTGCGGCATGGATGTTCCTGGACGAGATCGAAGTGCGGTAGGAACGATCTTTGGGTATTCGAACATCATGAAACACCTGCTGATCGCCACGTTGCTGCTCTGCGGCTTTTCGGCAGCCGCCCAAAGCACGATCTACAGCCACGCCATCGGCAACTGGCGCAATGGCCCCACGGTCTACATCACACCGGTGATCGAGACCACGGAGAAGGTGGGCAGTGCGGGCGTACGCGCCCTGGTGAAGGAGCAGTACCCGGAGCTCCGTGACATCCCCGTACATGACCTTGATGTGCTGCTCTTCGGCACACAGGAAGAAGCGGAGTTGAGCCGTCGCACCCTGCAGACCAAGTACACCCTGCGCAAGCTGCCGATCGTGATGCTACCTGCCGCACCGGACAACACTCCGCCGCCCGCACGCCAGTAAGCCCCGGCAGGCCGCGAGACCGATCTCCACCTTGGATATACCATGCGCACCGGATCACTCCTTACGCTGTTCCTCATCGCTGGTGCGGCAGTTGCGCAGTTGAACGATGGGCGCCGCACATTCACCCACGCGGACAGCCTCCGCGGGAGCATCGGTCCTGAGCGCGCGTGGTGGGATGCCAGGCACTATGCCGTGTTCGTCACCCCTGACCTGGACCAGCGCACGATCAAAGGGCGCACGTACATCAAGTTCACCGCCACTGAGCCAGGAAGGCGCATGCAGATCGACCTGCAGCAACCCTTGGAAGTGGATAGCATCCATATGTGGGTGGAACGCCCACTTCGGGACGCAGAGGATCGCATTGAGGGCAGCACCTCCATCAAGACCGCCGTACCCTTCGAGCGTGAGGGCGATGTGATCTGGCTCGACGTCCACAGACCGAACGGTGTTTCCGGCCCCTATGAACCGGGAGAAGGCAGCATCCTGTGGATCGACTACCACGGCAAGCCGAAAGTCGCGAAGAATCCACCCTGGGACGGCGGCTGGATCTGGAAGAAGGACGCGCAGGGCAACCCGTGGGTGAGCGTGGCCTGTCAAGGGCTGGGTGCCAGTGTGTGGTATCCCTGCAAGGACCACCAGAGCGATGAGCCGCAGGAAGGTGCCACCCTGCGCATCACCGTACCGGACAGCCTGCAGGGCATAGGAAACGGGCGTCTTCGCAGCACCTGGCGAAACGGCGATGGCACCACCACGTGGGAATGGCAGGTGAGCGATCCGATCAACACCTACAACCTCGTCCCCTACATCGGCAGGTACACCCATTGGAATGAAGTGTACGCGGGCGTGGATGGCCCGCTTCAATGCGACTACTGGGTGCTCGCCGGCAACGGACCCCAGGCCCGTGAACACTTCAAGCAGGTGCCTGAGATGCTGCGGTGCTTCGAGGAATGGCTGGGGCCCTACCCCTTCCACCGGGATGGCTACAAGCTGGTGGAGGCACCGCACCTGGGCATGGAACACCAGAGCGCCATCGCCTATGGCAATAACTACGTGAACGGATATCGTGGAAGCGACTTGAGCGGTACAGGCCACGGGCTGGCGTGGGATTACATCATCATCCACGAGAGCGGTCACGAGTGGTTCGGCAACAGCATCACCACCGCGGACATCGCCGACATGTGGGTGCACGAGGGCTTCACGGACTACACCGAGACGATCTTCACCGAGTGCCAGCAGGGGCCGGCGGCAGCCCAGGAATATGTCATCGGGCTGCGGAGGAACATCCGCAACGACCGGCCGATCATCGGTCCGTACGGGGTGAACGAAGAGGGCAGCGGCGACATGTACTACAAAGGCGCCAACCTCATCCACATGATCCGGCACATCGTGGGTGACAGCACCTTCAAGGCGATGTTGCTGGACATGAACACCACCTTCAAGCACAGTGTGGTCACCAGTGCACAGGTGGAAGCCTTCATGATCGGATACAACGCCACCACGCGTTCATTGCTGCATCCCTCCCTCTTCGACCAATACCTGCGCAGCACCAGGGTACCCGTGTTGGAATACGCCTTCGTAAAGCGGCGACTGTGGATGCGTTGGGGCAATGCTGTGCCGGGGCTGAAACTACCGGTACGCACGGAGACGGAAGGGCGGATGCTCTTCGTAGCAGTGGACGAGCAATGGCAAGCGATACCTATCGAACGCAGGCATGGCCGTGCCAAGCGCCTGAGCGTGGATGCCGATTGGTACGTGGGTGCACGCCGGCTGTCCCGCAGGGAGGCCCGGACGTGCATTGGCATCCAACGGGCGAAATAAGAATTTCACGACGGAGCCGGCCAAAGGTCCTGCCGGCAAAAGCATACCAAGTGTATCCGGCAGGAACTTTGCACCATGACACAAACCCACCAGTACAACCTGGACCTCATCTGGCACGGAGACCATACCAGCACCTACGAGGGCTATTCCCGGGCGCATGTGGTGCGCATCAGCGGCAAGCCCGATCTGCTGGGCACTGCAGATCCGTTGTTCCGGGGCGACCCCACGCTGCACAACCCGGAGGACCTGTTGCTTGCAGCCTTGAGCCAATGTCACCTCCTCACCTACCTGGCACTTTGTGCCCGTGCGCGCATCAACGTGCTGAGCTACCGGGACCGCGCGGAAGGAACGCTAGTGCTCACCAAGGACGGAGGCGGGCACTTTACCGAAGTGGTGCTCCGCCCCGAGGTGGTGGTGGCTGAAACCCACATGCTGGCCAAGGCGAAGCACTTCCACAGCGAGGTGCACAGGTACTGCTTCATAGCGCGGAGCGTGAATTTTCCTGTGCGGTGCATGGCATCGGTAACGGTGGAAGGCGAGGCATAGGCATCGCCCCCCGGATCATCGCCGGGGAATGCTAGTGGCGTAACAGATCATCCGTAGCGCACGCGCTACATCACGAGCAGCTGGTCGGGCAACACGATATCCGAGGCCTGGCGGCATCCCACTGGACCAACACCATCCTGCAGCTTTACTGGTCAATCAAAACAATACATTCGTCAAATCTTGAGCGGTATCCAACCTTGGACCGGAAAGAATCCGTAAACTATATCCTGCAAGCCACGGATCAGCCATGCCGGACATGGATAGCGACGTCATGGAAGGACATATCATCAGGAGCACTCCTGCTTGCACGGTCCGTGTGGTGCTGTCCTACGACCTGGATGAACGGCATGAACAAGTTCAACACGCTGCGGGGCCGGCCCGCAGACATGTGTCCATCAGTGAGCGAGGACCGGACATCAGCGGCTGTGGGATCGGGGAGCTCCTGCTGATGCCGGCCCCGGCGTTCCACGCGCTCTGCCTTGATGAGGACCGGCCAGGTCTCGAGGAACGGTTCAAAGCCGCCCTTGAGACGGTATCGCCTTACCAGGTCAATTATCGGATCCGTCGTGCCGACGGCTCCCTGGCATGGATCCAGGAGAGCGGTGAACTTGAGCGCTCGGGACGGGACCTCCAACTGGTTTGCACGGTGGTGGACCGAAGTGCGGAGCATGTGCTGGCGGAAGAGGTTCGGAAACGTGAGCAGATGCTTGCGGCCATTGCGGATGCGAACTCGTACCTGATCAATGAAACGGACCTGTTCACCGCACTGAACAAGGCGGCGGAGCGGGTGGGAAGGAGCACGGGGGTGGACCGCGTATACCTGTTCGCGAACGTGATCGATGCGAACGGAGAGGCCGTGACCACCAGCCAGCGCATGGAATGGAATTCCGGGCAGGCGCAGGCGCAATTGAACAATCCGGACCTGCAGGACCTGCCCATTGAGGATTTCGGGCCGTTCATGGAACCACTCAAGCATGGCAACCCTTTCCGTGCCGTGGTTGCGGAGATCGAGGATACGAACCTCCGTGAGTTCCTCATGGCTCAGGACATCCTCTCCATCCTTGTGTTGCCCATCACCCGGAAAGGCCGGTTCTGGGGCTTCCTTGGTTTCGACCAATGTTCGCATGTACGTGTATGGAGCCCCCAGGAGGAGTCCATCCTGCGCACACTTTGTGCTGCCATGGCGAGTGCCATATCACGCGACAGCCTGGCACGTGAGTTGGAGCTCGAGCTCGTGAGCGAACAGGCCATCAACAAGGTCACGGCGGCCATCATGCCCCTGGAGGATCCGTTGGAGGTTTTCTGGACAGCCGTTGAGGCGATACCCGAGGAGCTGGGGCTGACCGACTGCGTCATCTACCAGTACGACCATAACGGAGGAAAACTATCACAGGTAGCCGCAAGGACGAACAGGACCACCGAACGGCGCATCCTTTCAAGTACCTTCACGCTGGACCTGAGCCAGGGTATCGTTGGCCGTGCGGCGCGCACCCGCGAGGCGGTCTTTGTGACCGACACAAGCACGGAACCTGATTACATAGCGGATGACGTTGCGGGACGTTCGGAGCTGGCGGTCCCCATCCTTGCAGACGACCGGCTGCTGGGCGTGATCGATACGGAGCATCAGGAGGTGGATTTCTTCCGACCGAGGCACATGCGCTTCCTGCGGATGTTGTCGAACATCATCGCGGTGAAGATCCTTCAATTGGAACACTTCACGACCGCCCTGGAGCACCAGCGCAAGGCCAACGGATTGCAACTCGCTCTTACGGAAGAGTTGGAACGTTCGCTCCGGGACCGTGATGCGCAGCTCAGGGAGATCACGGCCATCAGCCGTTTCCCGGAAGTAAGTCCGCTCCCGGTCATGCGCGTGGACAACCATGGTGCGCTCACCTACGCGAATTCGGCGAGCGCGCCGCTCCTGGAGGCCTGGAAGGCGGCGGTGGGCGAACCGCTCGACAAGAACATACTCGTTCAGCTGCGCTGGGCCGCTGCCCGGGGCGCCCCGGTCAACCAATTCATGGGAGACCGGGTGTTCAAGGTGATGGCAAGCCCCGTCGAGGGTTTCGACTTCATGAACGTGTATGCCACGGAGGAAACGGCAATGCACAAGCTGAAGAACATCCAGGAGGACCTCATCCGACAGGAGCGCATGTCCATCCTCGGCCAGCTGATGGCGGGCATTGCCCATGAGCTGAACACACCGCTCGGTGCGATATCCGGGTCCATCAGCAACCTGTTGCGTTCAGCGGATCGCTGGTTCAGGGAGGACCTGCCAAAACTGGACAAGCAGGACATCCCGTTGATCGATATGCACGCACGCAAGGCGGACCTTCAGACCGGCGATCATTACAACCGTCAGAAAGCCCTGCGCAACATGCTCCGGGAGGAGCATCCCCATCTTGCTGGAGATGGGGAATATGCCAGCATGCTGACGGACATGGGATGGCATACACCGCTCAACAAGGAGCAGGAGGCGTTGCTCAGGCACCCACGGGTGACCGACGTGCTGAAGACGATCCATACCGTGGTTTCCGTCAGGAGCTCGGCGAACATCATCCGGTTCGCGTCGGAGCGGTCGGGGCGCATCGTCAAGGCGCTAAGGAGCTACTCACACAAGGACCTCGGCGAGTTTCCTGTGGCACTTGACATCCACAGGCAGATAACCGACCTGCAGCAACTTTTCGCCACCGGCGTGCGTAAAGGCATCCGGTTCGTCGTGCGGTCGGACGGCCCCCTTGTGATGAACGGGTTCGAGGACCAGCTGTCCCATGTGTGGACCAACCTGTACAACAATGCCATCCAGGCCATGGGCAACCAAGGGGAGCTTGTGGTACAGATCGAAAGAAAGGGTAGCGATGCGGTTGTGAGCTTCTCGAACACTGGCCCCATGATACCACCCAACATCAGGGAACGCATCTTCGAACCAATGTTCACCACGAAGGCACGGGGTGAGGGCACGGGCATGGGTCTGAGCATAGCCCAGTCCATCGTGCACGAGCACGGCGGCACCATCACGTGCGCGTCAGGCCCCGAGGAAACCACCTTTACCGTGCGGCTCCCACTGGAATACCGAGGGGTGCCCAATGGCAGGGAACGCGGATCCGCCGGTTCGATGAACTAAATGGATAAAACCGTACGCACAATGAACAAGGGCTACATCCTCGTTGTGGACGACGAACCGATGATCGTCGACACGCTGCGCATGGAACTCCACGGAACCATGGACAGGGACATCCAGGTGCTGGCGGCCAACAGCGGTGAGGAGGCGCTCACCATCATCCGCGAGGAAATGGCACAGGGCTCATACCCGGCCGTTGCTGTTGTGGATTACCTGATGTACCCCATGCGGGGCAGTGAATTGTTGGAACACATAGAAGCGTTGACACCGGCCACCAGGAAGATCATGCTCACCGGCCAGGCCGACCTGGAGGCGGTGAAGAAGGTGATGTCCAGCGTTCGGCTATACCGCTACATGGAAAAGCCATGGCGTTCGATGGACATGGAACTGACCATCCGTGAGGCCCTGCGCATGTACCATGATGAACAGGAGTTGCGCCACGAGGCCGATCTTGCCAAGGCGGAGTTCGGCGTGCGCACAAGTGAACCGATGCGGCAGGTGGCAATGCCGAAGCCCGGAGGTTTCAGCCACGGCCTGTCCTACGCGCGACTGATCCAGCAATGCTTCATTCCGGAACTGAACGAAGAGCTCATGGCCCGGGTGAACCTGCACATCATGGACCGGCCACTTGCGCAGGTATCCGGTGATTTCCGTTGGTTCAGGCAGATCGGCGATGAACTGTATCTCGCCATCGGGGACTGCACGGGGCATGGATTGGCGGGTGCCATCATCGCCGTGCTGGCAACCGACATCCTCAGCAACACCCTCGGCAAGCGAGGGGCACACAAGGAGGAGCCCGCCGCCATCGTGCGCACCGTATTGAAGCAACTGAAGGCACGCCTGGTCCGTGAGGGTGGTCGTGCAGACCATGTTGGACTGGAGCTCACACTTGTGCGCCTGAACCTTGCGGAGGGTCGGATGGACTGGAGCAGCGCCAATGGCTTCCTGATAACCATGGACAGTGAGGGGAATACGAACATCCTCTCGAAAAGCAGGGGGATAAGCAGCAACTCCGCGAGTCACGATGACGTTCATGCCGGCTCCATGGACATCAGGGGCCACCACGTGGCCATGTTCACCGACGGCATCACGGACCAGTTCGGCGGACCGTTGAACAAGCGTATGCGGCTGGACGGACTGCTGCGCCAGGTGGAGGCCGGAAAGGTATTCGACCCCAGTGGACGATGCCACATCGAACCGGTGTTCGATGCGTGGAGGGGTGAGCATGAACAGGTGGACGACTGTCTTTGGATGAGTTTCCGTGTGTGATCGACCGATCACGTTCAGAACGTGGCGTGCATCAGATCCGCGAATAAATATGTAGAACATAGGATGTGCCTCGGCCGATGCAGTGAACCTGATGGCACCCCAGATAACGCCCGCAGTCTCGGCAGCCGATGTCGGGGACCGTTCAGTCGCCGGGATGAAGGCAGGTTCACGATGACCTCCGAGGTGGTGGTGTGACCGTGCTGGGCCGCACCGGTCGGGACCACGCGATATGATGACGCGAGCGGATACCCATGTGGAAAACTGTTCGGCCCCCTCCCCTGCTCACCGGATAACTTCGTGGCCGTACAGCCATGCAGTTCAGTCACCTCCACGTCCACACCCAGTTCTCGCTCCTCGACGGCGCCGCATCCATCCCTTCGCTGTTCAAGAAGGCCGCCGCCGATGGTCAGCCGGCCATCGCCATCACCGACCACGGCAACATGTTCGGTGCGTTCAAGTTCGTGGCCGAGGCGGGCAAGCACAAGAACGAGGACGGAACCCCCAAGGTGAAGCCCATCGTGGGCTGCGAGTTCTACGTGGTGGGCGACCGGCACAAGAAGATCTTCACCCGCGAGGACAAGGACAAGCGCTTCCACCAGCTGATGCTGGCGAAGAACCCCACGGGTTACAAGAACCTGAGCAAGCTGTGCTCGCTGGGCTACATCGATGGCTTCTACAGCAAGTACCCGCGGATCGACAAGGAGTTGATCCAGCAGTACCACGAGGGACTGATCGCCACCACCTGTTGCCTTGGGGCGAGTGTACCACAGGCCATCCTGCGTGGTGGCACCGGTGACCTGCAGAAGGCCGAGGACGAGTTCAAGTGGTGGCTGGACCTCTTCGGTGAGGACTACTATGTGGAGCTACAGCGGCACGGCATCCCCGAGCAGGACCGTGTGAACGCCGTGCTGGTGCAATGGGCGCGCAAATACAACGTGCCGATCATCGCCAGCAACGACAGCCACTACACCGACCGCGAGGACAGCAACGCCCACGACATCCTGCTGTGCATCAACACCGGCGAGAAACAGAGCACGCCGAAAGCCGAGGATGGCGACGAGGAAGGATCGAAGGGAAAACGCTTCGCCTTCTACAACGACGAGTTCTTCTTCAAGTCGCAGGCGCAGATGGCACAGACCTTCAGCGACCTGCCCGAGGCCTTGGACAACACGAACCTGATCGTGGACAAGGTGGAGATGCTGAAGCTGAAGCGCGACATCCTCCTGCCCAACTTCCAGCTGCCCGAAGGCTTCAGCGATCAGGACGAGTACCTGCAGCACCTCACCTACCAGGGGGCCATCAAGCGTTACATCAACGATGGTGTCTCGGGCATCGATTCGCTGGAACCCAAGATCAAGGAGCGACTCGATTTCGAGCTCTTCGTGATCCGCACCATGGGCTTCGCGGGCTACTTCCTCATCGTGCAGGACTTCATCAACCACGGCCGCGACATCGGCGTGTTGATCGGCCCCGGTCGTGGCAGTGCAGCGGGCAGTGCGGTGGCTTACTGCATCGGCATCACCAACATCGACCCCATCAAGTACGATCTGCTGTTCGAGCGCTTCCTGAACCCGGACCGCAAGAGCATGCCCGATATCGATACGGACTTCGATGACGAAGGCCGGCAGAAGGTGATCGACTACGTGGTGGAGAAGTACGGCCAGAACCAGGTGGCCCAGATCGTCACCTACGGCAGCATGGCCGCCAAGAGCAGCATCCGCGATGTGAGCCGGGTGCTGGACCTTCCATTGCAGGAAGCGGACCGCCTGGCAAAGCTGATACCGGAACGACCGGGCATCGAACTGGGACGCATCCTGCGCGCACCGCTGGAGGGTGAAGGCAGCCTGAAGCAGAAAGAGAACTTCAGCAGCGAGGAGATCGCCGCCACCAAGCAGCTGCGAGAGATCCTGGAGAGCGGTGAACTGACCGCTGATGTGCTGCGCGAGGCCGAGAAATTGGAAGGCAGCGTGCGCGGTGTGGGGATCCACGCGGCGGGGCTGATCATCGCGCCGAGCGACCTGACGGAGTACATCCCCGTCTGCACCAGCAAGGACTCGCCCATGCTGATCACGCAGTTCGACGGCAAGGTGGTCGAGGATGCCGGCGTGATCAAGATGGACTTCCTGGGCCTGAAGACGCTGACGATCATCCGCGATGCGCTGCGCATGATCAAGGCTAACCACGGGGTGGACATCGCCATCGATGAGATCCCCCTGGACGACCCGAAGACCTATGCGCTCTACCAGCGTGCAGAGACCAACGGCACGTTCCAGTTCGAGAGCGCGGGCATGCAGAAGTACCTGCGTGAGCTGAAGGCGGATACGTTCGGCGACCTCATCGCCATGAACGCGCTGTACCGGCCGGGTCCGCTGGAATACATCCCCACCTTCATCAAGCGCAAACACGGCCTGGAGAAGATCGTGTACGACCTCCCCGAGATGGAGGACCTGCTGAAGGAGACCTACGGCGTCACCGTGTACCAGGAACAGGTGATGTTGCTGAGCCAGAAGTTGGCGGGCTTCACCAAGGGTGATGCTGACGTGCTGCGCAAGGCGATGGGCAAGAAGGACCGCGCCACGCTGGACAAGATGAAGGGCAAGTTCCTGGAAGGCACCTCAGCCAAGGGACTGGATGCGAAGGTCTGTACCAAGGTCTGGACCGACTGGGAGGCCTTCGCGCAATACGCCTTCAACAAATCACACAGCACGTGTTACGCCTTCGTGGCCTACCAGACCGCGTGGCTGAAGGCGAACTACCCCAGCGAATTCATGGCCAGCGTGCTCACCCATTCGGGGGGGCAGATCGACAAGATCACCTTCTTCATGGAGGAATGCCGGCGGATGGGCATCAAGGTCCTCGGGCCCGATGTGAACGAGAGCCACTACCAGTTCAGCGTGAACAAGGCCGGGCACATCCGCTTCGGGCTGGGCGCCGTGAAGGGTGTGGGCGAAGGCGCCGTGGAAGCACTGGTGAACGACCGGCAGGAGAACGGCCCCTATGCGAGCGTTTTTGACCTGATGCGCCGGGTGAACCTGCGCGCGGCCAACCGCAAAGCGCTGGAAAGCCTCGCCTATGGAGGAGCCTTCGACAGTCTGGGGCTGACCCGCGCGCATTTCTTCCACAGTGCCGGAGAGGGCAAACCCACTTACATCGAAACGCTGGTGCGCTACGGCCAGCAGCACCAGGACGGCGCCGACAGCAGCCAGGTGAGCATGTTCGACATGGCCGACGGTGCCGCCGGCATCCCGGAACCTCCCCTGCCGCAGATCGAGGGGTGGAGCGCCCTGGAACAGCTGCACTATGAGAAGGAGGTCATCGGCTTCTACCTCAGCGGCCACCCCTTGGACGACCACCGGCTGGAGATCAAGTACCTGTGCAACGCCACACTGCCCGACCTGAAGGAACTGGACAAGCTCAACGGGCGCGATGTGGCGCTGTCCGGCATCGTCACCAAGGCCGAACACCGCATCGCCAAGAGCGGCAAACCCTTCGGCAGCTTCAGCATGGAGGACCACCACGGCACGCACGACTTCATGCTGTTCAGTGAGGACTACATGAAGTACAAGCTCTACATGCAGCAGGGCGCACTGCTGTTCCTGAAAGGCCGGGCCAGTGCCCGCACCTGGGGGCGTGATGAGGGGCAGATGGAGTTCAAGATCAGCAACATCGACCTGCTGAGCGATGCACGGGAGAAGTACATCACCAGGCTGAACGTGGTGGTGGATGCCGACCGGGTGACCGCCGATATCGCCCATGAACTTGGACAGCTACTGCAGGCCTCGCCGGGGAAATGCAAGGTCAACTTCGTGCTGACCAGCCCCTCCACGAACACCACGGTGGAGGCCGCCGGCAAGGCGCATACGGTGGCCCTGACCGAAGAACTGGTGCGTGGACTGGACGGGCTGATGGGCCTGAAATGGACGCTGAACTAGGGCCGGCGGAGGACCTGATCGGCACCCTTGCTTGAAGCCTTGCCGGGCGACTGACGGATCGTCAGGGATACATTCCATGGCAAAGAAATTGACAGGAGAGGGTAGCTTTGCAGTCCACGAAAGGATGTGGATAGATGAAGGGCTGCATGTTCCGCCGGTCATCACAGCTTTCCCACCTTTGCGGCAACAACACTGCACACGAACCCGTAACCAGCAGACGCATCTTTACCCAACGCATCATTACCCTTTGAAGCCATGAGCACCAACGAACGTCCTTCCCGTCCGGCCAAAGGCCTTGACCGCCGCCAGTTCCTAAGGGCCAGTTCACTTCTTGGCGTAGGTTCCCTGTTCATCCCTCGCGACCTGTTCGGAATGCCACCCGTGGTCGGTGGGGGCTGTGATGCCACCACGGATGATCTCCTAGGCCCGTTCTACCTGCCCGGCTCACCGAACTCCGCGCAGGTGGCCCAGCCCGGCGAACCCGGCACCCGCCTCTTCATCAGCGGAACGACACTGGCCAACGACTGCGAAACGCCGATACCAGGCGTGCAGATCGAGGTATGGCAGACCAACGCTGCTGCGGTCTATGATACCTCGCAGAACTTCCTGTTGCGCGCAACCTTGTTCAGCGACGAGGAAGGGCTGTACGCCTTCGAGACCATCCTGCCCGGTCCCTACCTCAACGGGAACCAGTACCGTCCGAAGCACATCCATTTCAAGGTGACGAAACCCGGTTTTCCGGACCTCATCACCCAACTGTACTTCGAGGGCGACCCCTACATCGCTGCTGATCCATGGGCCTCGCAGCCCGACGCGGCTCAACGGATCATACCGCTCAACAGCATTGGAGAGGACCAGCTGGATGGGCAGTTCGACATTGTGCTGGATGGCACTGTGGGCATCAAACCCAACCGTTACGGAACGGACGGCGATCTGCTGCCGGTGTACCCCAACCCCATGACGGACCGGTGCAGCATTCACTTCAACGTGTTCCGCCCGGCGCAGGTGCGTGTGCTGATCACCGACGCGAATGGACGCGAAGTGAGCATACTCATCGCTGGCCAGCAGGACCAGGGACGATATACCACGCAATGGGATGGTCGGGATGCCTCAGGCAAGGAGGTACCTGCGGGCACCTACCTCAGTGTGCTGGAAGTGGACGGTCGTGTGGTGAAGGCGCAGCGAATCGTGCGGATGTAGCACTGGTGATCGATCGGTCTCCGACCAATGATCCGCCATGGGATCGCGGGTGCTCGGTAGCGGTTACATTTGGTCTGCATCTTCACCGATACACGTGAACCAGACCCCATGACGCATCGCTACACCATCACGCCCATCCTGTTCGCCCTTTGTGCCTTCCCGGCCACAACCTTCGCACAGATGGACTACTATCTGGCCAGTTCGTTCGGTAGTCGCTTCAACGACATCAACGACAACGGCACAGCGGTGAGCGGAGGTGCCTACTTCGACTTCGCGACCGAGGTGTGGACCCCGATGGAACCCGAGGCGATCGAAATGGTATCGATCAACAACAACGGCGATGTGGCCGGGTCCATGTTCCTGGATGAGGAGCTCTTCATCCTGCAACCGGGCTACCAGCAGAACAGCGTGTGGACACCGATCGGATGGTTCCCCGCTTCGAACCCGCAGGAATCCTCCTTCAGCACCTTCAGCATGGAGGACCACCACGGCACGCACGACTTCATGCTGTTCAGTGAGGACTACATGAAGTACAAGCTCTACATGCAGCAGGGCGCACTGCTGTTCCTGAAAGGCCGGGCCAGTGCCCGCACC
>JBIJDX010000047.1:0-14532 GCA_044343855.1 Flavobacteriales bacterium
CACATCCCCGTTGTTGATGGTGCCGGAGACCGAGGCGATGGCCGCGAAGCACTTGGGGCTCTCGCAGCCCAGCTTGTGGCTCATGTAGCCGCCAGCAGAGAAACCGGTGGCGTAGATGCGCGTGGTATCGATGCTGTATTGCGTGACGAGGAAGTCGCGCAAGGCACCGATGTAGCCCACGTCGTCGGCGGTGCTGCCGCCGGGAAAGGGTGAGCTGGTGTTCCAACCGTTGTTCACGCCGTTGGGATACGCCACGATGAAGCCCTGGTCCTCGGCCAGGTCATTGAATCCTGTGACATTCATGATGGCCTCGGCGCTCTGGGTGAAGCCATGCATCACGAAGACCAGTGGCACCGCGTTTCCCGGCACATAGCCCGAGGGCACGTAGGTGATGTGATTGCGGGTGATGCCGTCGTGGATGATGGTGCCGTTCACCTGTGCGAGGGCGGGCA
Source organism: Flavobacteriales bacterium (assembly GCA_044343855.1). Lineage (GTDB taxonomy): Bacteria > Bacteroidota > Bacteroidia > Flavobacteriales_F > PHOS-HE28 > PHOS-HE28. The sequence continues at coordinate 453 of JBIJDX010000047.1, forward strand.
GGACAAGCAGGATTGCGGCGGACAGGGTCGAATGGCGCATGATCATGATGTTGGACGCCAAGTTATGTCAGGGGCTGGTTCGATGAACGATGGGCGGCGAGCCGTTTCAGGAAGTCCAGCGTGTCGGCCTCCGCCGCCTTCTTGTCGCGCCGCCACCGCACGATCCGCGGGAAACGCACGGCCACACCGCTCTTGTGCCTGGTGCTCGCACTGATCCCCTCGAACGCGATCTCGAACACCAGCTCGGCCTTCACCTGCCGCACCGGACCGAAGCGCTCCAGGGTGTTCCTCTTCACGAAGGCATCCACCTCCTTCATTTCGGCATCGGTGAGGCCGCTGTAGGCCTTCGCAAAGGTGACCAGCTCGCCGTTGTGCCACAGCCCGAAGGTGTGGTCGGTGTAGAGGTCTGCACGGCGGCCGTGGCCCTGCATGCTGAAGGTGAGCACGGCGTCTACGCTGAGCGGGTCCACCTTCCACTTCCACCAATCGCCGCGTCGGCGCCCAACCTCATAGGTGCTGCTCAAACGCTTCAGCATGAGGCCCTCGATGCTGGCGGTGCGCGCATGCTCGCGGTGCGCCACGATCTCCTCCCAGGAAGTGAAGGACAGGGTGGGCGAGAGGGTGAGCATCGGCTGGCCCGCATTGGACACGATGTCCTCCAACAGCGCGCGACGTAAGCTCAGCGGCCGTTGGCGGATGTCCTCTCCCGCATGCTCCATCAGATCGTAGGCCATGAAGATCACGGGCACATCGGCCAGCAGCTTCTTCCCCACGCTCTTTCGCCCAATGCGCTTTTGCAGCTCAGCGAAGGGGAGTGGGGCGCCGTCCTTCCAGGCCAGGATCTCCCCGTCCAGCACAGTGCCATGAGGCAGGCCCTTTCGCAGCGCCTCGAGCTCGGGGTACTTGTCGGTGACCAATTCCTCCCCGCGGCTCCACACGTAATGCTGGCTACCGCGCACGATGAGCTGCCCGCGGATGCCGTCCCACTTGTGCTCGGCCTGCCATTCGCGCGGGTCGCCCAAGGGCAGCAGGTCCTGCAGACCGGCACCTGCCGCCGTTCCCTCGGGCCCTTCGATGCCATGGGCCAGGTAGAAGGGGTAGGGGCGGCTGTGGTCGTCGCCTTCGTTCACGCCGAAGACCAACTCTTGGAAGCTCGTTCCGTGTGGCGTCCAGTTGCCCATCAAGCGATGCGCCAACACATCCTCGTCCACGCCGGTGGCCCTGCTCAGGCCCTTCACCATCACCTTCTGGCTCACCCCGATGCGGAAGCCGCCGGTGATGATCTTGTTGAACACGAAGAGCTCCATGCCCTCGATCCCGGCCCAGGCGGCTTTTACGCGCACAGCCTTCTCCTCTTCGGGCAGGTCCTTCAGTTCCTCCACATACCGCACCCATTCCGTCAAGCTCTTCACCATGCGCTCCTCCAGCCTCGCGATGTGTGTCACGGTCTCGGCGAAGTCGCCCACCACATGGTAGCTGGCCTCGAAGAGCCAGTCGGGGATGCCGCTGACCTCTGTTGCCCATTGGCGGAGCTGCGCGCTGGTCACAGGGCGTTTCGGTCGCCGCCCGCTGAGCAGTGCGATCACCCAGAGCTTGTCGGCATCGTCCGCTCCGCGGAAATACGTAGCCAGAGCCTCCACCTTGGTGTTGGTGCTGGTTGTTGAATCCAGCGCATCGAACAATCCTGCCTCCCTGTTCATGGCGCGGGCGTTTCTGGTTGACCCGGTGGGTCGACACTACGGGTGCCTTCCTGTACGTCGGCACCCGCTTCCCCTGCGAACTCGGTCGACTCTGCGGTGGCATCATATCCAACGCTCCGCAAATACTGGCTGAACAGGTCCGTGTACCCGTGTGTCGCGATGACACGGTCGGCGCCGCTCTCCTTCACGGCCAGCAACAGCGCGTTCCAGTCCGCATGGTCGCTCAGCACGAAGCCCTTGTCGATGTTGCCGCGCCTCCTCCAGCCGCGCAGCTGCATCCAACCGCTCGCCATGGCCGTGCGGTAGGGCTTCATCCGGGACATCCAGGGCGTATCCAAGGCGGAGCCGGGTGTAATGACCAGCGCGTTCCGGAAACGCTCCTTCGGCGTGTCCTTGGTGATATGCTCCCACAGCGGCAGTTCCAGCCCGCAGTCCTGAAGCACGGTGTTCATGTTGGCCACTGCGCCATGCACGAGGATCGGGCCGATGCTCCGGTCCACGCCTGTCATCACGCGCTGTGCCTTGCCCAGGCTGTAGGCGCTGATCACCGAGCAGACGCCCTGTTCCGCATTGCCCCGCCACCAGGCGTTGATCTCATCGAACACAAGGCGCGGTTCCTTCCAGCGGTAGATGGGCAGTCCGAAGGTGCATTCGGTGATGAGCGTGTGGCAGCGCACCGGCTCGAAGGCGTCGCTGATGCCATCCCAATGGCGCTTGTGGTCGCCGGTGACCACCCACACCTCGCCCTTGTGCTCCACGCGCACCTGCATGCTGCCGGGGATGTGGCCTGCGGGATGCAGGGAGAACCTCACCCCGTTGATGGTGCCTGGCTGGCCCGGCTGCAGCGTGTCGATACGCAGGTCACCTCCGATGCGTGCATGCATCAAGGCCCTGGTGATGGGGGAGGCCAGGTAGTGTCCGCTGCCTCTGCGGGCGTGATCGCTGTGTGCGTGGGTTATGATGGCCCGTTCCACCGGCCTCCAGGGGTCGATGTACACGTCGGCCTGGGGGCACCAGATGCCGCGCGGGGTGAACGATAGAAGACCCGCCTTGCTCAAGACTTCCAAGATAGATGCACCACGTGGAGGGAACGATCGGTCGGGTTGCAAGTTCGGCGCGGCTCGTATATTTCAACCCATGAGCGCGGCCGAAACCAAGAATTGCCTGCAATGCGGTGATAAACTGCTTGGCCGAACGGACAAACGGTTCTGTTCGGACGCGTGCAGGAACATCTACCATTATCACGCCAACAGTGCACCGATAAATTACGTTCGGAACGTGGTGAACGCGTTGAAACGGAACCGGCGTGTTCTGAGCGAGCTCAACAACGGCCCCGACGGCAAGAAGAAGGTGCACCGGGACAAACTGCTGGAGCGCGGTTACAACTTCATGTACCATACGAATACCCACCGGACAAGGGCAGGCAATACATATGTGTTCTGCTTCGAGCAGGGCTACATGGAGCTCGGGGAGAACTGGTACATGCTTGTAAGGCGCGATGAATACCTCGACCGCGCAGGTGACCAGAAACAGGGTGCGATGGAGGCCTAGCTCGCCATCCAGATCAACAGCACCGCCAGGCCCAGCGACATGAGTGCCACGAGCACCGGGCCGCCGATCTCGTTCTGTTCCGCTTCTTCCGGGAAATGGCCATCAAAGTGGTGGTCGCTCATGGATGTTGGAATGATGTGCAAATATAACTGCCGCGGATCGGCTGTAAAGGTCCGCTGCGTGGGATGCCAACAACGATCAGTTCAAGCTGAACGTGGGGTTGCGCTGCACCATGCGGGCGATGGTGGCGCTTTCGTTGGTTCGCATGCGCCGGATGAGCGCCATGACCTGCTCATCCAATTCCCTGTCGCTCAACTTGGCCAGGTCACGGTAGATGGGAAGGCTGCTGCGGCTCTTCAGGATGAGCGCTATTTTATAGGTGCGGGACATTGCTTCCTGGAGGGATGACGTCCGGCGGTGCGAAAAGGATGCCTGCACAGCCACGCGGGCGAGCCGCTCGTTCAGGAACGGTGCATCAGCGGGCACGAACGGTCATGAACGGGAAGTCCCCGCTGACGGCGGGGACTTCGGACTTGTCGGGGTGAGAGGATTCGAACCTCCGGCCTCTACGTCCCGAACGTAGCGCTCTACCGGGCTGAGCCACACCCCGAAGACCCCACGGGTCCAACAATGGCCGCAAATATAGGAGACTTACACTTCGGTCGGTCCGGCGTTCTCCGGCGGCATCATGCGTCGAACGTGTAACCGATGCCCTTCACCGTCCTGATGCGGTCCTCGCCGATCTTCTCGCGCAATTTGCGGATATGCACATCGATGGTGCGGTCGCCCACGAACAACTCGTTCCCCCAGATCTGGTTGTAGATCTCCTCGCGCTTGAAAACCTTGCCCGGCTTGCCGATAAGCAGGGTGAGAAGCTCGAACTCCTTTTTCGGGAGTTGCAGTTCCTGCTCCCCCACGAAAACGAGCACCTTCTCAAGGTCCACACGAACGCCGTTCGCCTCGAGCATCCTCCCCTCCGGACGTTCGGCACCGCTCCGCTTGAGCAGCGCCTTCACCTTGCTCAGGAACACCTTCGGGCGCACCGGCTTGGTGATGAAATCATCGGCACCGGCCTCAAAGCCTGCGATCTGGGAGTAATCCTCGCCCCTGGCGGAGAGGAAGGTGATGAGCGTCTGCTTGAACTCGGGCAGTTGCCGAAGTTGGTTGCAGACCTCCACGCCGTCCATGCCGGGCATCATGATGTCGAGCACGATGAGGTCCGGCCGCTGCTGCTTTGCCTGCTTGATGGCATCACGCCCGTTGAGGGCCGTGGTCACCTGATACCCCTCGCGCTCCAGATTGTATCGGAGCAGGTCGATGATGTCCTGCTCATCATCCACGAGCAGCACTTTGGTGTTCAGATTCGCGCTCATCGTGAAGGTCGCTGGTGCAGCGCAAAGGTCGCTCACCGCAACGAGGCAGGGTGTTAAGTTTCGGTCAAATGTAAGTTAAGCAACACCCCTGTCCCGGCAAAAGAACCGGCGTTGAATTGCACATGTCGGACCGCCGGCCTTTCCAGAACGATGTCGGCCGGTGGCCCGCTCATCGTATTTTCGCCGTGCCAAGGTCTCCTTGTGTGCGGTGGTTGGTCGCCGGCACCCGGCGACCGGGTCGTGGCGGGCAGTATACAAGCGGGAGTAGCTCAGTTGGTAGAGCATCAGCTTCCCAAGCTGAATGTCGCGGGTTCGAATCCCGTCTCCCGCTCCATCACCGTGTTGCGGTGAACGTTCCCCTTCACCGTTCCGTCATCATTCCGATGCGCAGTGATCCTTATCGGCACTTCGTTGTTCCATGCGGGATGCACCTGATCAAGAACCTGCGCATGACCTTGTTGCTCGGCGTGTTGGCATCCACCAGCAGTTGCGCACCCAAAGCCGTTCCCAAGGACCTGCAAACGACCGCTCCGACCATGTCCCATGCCACGCCGACATCCATTGATACCATCACCCTTGGCGCTGGCTGTTTCTGGTGCGTGGAAGCCGTCTTCCTCGAGTTGAAAGGTGTCCTTTCGGTGGAGTCCGGTTACATGGGAGGTGCGGTGAAGGACCCCACCTACAGGGAGATATGCACCGGGCGCACCGGCCATGCGGAGGTGGCGCGGATCACATTCGATACGACCGCGATCACCGTGGATGAATTGCTCGAGGTGTTCTGGCAAACACACGACCCCACCACGTTGAACCGACAGGGTGCTGATGTGGGCACCCAATACCGTTCCGCCGTCTTCTACCACACGCCCGAGCAACAGCGGAAAGCAGAACACTACAAGGCGGCGCTGGATGCCAGTGGCGCGTTCCGGGGGGCCATCGTCACGGAGATAGTTCCGGCGTCGACCTTCTACAAGGCGGAGGTCTATCACCAGAACTATTATGCCCAGAACGGAGAGCAGGGCTATTGCCAGATGGTGATAAGGCCCAAGCTCGACAAGTTCAGGAAGGCGTTCGCGAGCAAGCTGAAGAACTGACCGGTGCCCCGTTGTCCGGCAGGGCGGATGCGTGACCCGGGTCACCGTTGCGCCCAGTGGCGGTGGATACCTTTGCCTGCATGTTCGGCAAGGGATCGAAGCTTTACAGCATCCTGCATTCAAGGTGCCCGCATTGCCATGAGGGCGGCTTCTTCGTGGATGCGAACCCGTACCATTTGAACAACGCCGGGGACCTGTTGGACCAGTGTCCGGTGTGTGCGCGTCGATATACCCCGGAACCGGGATTCTACTATGGTGGAATGTATGTATCCTACGCCTTGGGTGTGGCACTATTCGTTGCCATTTATGTGGCCATCGCGGTGCTTTATCCGGCGGCCGGCATGTGGACCTATATCGGCGTCGTGGTCGGGATGACGGTGGTTCTGTCGCCTGTGCTCTACAAGTACTCCAAGATCATCTGGGCCAACCTTTTCTTCCACTACAAGGGGGTGATGCCCACGGAACGGGAGCGCTCCGGTGGAACCGGGCGGGCCGCGCCATGATGCACGGCCGCGAAACCAGGACAGGTCAATTGCCGGCCCCTTCGAGGTCGATGTAGTCCGTGATGACGAAGATCACCTGGTCCGGGATCTTGGCGGAATGGGCGCCCACATCGCTGTACTCCAGTTCGGAGAACATGTCCATTATCTCATCCACGCTCCGGCGTTCGCTGACAGGCGGCCCCATGGGGGTCTGCCTGTTCTGCCATTCCAGCATGAACAGCGGCCTGGGCTCCCTGAGCCCGCGCCGAAGAAGCTTGAAGTACGTTCTGCGATCGGCAATGCGCAGGAACTGGTGTGCCAGCAGCGCCATGTCCGCTTCGTTGGGCCCAATGCCGGGATCGCCCGCCGGAACCGTCCTTACCACCAATCGGTCGTCGCCCACACCTTGTTCCTTCTTGCGTTGTTCGATGCGGTCCGCGTTCGCAGGATCATTGACCACAGCGATGACACGCGCACCGGCCGACACCATTTTGAAGCTGAAATATCCATCATCGGCGAAGAGGTCAACGATGGTCATGCCGCTCAGGTCCTGACCCATGAGGGCGATGAGCTCCTCCGGCCTCTGCCAGGTATCCCGCTCGCGCCAGGGGTCGGCAGGCGGGACGGTCGAGGAGGTCGGTGAGCCATCCTCCCCGGATCCGCCATTGGTGCACGCACCGGCGAACATGGCCGGCACAATGGCAGCGATGATCAGGTTTCGCATCACGCGGCAAAAGTAAGGCAGCCTGAGGGGCAGACCGCTCCGACCTGTGTTTTGAGGCGCATGAACGCCATCCTGTATTAAATTCCATGGAATTATTTTCCTGATGTACATTTGTGACATGCCGCGTATTGATGACGAACTGCAAAGCCGTTTCGACAGCGAGCAGCATAGGCTCCTTATCAACATCTGGTTCACATCCAACTGGTTCCGCAGCAGGCAGGTAGCCTTGTTCAAGCCGTTCGGATTGAGCCCCCAGCAGTACAACATCCTGCGCATCCTGCGGGGAGCCGGCTCGCGCGTGAGCATGCACCAGGTGAAGGCACGCATGATCGACCGTGCGCCCAATGCAACGCGGCTCACCGACAAGCTTATCGCAAAGGGCCTGGTGGAACGTGAGCGGTGCGATGAGGACCGGCGGGTCGTGTACGTGCGGATCAGCCGGAAGGGGCTGGACCTGTTGTCACGGATGGACGGCGTGAACAAACTGGAAATGGAGGAGCTCATGGCCCGCATCGGTGCGAAGGAGGCCCACGCGATGAATGACATCCTCGATCGCATGCGCATCTGAACACTTCGTACACCTGTCTGTTCAAGGTGCGTCACCGAACACCATGGAGAACCGCTCGCCATTGCCGATCCATCCCATCCTGGGGACACGGTACAGTCCACGTGCTTTCCGCGCGGACATGATACCGCTCCATGAGCAGGAGCTGCTGCTGGAGTCCGCGCGGTGGTCGGCAAGCAGCATGAACGACCAGCCTTGGCGGTTCCTCGTGACCGAGCGTGGTGGTGAGGGCTATGCCGACCTGCTCGCCACGCTGGCGCCGAGCAATGCGCGCTGGGCCGACAAGGCGGCGCTGCTCATCCTGGTCATGGCCAGCACCGCGTTCACGCGCAACGGTCAGCCCAACATGCACGCCTGGCACGATGTGGGCTTCGCAGTGGGGCAGTTGACGGCACAGGCCACCGCGTTGGGCATCGGCGTCCATCAGCTGGGGGGCTTTTCTTCGGCAGCGGCCCGGGAGGCCTTCGCCATACCCCCCACGATGGACCTGGTGAGCGTGCTGGCGCTAGGCTATCCGGATGAAGCGTCCGTGCTGCCCGACGACCTGCGCGAACGCGAACTCACCCGCTCGCAGCGCAGGCCCCTGGATGAACTGGCGTGGCGCGGGCGGCTCCCGTAAGGGGGTTACTTCTCCCGCTGGACGGCCCGTTGCCAGAGCTGGCCCCCGGCAGCGTTGAACACAGTGATGGTCATGGTGCGTGCTGACCTGCTGCCCGTAAATGACAGCTCTGCGAAGTTGCGCTCAGTGACAAGCGTTCCCTCAACACGGTGCTCATTGGTCTCCTTGGGCACGTAGGGCGATGAGGTCAGTGGCGAGCAGGTAAGGTCCCAGACGGTGGCGCCGTTGGCCAGCTTCACGCTGCTCAGCTCGGTGAAATGGCGGTCACCGGTGAGGAAGATGACATTGCGGATGTCCTCCTCGGCAATACGTCGCAGCAACTCCTCCCGCTCCCGTGGCACCGTGGCGTGGTTCTCGAACACGGCCGCACTGTTGAGTACCTGCCCGCCCACCGCAACCACCTTGAAGGAGGCGCGGCTGTATTTCAGAGCACGGACCAGGCGGTCCAGTTGCGCGGCACCCAAAATGGCGGGCTCGGAGGTGCGCATGTCACCCGGCACACGGTAGGTGCGGTTGTCAAGCAGGAAGAAGTCCACATCGGCATGGCTGAAGTCGGTGCCGATGCCGGGCACGCCAGGTACCCCGCAGGTGGGATTGGGCCAGAACAGGTCGAACACTTCGCGCGCGGTGCCGCTGTGAACGAAGCTTCCATCCGAGTCGTTCGGACCATGGTCATGGTCGTCCCACGTGGCGTAATGGGCACCCGTGCGCAACAGGGGCTGCAAGGCGGGCTCTGAGCGCATGTGCGTGTAGCGGTGCAGGAATCCGGATCGGCTTCCCCAGTCCGGCTCGCGGAGGTACACATTGTCGCCCAGCCAGAGCACCAGGTCAGGTTCGCGATCGGCCATCCGGGCAAGGATGTCCATGTCGCCACCATAGGGCTTGCCGGGCCGGTCGTAGGCCGGTTCGTTGATGTAGGCGCAACTTCCGGTGATCATGCGGAACGGGGGTGGGTCGGTGCGATGCGCCCATAGGGCCTGTGTGCGGAAGGTGAGCGGTTGTCCTACGTCCACGGGGGTTCCGTCGATGATCGGGCGGTAGCCGTAGGTGGTGCCCGGGATCACTTCGCGCACCACCACATCGAGGGCATGGGCATGTTCCGCAAGGCTGCGGACGCTCGCGGTGCGCAGGATGCTGTCCGGCCGGTCGACGGCCCAATATTCAATGGCCGCATCGCACGGGCCCTTGCACTGCATCCAAATGGTGGCCTCCAGCATGTCGCAATGACCCACCATGGGTCCGCTCACGGTGGGCTGGGCCATGGTGGCCAATGGTAGTGCGAACAAGGGCAGGAGCAGCGGACGCATGCAACAAAGATGGGGCAGTGGAACCTTTATATGAACAAGGCCGGGATCCCTCCCGGCCTCGCCCCTTCAATGTACCTGCGTTCTACCGTCCGAAGAGACGACCGAGGCCGAATCCCTTCCTGGGCTTCTTCTCCTGTTGGTCGCTCTTGGAGCGCTCAACATCCTCGCCGAAGAGCTCCTTGGTGAGAGCCGCATAGTCGGGCTTGGCACCGCCGCCGCGCTCATTCCCGGCAGCACGCTCGCGCTGGGGTTCGCGTGGCCGCTGATCCCGCTGGGCGCCCGGGCGATCACGGCGCTGCTCCTGACGGGGGCGATCGTTGCGGCGGTCGTTGCGTTGTCCCTGGGACTGGGTGGGACGTTGCTCGCGGGGGGCGCGATCGTCGCGTCCTTCGGAGCGGTGCGCACTGGTCTGGGCAGGTCGTTGTTCGCGCGGACCACGGTCGTTGCGGCGCTGCCCTTCGCGGCCACCGCCCTGTGCATTGCGTTCTGCTTGCGGACGACCGTTGCGCTGGCCCTGACCACGCCCTGGACCACGGGGCTGGCGGGGTTCCCGCACCTCGGGCTCAGCCTTCTTCGGGCCGCCCACCATCACATACGGATGTTCGGCTTCCACGGGGATGTCGCGCTTGATGAGGCGGGTGATGTCACGCAGGTACTCCTTCTCCTCATGATCGCAGAAGGACAATGCCCGGCCACTGGCTCCTGCGCGACCTGTGCGGCCAATGCGATGCACATAGGTCTCGGGCACATTGGGAAGGTCGAAGTTGATCACGTGGGTGAGCCCATCGATGTCGATGCCCCGGGCTGCGATATCGGTGGCCACCAAGGCGCGCAGCTTGCCTTCCTTGAACCCCTTGAGGGCGTTCTGGCGGGCGGTCTGGCTCTTGTTGCCGTGGATGGCCTCCGCTGCGAAGCCGGCCTGGCTGAGCACCTTGGCGATCTTGTTGGCACCGTGCTTGGTGCGCGAGAAGACCAGCGCCTCGCGGATCGCGTCGCCCTGCAGCAGATGCAGCAGCAGTTTGTTCTTGTCCGTGCGGTCCACGAAGAAGATGCGCTGGTCGATGGTATCTGCGGTGCTGCTCACCGGGGCCACCTCCACCTTGACGGGATCGGTGAGGATGCTGTTGGCCAGCTTGGCGATCTCCGGCGGCATGGTGGCGCTGAAGAAGAGCGTCTGGCGCTTCTGTGGCAGCTTGGCGATCACCTTCTTCACATCGTGGATGAAGCCCATGTCGAGCATGCGATCGGCCTCGTCGAGTACGAAGACCTCCAGGTCGTTCAGGTGCACGTAGCCTTGCTGCATGAGGTCCAGCAGACGACCGGGCGTGGCCACCACGATGTCCACCCCGGACTGCAGCGCATCGGTCTGGGGCTTCTGGCCCACGCCACCGAAGATCACGGTGTGCTTCAGTTGCAGGTTGCGGCCATAGGCGCTGAAGCTCTCACCGATCTGGATGGCGAGTTCACGCGTGGGGGTGAGGATGAGCGTCTTGATCCTTCTGCGCGCACCCTGTGGTCCGTTGGCATGGAGGTTCTGCAGGATGGGGATGGCGAAGGCGGCGGTCTTGCCGGTGCCGGTCTGTGCGCATCCCAGGAGGTCGCGGCCCTTCACCAGGTGAGGGATCGCCTGTTCCTGGATGGGGGTGGGGTGGGTGTAGCCTTCGGTGTGAAGGGCTTTCAGGATGGGCTCGATGAGCCCCAGGTCGTTGAACGTGGTACGTTCCATTCGGGTATGCGCAGTATGGAACCCTGCGCAGGATGTGGTTTGGCATGTGCAGGTCATTGAGCCTGTACACACCGGTTATGGTGTTGGGTGCCCCTACGATCGGTCCGGCGTTCAATGAGCCGCTGGTGGAAGGCGCCTGGACAATTGCTCGGAAGCGAGAGCTGGGCGCGGGGGGCTGTTCACATTGCTGTGAACGGTGCAAAGATACGGAAAAGTTGGAGCGGATCAGCGCGGCGCGTTGTGGGATGCATCCACGGACCCATGCAAAAGCCCCGCTGGTACTGGACCAACGGGGCTTTCGGATGGCACAGGTGGATCAGCCCTTCTTGTTGGCCTCCAGCATTTCCTTGATGCCGCCCACGCTGCTGAGCACGCCGGTGGCCTCGTAGGGCATGTAGATCACCTTGTTGTTCTGGCCGCTGGTCATTTCCTTCAGCGTTTCCAGGTACTTCATGGCGATGAGGTAGTTGGTGGGGTCGGCGTTGGAACCCTTGATGGCCTCGGTCACCAGGCGGATGGCCTCCGCTTCACCCTGGGCCCGGCGGATACGGCTCTGGGCATCGCCCTCGGCTTCGAGTATCTGGCTTTGCTTCTGGCCCTCGGCCGTGGTGATCTGCGATTGCTGGACACCCTCGGCCTGCAGCACGGCGGCGCGCTTGCTGCCCTCGGCATCGATGATCTGCGCGCGCCGGTCGCGCTCGGCACGCATCTGCTTCTCCATGGCCTCGCGGATGTCGCGCGGCGGATTGATGTCCTGCAGCTCCACGCGGTTCACCTTCACACCCCACTTGTTGCTGGCCTCGTCCAGGATGGTCCGCAGCTTCATGTTGATGGTGTCACGGCTGGTGAGGCACTCGTCAAGGTCCAGTTCGCCGATCACGTTGCGCAGGGTGGTCTGGGTGAGCTTCTCGATGGCCAGCGGCAGGTTCTCGATCTCGTACATGGCCTTCACGGGGTCCATCACCTGGAAGTAGAGCAGCGCGTTGATCTCGGTCATCACATTGTCCTTGGTGATCACGTTCTGCCGGGGGAAGTCGTATACCGTCTCACGCAGGTCGATGCGCTCCTTCTTCACGAACTGCACGTACTTGTTGCCATCGGGCAGGTCGCGGGTGAAGCGGAACACGATCTCCCGTGGCTTGTCGAAGACGGGAATGATGACATTGAAGCCTGCGGTCAGGGTGGTGCGGTATTTTCCGAGCCGCTCAATGACCATTGCTTCGCTTTGCTGCACGATACGCACGCCTTTCACGATGATGAAGACGATGAGGAAGGCGAACAGGATGAGGATGAAGGTTCCGGCGTTCATGGGCGGGTTCTGGTTGATGGGTTCTGGTGGAGGGGTCAGGCGGATGCGAGGGGTTTGACGATCAGCGTGTTGCTTTCCACACGCACCACCTCCACGAGGTCTCCCACGCGGAGGGTGCGGTCGTTCACGCACTCGGCACGCCAGTCATCGCCGGCAGCAGCCACACGACCCAGGCGCAGGCCGGGGTCGAAATCCTGGGTGACGCGTCCGCGCTGGCCCACGAGCGCATCCACATTGGTGCGCACATCGGGTGCGTTCCACATGCGCTTCATGAGGACCGGGCGGATGGTGAGGAAGGCCAGGAGGCTGAACACCGAGAAGGCGATCAGCTGTGGTCCGGAGCCAAGGCCGATGGCCGCAGTGATGCTTGCGCCCACGCCGCCAACCCCCAGGCAAAGGAGGAAGAAGCCGGGCACGAAGATCTCGGCGATGAGCAGGAGGATGGCCAGGCCGGCCCACCAATGCCACTGAAAGAATTCCATGGTCGTGCGTTGTTCGCTCCGAAGATAGTCGGACACGCACGACCGCGATCGCCGAGGAATGATGAGCGGGAGCAGGGGAAGGTCGAGTGGCAATGTTGCAGGTCCATCGACCACTGTGACCGCGAACCGACATGAACCATCATCTTTGTGCCACCAACCGCGTCCGCATGCTCAAAGGCAAGACCGTCGCCGTAGTCGTTCCCTGTTACAACGAGGAAAGCCAGATCGGTTTCGTGATCGACACGATGCCAGAATTCGTGGACCGCATCGTGGTGGTGAACGACTGCAGTCCGGATCGCACCGCCGACGTGGTGAAGGAGCTTATTGCCAAGGACCGGTCGAAGGGTGAAGGCAGGCGCATTCCACCGCACAAGGTGGTGCGCACCCGCTGGAACGAGGCCGAAGTGGTGATGGAGGAGGAGAGCGCCCGTCAAATGGCGCACTATGTTCCCAGCGAGGTGGTGAACGAGCATCCGGATACCGATCGCATCATCCTCATAAACAACCTACAGAACGGTGGGGTGGGTGCGGGCATCGCGCGCGGCTACAAGTGGTGCCAGGACCACGCCATCGACTGCACCGCGGTGATGGCCGGCGACGGGCAGATGGACCCCAACGAGCTGGAAAGCATCTGCCTGCCCGTGATCGAGGAGGGCATCGACTACGTGAAGGGCAACCGCCTGATCCATCGCAGCGCCTGGCTGGTGATCCCGCGCGTTCGCTTCTTCGGCAACAGCATCCTCAGCATCCTTACCAAGCTGGCCAGCGGCTACTGGCGTGTGAGCGACACCCAGACCGGCTACACCGCCATCGGGCTGCGCGCCATGCAGGCCATCAAGCTGCACAGGATCTACCGCAGCTACGGCATGCCCAACGACATGCTCGTGAAGCTCAACATCGCCCAGTGCAGCCTGCGCGAGGTGGAGATCAAGCCCATCTATCGGGTGGGCGAGCAGAGCAAGATGAAGGTGGGCAAGGTGATCCCGCGCGTGAGCCGCCTGCTGATCAAGAGCTTCTTCATCCGCCTGTGGCGCAAGTACCTCTTCAAGGACTTCCACCCGCTTTTCATCTTCTACAACTACGCCTTCATCGCCGGGCTGGTCACGCTTCCCTACGCCTACAAGATCATCAAGGCCTTCGTCACCGGGGCC
>JBIJDX010000048.1:0-14417 GCA_044343855.1 Flavobacteriales bacterium
TCTCGTATTCCTTCTTCAGTGCCTTGAAGTTCGTGGCACCTTCTGCAGGCATGCGGCGATTGGCCAGGTGGAGGCTGCGCATCAGGGTGAACAGGTGCGCCATCACCAGCTCTGCCACCGAGATGGATGAGGATGCCGGGGTGTTGATCACCGGGATGCCCTTGTTCCTTGCGTGCACCACGTCGATGTTGTCGAGGCCAACGCCACCACGGCCGATGAGCTTCAGCCCGGGGCAGGCATCGATAAGGTCCTTGCGCACCTTGGTGGCACTGCGCACCAACAGCACGTCGATCCCTTCCTTGTTCACATGGTCGGCCAGTGCTTCCTGCGGCACGTTGTCCGTGGTAACGGTGAAGCCTTCTTCCTTCAGTGCGGCCACCGCGTTGGCGGCCAGTCCATCATTGGCGTGGATGCGCATGGGTCAGGCGTTCTTTTGCGCGAAGTGCTCCATCACGTCCACCAGCACCTGGACACTCTCAATGGGCAGTGCGTTGTACATGCTTGCGCGGTAGCCGCCCACGCTGCGATGGCCGCGGATGCCGCTGATGCCGGCCTCCTTCCACAGTGCATCGAAGGTGGGCTCCAGTGAGGCATCGTTCAGCACGAAGGTGGCGTTCATCACACTGCGGTCCTCGACAGCGGCGGTTCCCTTGAAGAGCGGCAGGCGGTCGATGGTGTTGTAGAGCAGAGCCGCCTTCTGTGCGTTGCGGCGTTCCATGGCCTGCACACCGCCCATCTTCTTCATCCACTCCATGGTGAGCATGCTCACGTACACTGCGTACACCGGCGGGGTGTTGTACATGCTCTCCTTGGCGCCATGGTTCTTCAGGTCGAGCATGGGGCTGAGCGTACGGCCCGTATGGCCCAGTCGCCCGGGATCGAAGAGGTACACGGTGGCACCGGCCGGCCCCATGTTCTTTTGGGCACCGCCATAGATGAGCGCGAAGTCGGACACGTTCACCGGGCGGCTGAAGATGTCGCTGCTCATGTCGCAGATCAGCGGGGCATGGCTCTTCGGGAACTGCTTGTACTGTGTGCCGAAGATGGTGTTGTTGCTGGTGAAGTGCAGGTAGTCCACGTCGGCCGGTACATCATATCCCTTGGGGATGTAGCTGAAGTTCCTGTCCTCGCTGCTGGCCAGCACGCGGGTGTCGCCAACCAGTTTGCTCTCCTTGATGGCGCGGGTGGCCCATTCACCGGTGTTCACATAGGCGCTGCTCCCGCCGGTCCTCATGTAGTTGAGCGGCACCATGTGGAAGCCCAGGCTGGCCCCCCCTCCAAGGAACACCACTTGATAGTGGTCGGGCGCGCCGAGGAGCTCCTTCACCAAGCCCTGGGCCCTGGCCATCACGGCCTCGAAGGGCTTGCTGCGGTGGCTCATTTCCAGGATGCTGAGACCGCTGCCCTCGAAGTCGAGGATGGCCTGTGCGGCCTGTTGGAACACTTCCTGGGGGAGGATGCATGGCCCGGCGCTGTAGTTGTGGACCTTCTTGGTGGTGGCGACGTTCATTGCGCTGTTGATTGTCGCTGCGAAGGTACGAGGTGCGTCACGGGTGGGGGGCACCGCGGCACCATTCGTTCACGATCCTGCGTGGGATCGCAGAAGCGCCGATCAACGCTGCCGACCCGGACGCAACGCCCCACGCGGTGCACGCAGATCCACCTGCTCCCCCAGCCACCAGCCGCCCCGGTGCCAGAAGTACGCGTCATGTGTCATGTCAGGCCCATAGAACGCCCATTGGCCCTTCAGGTCGGGACGGGTGGGGGAGAGGTGGTCCATCACTATGGCCTCCAGATCGGTGTCGTAGCGCAGGGTCATGGTGCTTTGGAACGAGAAGCCGAACACCCGTCGTTGGGTCTTCACCCGACCGCTGCCGAACACGGGCGCTCCGAACCTTGGCCTGCCACCCTTGAAGTGAAGCACCTCGATCACCTTGCGCGTTTCGGTGCGGTCGTGGCCCTTCCAACCCAGCAGGGTGTAGAGCATGCGTCCGCCCTTCTTCACCGGCACCGCCGCATAGTAGAGCGCGCCGTACCACTTGTCGGCTGCAAGCTCGGGCACTTCCGGTGAAGGGATGCGTTCCGTGGCATCGTTCAATTGGGTCACCAGTGCACCATGCGGACCGTGATGCAGCAGCAGTCCGTGGTACCGATGGCTGCCATCGGGCCGGGGCAGGTTCCAGGTGAAGAGGCGGAAGCTGCCGTCAGGAGCGTCCACGCGGGTCAGCGGGATGCTGGTGAGGTCAGCGGTGAAGGCATCGGCCTGCTGCAACCGCGCCTGCAGGGAATCAGTGATAAGTCGGCTGAGGCTGTCCTGCACCGTGACGGGGGCGTCCTGGATGCCTGCCGCCCAAGCCTTGACACGCGCGGCAAGACTGTCCGATGCGGCCGAGGCCAGCTGCGGAAGGAGTAGAAGCAGGAGCGGAAGGGTACGCATCATCAGGAAGGCTGCTACATCAACGTGCAACCGGCGTACCAAGGTGTGGGGCTATAGGTGCATGAACTCCTTCTTGGCCATCAGCTGCTCCTTGGTCTCGCGGTGACCGGGGTCGTCCACGCAGCAATCCACCGGGCACACTGCGGCACATTGCGGCTCATCATGGAAGCCGGTGCATTCGGTGCACTTGTCCGTGACGATATAGTACGTGTCCATGGCCACGGGCTGGTTCGCGGCATCCGCATCGTAGCTGTTGCCCATCGGGGTGGTCTGCATGCCATGCAGCGAGGTGCCATCGCTCAAGCGCCACTCGTTGCCACCTTCGTAGATGGCATTGTTCGGACATTCCGGTTCACATGCACCGCAATTGATGCATTCCTCGGTGATCATGATGGCCATGGCGCGCGGGTCTACTTTTGCACCCGGAAGGGAAGTGTCCCGCCCAGGCGCCGCAAAGATAGCTTCCCGGTCAACGATGCACACCATTACGTCCAGCACCCTACCGCTCGAAGAACGCGTGGCCGCCTTGGCGCAATTGGGCCGTGTGATGATGGCCGTCTCCGGGGGGGCGTCTTGGCCGGGTCACTCCATCGGGCTCAACGAGGCTGAATACCATGCCTTGGATACTGCTGTGCGCGGTGCCCGTCAGTTCAACGGGTGGTTCACGGAGGAGAACGTGCGACATGCCTTCGGAGCGTGGGGCGTGGCGCTCCGGGAAAGTTCGTTGCGCGCGTGGCTGGCCGCCTACCCGGACCTGCTGCAGGGCCGCACCACGGCACGGACGGTGGGTGCCGTCCTCGCCGGCAATGTGCCCCTGGTGGGTCTGCACGACGTGCTGTGCATCTGGCTCAGCGGGCATGAGGCGCGGGTGAAGACCTCCGCCCAGGAGCCCGAGCTGATGCCCCACCTCATCGCCACGTTGGAGCGTTTCGCGCCCCAGAGCACCGGCCAGGTGGTGTTCATGCCTGACAAACTGGGCCCTGTGGACGCGGTTATCGCCACGGGATCCACCAACACGGCGCGCTATTTCGAGCATTATTTCGGACACCTGCCACGCATCGTTCGCCGGACAAGGGTGAGCGTGGCCGTGCTGGATGGCACCGAGGAGGAGGCCGACCTGCAGGCGCTCGGTGAGGATGTGTTCCGCTATTTCGGCCTGGGGTGCAGGAACGTATCGAAGCTCTTCGTGCCGTATGACTTCCAGCTCGATCGGCTCTTCGAGGCATTGTACGCCTGGCACCCCATCGCGCAGCACAACAAGTACTGCAACAACTACGAGTACACCCGGGCACTGTGGCTGCTTGATGGCGTCACGTTCCTCGACAACGGTTTCCTGCTGGTGAAGGAGGATGAGGCGCTGGCCAGTCCTGTGGCGACCCTGTTCTTCGAGCGCTACGGTGACCGGGCGGCATTGGATATGCGCCTTTCCGGGGACCGGCACACGATCCAATGCATTGTTTCCCGTCGGGATGTCCCTTTCGGCCGCTCCCAGTATCCCGGGCTGGCCGACTACGCTGATGGTGCGGACACCATGGCCTTCCTGCTTGCGTTGGCGTAGGTCGCGTGTCCGCGGCGCTCACGGGCAGTACTCGTAGCAGCCAAGGTCGAATCCACCCCCATCGCAATTGCGGCTGTTCCCGATCAGGTCGGTGAGCGCCTCCACCGGGCTTGATGCCCCCCGGTTACGGGCAAATGACCCGGAGGTCAGCCTTGGATCCCCACCCGCCGCATCCACGAAACCGGGATCGGTGTTGCGCCAGACCGTGGTCGCATCGAAGTATGCCGGGTCGCTCGTGGCCACATCCGTCCGCACCAGCATGTGCTCGAAGCGCACCGCCGGTTGTGCGAGCGCATTGAACCCGAGTTCGAACTCACGCTCAATGTTGCCGTGTATGATGCCGTTGCGGAAGAAGCTGGCCTCGATGTCACGCACCTGCACCGTTCCAAAGGCATCCTGATAGGCATTGGTGAGGTAGAACGAAGGCGTTTGCCGCACCTCGTAGTTCCAGAAGTTGGCCACGGTGGTATGCCAGAAATCGTACCGGCCGCCACCCGTGAGCGCCACTCCGTACTGGCCGCAATCGCCCACGAGCAGGTTGTAGCTGGTGATGCGGTAGTTGCGGCTGAGGATGCCGGCCGCACTGCAGTTGCGGATGCGCACGTTGTCCAGCACAAGCGTGTTCCCGCTCGTGGGAAGGTCGGGGATAAGCGGCCATGTCTCGCATTGGATGCCGACCAGGGCGTTCTTCACCAGCACGTTCTTCAACAGGTTCTGTGCGCCGGGAACTCCCTCATTGATCCAGATGCGGTCCCATTGGCCGGGCAGCTCGGCATAAAGCTCCTCACGCCGGTCACCCTGGAAGATGATGGGGTTGGCGATGGTGCCGTTCATGGTCACCTGTCCGCCGCGGTAGACCCACAGCCCGCCACCGCTGTGCACATAGACCCGTACACCTTCCTCGATGATGAGCGCATTGCAGCTGTCAACCACGGCATAGCCATAGATCACGTAGGGCTTGTCGTTTGTCCAGGTGACCACCTCGCCGCAGACCTGCTGACCGTTCGCATCGAAGCCACCGGCCACATAGCTGAAGGGAGGCAGCCCGTTCAGGAAGTCGGTGGGTCGGATGAAGTGGGCATCCTGGCCCCAGGCCTCCAGCAGCACCTTCTGCTCGGTGCCGTTGGTGTTGAAGACCACCTGGTCGGTGAGCACGAAGGGCGTGTTGACCCCGCCCGGTCCCAGGGTGGCCTCCACAAAGACGAAGACACTGTCGCCACCCAGGATCTCCACGTCCGCGAAGCTGGTCCCCGGGATGCCGTCCACATTGATCCGGTAGGGGGAGGGGCTGCCACCCTCCAGTGCAATGTCCACCCGCACTGCCCTGTTGCCCGGATTTCGCGCGGTGAAGCGCTTGGTGACCGTGCCCACGGTGGTGAACACCGTATCGAACAACACGGAGTCCTGGCTGAATTCAAGGGAGACGCCACCATCCTCGGTGAAAAGCTCCTCCTTGCGGCAACCCGGGCCGAGGAGCAATGCGACGAGGAGGAACGGGAACAGGGTTCTCAAGGCGTGCAAAGATGGGTCGCTGTCGGCAACTTCCATACGCGGGAATGCCCGGATCATTGCGTTGCAGCGGGCAACAGTTCATGGTCGTTGGTGGAACGGGAACTTTCGCTTACATTTGCGGCCCATAATGGAAGGACAGCCATGAAGAAGGATATCCACCCCTCCAACTATCGTACGGTCGTGTTCAAGGACATGTCCAACGAATACATGTTCCTCGGCAAGAGCTGCGCGAATACCAAGGACACCATGACGTGGGAGGACGGTAACGAATACCCTCTGGTCAAGCTGGACATCAGCCACACCTCGCACCCTTTCTACACCGGCAAGATGATGCTTGTGGATACCGCCGGACGTGTCGATAAGTTCAACAAGCGATTCGCCCGTCACCAGGAGAAGAAAGGTTGAACGGATCCCCGTTCGTTTGGAGTTCGTGAGCCCCGGGTAGCCCCCGGGGTTTCGCGTTCCATGCAGGTAACATTGCTGACCGGCTTGATCCCATCGGATGATGGAAGCAACTCGGTTGAACCGTCCATCCGATGACCGGCACCCCAGGATCTTGGCCGATGGTGTACGGTTCAGCTTCAGCCCACCTTGAAGGCATCGCCCATCCGCTGGCCCGCACGGATGAGCTCAAGCGCCTTGGCCACTCGGCGTTTCCGCGCCTCCTCCTGCCTGCAGTCACTAACCCATTCCACGAACTCCTGGCGCATCCCTTCGCTCATGGCCTCCCATTGCGCACGCACGGTACCATCCTTCTCCAGGACCATGGCGAACTCCTCGGGCAGGGCCGCCACCCCTTTGGCCCGTAATTCACCGGGCGATGGGCGGTCCAGCTTCAAGGCCTGTTTCAGCAGGTCGGCGAAGGCTTTCTCCTGAATTCCGTCGCCCTCCTCAAGCTTGTACTTGCGCACCTCCCTGCCTGCATCCTTCTCACTGGGCTTGAAGAGGCCGTGGTCGTTCTTCAACTGGTCGCCCCTGTGGAACCAGACGCTGACGCAGGTCTTGAGCGCATGCACGCTCACGATGACTCCATGCCGTTCGAAGTGCGGTGCGTTGCCGCGCCAGGACTCCTCGATCGAGCCATCCGCTGCATGGATGAGCTGGCGCAGGCGCACAAGCAGTTTGCGCTGCCATTCGGGTTGCGCGGCGATGTAAAGGTTGATCTGTTCCTGAACGTGCATGGCAGAGTGCGTTCGAGAGGGCGAAACTAATACCTGCGTGCCGCCAATGTTACGCCAAGGTGAACTCGGTCAGCAGCGCTCCAGCACCACGGCGTAGCCCTGTCCCACGCCGATGCACATGGTGCATAGGGCGTAGCGACCACCTGTACGCTGCAGTTCCAGGGAGGCGGTCTGGAGGAGGCGAGCCCCGCTCATCCCCAGGGGATGGCCCAGCGCAATGGCACCGCCGTTCGGATTGATCCGCTGGTCATCGTCGCCCAGGCCGAGGCTCCGCGTGCAACTGAGCACCTGTGCCGCGAACGCCTCGTTCAGTTCCAGGACGTTGATGTCCGCGAGCGTCAGCCCGGCCCGTTCCAGGGCAAGCAGGCTGGCGTTCACAGGTCCGATGCCCATGATGCGGGGCTCCACGCCGACCACCGCACTGCTCACGATGCGGGACAATGGCTTCAGGCCATGGGTGCGCAGCCCTCCCTCACTGGCCACCAGCACGGCTGCGGCACCATCATTGAGGCCGCTGGCATTGCCGGCTGTCACCGTTCCGTTCTTCCGGAAAGCGGGCTTCAGCGCTGCCAGGCCTTCCATCGTGGTTCCAGCTTTGATGAACTCATCACGGGCCACCACCACCGCATCACCCTTCCGTTGCGGAATGCTCACCGGTGCGATCTCTTCGGCCAGTCGTCCGTTCGCCTGCGCAGCCGCGGCCTTCTGCTGGCTCCACAGGGCGAAACGGTCCTGGTCTTCACGGGTGATGGCCTGCTCCCGCGGCAGTTCCAGGAGGTTCTCGGCGGTCTCGCCCATGGCATCCACACCGTATCGCTCCTTCATCAGCGGGTTGATGAATCTCCAACCGAAGCTGGAATCGAACAACTGGGCATCGCGGCCGAAGGGTGTGCTGGTCTTGTTCATCACCCACGGACCGCGGGTCATATGCTCAACGCCTCCTGCGATGAACAGGTCGCCGCAGTTGGCCGCAATGGCGCGTCCAGCCTGAACCACGGCGCTCATGCCGGAGGCGCAGAGGCGGTTGACCGTTTCGCCGGGTACGCTCACCGGAAGGCCGGCCAGCAGCAGAGCCATGCGGGCCACATTGCGGTTGTCCTCACCGGCCTGGTTCGCGCAGCCAAGGATAACATCGTCCACGTAAGCTGGGTCCAGGTCAGGATGGCGGTCCAGCAGGGCCCTGAGGACATGGGCGGCCAGGTCGTCCGCACGGACGGGTGCAAGGCTACCAGTGAAGTTGCCGATGGGGCTGCGGACCGCGTCAACGATGTAGGCGGAGGGAGTGCTCATGGGGGAGTGGGAGCTTCTTCAGGGAACCAGGGTTTGCCGGTGCGGAACACAGTACCCTTGAACAATGCGACCGTGGCACCGTGCTGGTCTGTTACGGTGATGTGATAGACGGCGATGCTCCGGGAGCAACTCTTCTCCTCGCTGGTGGCGGTGAGCATATCGCCTTCCTTGACCGGTTTGGTGTGGCTGATGGATGTCTCCACGCTCACGCATTGGATACCATGGCTGTTCGCTGCGAATGCAAGGCAGCTGTCGGCCAGGGAGTAGGAGATGCCACCGTGTGCGATGGCAAAGCCGTTGAGGTGTTCGCTCCTGACCGTCATGCGCAACACACAGCGACCGGTTCCCACCAGCACACGCTCCATGCCCATCCATTGACTGAAGGGGTCATGGTCGTACATGCGGGCCACTACCCGGTGGGCCAGATCCAACATGGGCGCGAAGGTATCGGCTGATACCGAGTTTCGCTGTTCGCCTCAGGATGTAACGCGGCGCTGGTGAGTCCGGGTCGATGAACGGGCCAGAACCACCATGGTCGCTCATGGAATGGCGCTTTCAGATGCATCTCAAGCACCGGATGCAATCATTCACGATCCGTATCGCCCGAATGATGGGTTCGCAAGGTTCCGCATGGGTTTTCCGGTCGATGTACCCTTCAACAAAAAGCCTCTCCACGTTTTCGAACGATGTGACCTTGCACGTGTACGGTAGCTGGTTCCTTGCATCGATGACGGCAGTGCACAGGAATTTCTCCCAACCCCCCAACAAGTAACCTGCAACCCCCAACTCATAACCAACCCCAACCCTAAAACACCTCCTTCGGCAGCGCTCCTTCATGTTCCAGCAGCCATTTCTTGCGCCACAGACCGCCCACGTAGCCGGTCAGCAGCCCGTCGCTGGCGATCACTCGGTGGCACGGCACGATGATGGGGATCGGGTTGCTGCCACATGCATGGCCGACCGTGCGGCCCAGGGCTTTGCCGCCGATATCCGTGCCGATGGCCTGGTAGCTGCGGGTCCGCCCATGGGGGATGTGCACCACGGCCTCCCAGACCAGCTTCTGGAATCGCGTTCCCAACTGTTGCACGGGAAGGTCGAATTCCTTCAAGGTGCCTGCGAAGTAGGCCTTCAGCTGCCGCTGTGCCTGTTGCAGCAGCACCGGGGGCCTGCTTGCACGCCCCGGCAGGGCTGAAAAGGACAGGCGTGTGATGAACGCGCCATCGCTTTCCACCCACATCCTGCCTATGGGGCTTTGGACCACCACCACGTGGAAGGGCGCGAACAGTGAGGGAGTGCCGTTGGCTTTTGAGGTGGGCATCCGTCGACGGGGATATCTTCGGGAAAATTACGAACGATGGCCTGGTTCACGCCCGAGTACAACCGGTTCTTCATGGACCTGGCCCCCAATAACAACAAGGAGTGGTTCGATGCCAACCGCAAGCGCTACGAGCAGAGCGTGAAGGAACCGTTCGAGGCGTTCGTGGCCGCAGCGATCGAACGAGTGGCCGAACTCGACCCCGCCATCCGCATCACCCCGCGCGAGGCCATCTTCCGCATCAACAGGGACGTGCGTTTCAGCAGGGACAAGGCACCGTACAAGTCGCGCATGTCCGCTGTGGTAGCCGCCGGGGGGAGAAAGGACCACAGCAGCGGGGGTATCTATTTCGAGCTTGGACCGGAGAACGTGGCGTTCTACGGAGGCCAGTACATGCCGGACAAGGATCAGTTGCAGCGCATCCGGGAGCATATCGCCGCGAACCTGGACCGGTTCAGGAAGCTGCGCACGGCCAAGGCGTTCGTGAAGCGGTTCGGTGAGATCCAGGGCGAGCGGAACAAGATGGTGCCCAAGGAGTTCAAGGAGGTGCTGGCCCAGGAACCACTGATCGCCAACAAGCAGTTCTACTTCATGGCCGAATTGCCGCCACGCATGGTCACGGACCCCAGGCTGCTGGATGTACTGGTGGACCACTACAAGGCCATGCGCCCCATGAACGAGTTCCTCGCGGCCGCGCTTCAGCGGTAGCCCCCAAAAGCGGAAGGGCGCCCACCGAAGTGGACGCCCCTCCTTTCACCAAACGCTGCTATCACTGGGCGAACGCGCCGGAGAGGATGATGTCCAACTCAATGATGTCGTTCAGAACGGCGTCCTTCGAGCCACTGCTCCATGCAACACCGTACTTCTGGCGATCGAATGCGAGCTTGCCGGTGACCTTGACCACACCGTTCTCTTCGGTCACGGCGATGTCGGTCACTTTCTCCTCGTTGGTCTTTCCGCGAACGGTGAGCTTACCCATGGCAGTGCTGCCTTCCACGCTTCCGATCTCGAAACTTGCCTTCGGGTTATTGGCCACATCGAAGAAATCCGCGCTGGCCAGGTGGCCGAGCAACATGGCACGGGTACCCTCCTTCGCATCGTCGGCGGCGTAGGCGGAATCCAGCGATGTGATGCTGCGCATGTCCACGGTGAAGGAGCCGCTCACAACGTAGGGGCCTTTCACGACGAGCTTGGCATCGCTGAGCGCCACAGTGCCGTTGTGGCTCTTGATCCCGAGCATGGTGCCCTTCCAGTTCACGGCGCTGGCGGCAGCGTCCACGGTCACGGTCCGCTCGGAGGCTGCAAGCGTTGCCAGGCTGTCAGCGATGGCCTTTTCACGGGCGGCTTGTTGTTCGGCTTCGCTCGGGCCGCAGGCGACGAGGAAGGTGGCTGCCAGGGCAGCGATGGTGAGGGCTTGGGACTTCATGTTCGTTTTGATGGATGTTTCGGCCGCGAAAGTAGATTAAATATTCCATGGAAAACAAATCCATAGAAAATTCCTTGTGACCCAATGCGATCGCCCCCCTGGTCCCTTATGCCTGCGGTTTGGCCATGCGACGGAGCTGTGGGGAAGGACGGTACCGGTCCTCGCCATAGGTGGCCTGGAGGCGCTCCAGCACGCGCAGCCAATGGGCGGCGCCCTGCTCTTCGGCCCAGGCCAGCAGGCCCTTCGGGTAGTTCACGCCCTTGGTCATGGCCAGGTCGATGTCCTGCGCACTGGCCACCTGCCAGAACAGCGCATCGGCCCCTTCGTTGATGAGCATGGCGAGGATGCGCTCCACGATGGGGATGGCCACGGCCTCTTCCACTGCGGGAAATGTGGGCATCGCGCCGTTGGCGTAGCTGTAGTAGCCGCGCCCGCTCTTGCGTCCCAGGCGTCCGCTCTCCACCTGCCGCTGTTGCGTGAAGCTGGGCTTGTAGCGCGGGTCGTAGAAGAAGGCCTCCCATACCGTACTCGTCACGGTGAAGTTGATGTCGTTGCCGATGAGGTCCATCAGCTCGAAGGGCCCCATCTTGAAACCGACGCTCCTCAAGGCCGCGTCGATGGTGGGCATGTCGGCGATGCCTTCCTCGTAGATGCGGATCGCCTCGCCGTAGAAGGGCCGCGCCACGCGGTTCACGATGAAGCCGGGGGTATCCTTGCACACCACGGGGGTCTTGCCCCAGGCCTGCATCAGGGCCATCATGCGGGAGGCCAGCGTGGCATCCGTGGCCAGGCCGGGCACCACCTCCACCAAGGGCAGCAGGGGGGCGGGGTTGAAGAAGTGCAGGCCGATGACGCGCTCGGGGTGCTGCAGTCCACCGGCAATGGCGGTCACGGACAGGGAGGAGGTGTTGGTGGCCAGCACGGCATCCGCGCCCAGCAGGCCTTCCAGCTCGGCGAAGAGCTTCTTCTTGATGCCAAGGTCCTCGATGATGGCCTCGATCACCAATCCGCTGCCGGAAAGGTCCTTCAGGTCCGAGGCGGGGGTGATGCGGCCGTGGATGCCATCGGCCTGTTCACCGGAGAGTTTGCCCTTCTCCACCAGCTTGTCCAGCGTCCTTCGCAGCCCGGCCAGCGCCTTGTCCACGGCGTCGCGCCGCGTATCGAACAGCACCACCGGGTGCCCGGCCTGCGCGGCCACTTGGGCGATGCCGCTGCCCATCGTTCCTGCGCCGATCACGGCGACGGTCATCGAAGTCATCGAAGTCATCGAAGTATCCATGGCGCGAAGATCGGGCTGCGCGCCACAACATGCAGCGATACGCACCTTGGTCGACCCGGTGGGTCGACACTACAGGTGTCGATCGATCAGCCTATTCGCCGCGGTAGATGGGCTTCCGCTTCTCCAGGAAGGCCTTCACACCCTCATTGTAGTCGTGGCTGCGGCCGGCGATGCTCTGCAGCTCGTTCTCGTGGTCCAGCTGGGTGTCGAGGCTGGTGTTCTGCGAGCGGTTCAGGGCCTCCTTGGTGAGGGCGATGGCCTTGGTGGGCATCACGGCGAGCTTTTTCGCCAGCGCAGTGGCCTCGTTCATCAGCTCGGCATCGGGCACGGCCTTCCAGATCATGCCCAGGTGCTGGGCTTCGGTGGCGCTCACCTTGGGTGCCAGGATCATCTGCCCGAAGGCGCGCTGCATGCCCACCAGGCGCGGCAGGGTGAAGGTGCCGCCGCTGTCGGGGATGAGGCCGATGTTGATGAAGCTCTGGATGAAGTTGGCGCTCTCGGCCGCCAGCGTGAGGTCGCAGGCGTAGGCGATGTTGGCCCCGGCGCCGGCCGCCACGCCGTTCACGGCGCACACCACGGGCTTCGGCAGGTTGCGGATGCGCCGCACGATGGGGTTGTACTGCACGGTGATGATCTCCTCGATCCTGGTGCCGGGCGCGATGGCCTCGGCCAGGTCCTGACCCGCGCAGAAAGCCCGGCCCTCACCGGTGAGCAGCACGGCCCGCACGCTGGCATCGTCCTTCGCCTTGTCCAGGGCATCAATGGTCTCCAACGCCATCTCCCGGTCGAAGCTGTTCAGCTTGTCCGGACGGTTCAGGGAAATGGTGGCGACGCCCTCGGCGATGGTGTAGAGGATCTTGGTGTAGTTCATTGATCGAGCTTATCGAGTCCGGTTTGGCGGAGGATGGCGAGCAGGGTGCCCTTGGGCAGATCGCCTCGGTGCAAAGGCACCACGGTCATTTTACCGGTCGTGCGGTTCTTGAAGATCTGGTGAGACCCTTTGGATCGGATGTGTTCGAAGCCGTGCTGCTTCAACAGGCGGATCAGGTCAGCCGCCGTCATGCTGGGCGACTTGGCCATCACGAAGCCAGGACGAGGGAATACTCGAAGGTCTTGCTGTCGTCCGGAACAGGGTCTCCTTCGGCCTCCAACGTTTCCACGTAAAGCTCGATGGCTTCCTTGGCCATGCTCAAGGCGTGGTCGATGGACTCCCCGTAGGTGATGCAGCCGGGCAAGGCCGGCACCGAGACGGTGAAGCCGCCTTCAGGTTCAGGTGTCAGGAGAACGCGGTACGTGCGCTGTGACATGTGTGCAAGATACAGCACTTCACGTGCCTTCGGCGATCGTGCAGTGAGTTATGGTACGGGGATGATGCAAAAGAATGAACTCGTCCACTTAAAATGGCAGTGCGCTGCTTCCTCTTGAACCACTCCCCTTGACCATGATTTTTCCTTTGTCGTTGTACTTGAAGAACTCACGATCATTCATCCACCAAATACCTGCCCGCTTGCCGCGGAAATACTCACCTTCCATCCTTAGGTCATCTGTCCCACGCAGTTCGCACCATCGACCGTGCTTCCTCCCTTTAGAGTCGCGGTGTCCGAAGGCAATGACTCGACCGTTAGCATCGAAACAGATGAGTTCATATGAGAACCCGTGCACTACCGTGTCACGACGAATCTCTACTCCATCTACCTGAGCAGAGCTTGAACCAACAAAGCTCCATTCTGCAGCCAGCAGAAGTACCACTTGAAGGGTCCCTCTAAGGCTCATTAAAGCACTGAGTTCTGTCACAAGCACTTGAACTGATCGAAGGGCTCCAA
The DNA here is from genome assembly GCA_044343855.1 of Flavobacteriales bacterium. Classification (GTDB taxonomy): domain Bacteria; phylum Bacteroidota; class Bacteroidia; order Flavobacteriales_F; family PHOS-HE28; genus PHOS-HE28. The sequence goes on from JBIJDX010000048.1 coordinate 13,822, forward strand.
ACAATCCTGGCACTTCCACAGCGCCTTGCAGGCCGTGCTGCCGAAGGCGGAGAGCATCACTGTGTTGGTGGAGCCGCACTGCGGACATTGCACCACCGGCTGTTCCCCTTTCAGCGCGCGGATGTCCGCGGTCTTCTCGGGCGGCGCGATGCCGTATTCCTTCAGCTTGCGCTTGCCGGTCTCGGTGATCCAGTCGGTGGTCCAGGCAGGGGAGAGGCTCATCCTCACCTCCACGGAAGGCACGCCCGCTTCCAGCAGTTCCTTCCTGATGTCGGCCGCCATCACGTCCATGGCCGGGCAGCCGGTGTAGGTGGGGGTGATGGTGATGATGGCCTTGCCGTCGGGCTCCACCTCCACCTGCCGCACCACGCCCAGTTCCAGCACGTTGATGGCCGGGATCTCCGGGTCCTTCACGTAGTCGAGCAGCTCGAGGATGCGGTGTTGGGTGATCATGAGTTCGACGTTAGGTCGCAACGCAGCGGGGAGAGGCGCTAAGGACGCAAAGCAGTTTGCAGGAATGCAAATACGCTGAGTACGAAAGACGAGGACTCTGCGTGCTCTGCGCACCAAGTGCCTCTGCGTTGATCTTCTCTACC
>JBIJDX010000206.1:0-4785 GCA_044343855.1 Flavobacteriales bacterium
TGCGGCAACGTGCTATTCAAGGCGGATGCCAAGTTCAGCAGCAGTTGCGGCTGGCCCAGCTTCTTCCAACCGGGGCGCAGGGATGCCATCCGGTACCACGAGGACCGCAGTTTCGGCATGGTGCGCACGGAGACAACCTGTGGGCGTTGTGGCGCACACCTGGGCCATGTCTTCGACGACGGACCCGATCCCACGGGTTTGCGCTACTGCATCAACAGCGTGAGCCTGGAGTACCTTCCGGACAGATAAGGAAGGACTGACAGCTTGTCAGGTCTCTGCGATGGTCGTACCTTTGCACTCCTTTTCCGACCGGAGTTGCAGAAGAAGGTCTACATAGAGAGTTATGGCTGCCAGATGAACGTGAGCGACAGTGAGGTCGTTGCGAGCATCCTGGCGAAGGAAGGTTACATCCCCGCAAAAAGCGCCGAAGAGGCGGACCTGGTGCTGCTGAACACGTGCAGCATCCGCGAGAAGGCGGAATACACCGTGTTGCAGCGCATCAACGAGATGAACGCCCTGAAGTCCCGCAACAAGGGCCTGAAGGTGGGTGTGCTGGGGTGCATGGCGGAACGGATGCGGGAGGACCTGTTGGAGAAGAAGAAGGTGGTGGACCTGGTGGTGGGCCCTGATGCCTACCGCACCCTGCCCGAGCTGTTGGAGAGGGTGGGCACGGGCCAGAAGGCGGTGAACGTGCTGCTGAGCCGGGAGGAGACCTACGGCGAGATCGTACCCGTGCGGTTGGACACCAATGGCGTGACGGCCTTCGTCACCATCATGCGGGGTTGCGACAACATGTGCGCCTTCTGCGTGGTGCCGTTCACCAGGGGCCGTGAGCGCAGCCGGGACCCGCAGAGCATCGTGGAGGAGTGCCGCGACCTCTGGGCCAAGGGCTACAAGGAGGTGACGCTGTTGGGGCAGAACGTGGACAGCTACAAATTCCGATCGGAGGATCAGACGATCGGACGACCAGAAAATGAAAATGCCACACTGGGTTCGGCCTCCAACACCACCGACTTCGCAGACCTGCTGGAGCTGGTGGCCCAGGCCGTGCCGGGCATGCGCATCCGATACAGCACGAGTCACCCGAAGGACATGACGGACAAGGTGCTGGCGGTTATGGCGCGTTACGACAACATCTGCAAGTACATCCACCTCCCGGTGCAGAGCGGCAGCAGCGATGTGCTGAAGCGGATGAACCGCGGCTACACGCGGGAGTGGTACCTGGACCGCATCGCCGCCATACGCCGCCACATGCCTGACTGTGCCATCAGTACGGACATCATCGCGGGGTTCTGCGGCGAAACCGAGGAGGACCATCAGCAGACCCTTTCGATGATGGGGATGGTGGGCTATGACATGGCCTTCATGTTCAAGTACAGCGAACGGCCCAAGACCCTGGCGGCGCGCAGGTACGCCGATGATGTGCCGGATGCGATGAAGGGCCGGCGGCTGCAGGAGATCATCGACCTGCAGAAGCAGCTCAGCGCCAGGCGCATGGCAGGCTACGTGGGTCAGGTGCACGAAGTGCTCATCGAAGGCGTGAGCAAACGCAGCAACGAGCACATGTATGGAAGGAACACGCAGAACGCCGTGGTGATCGTACCCCGCATGCACGCGGGAACGGAACTTCCTCCCGGCGCGCTCATCCGCACCCACATCACAGCGGCCACCAGCGGCAGCCTTCAGGGTGAGGTGCTCGAACACATCCACACGATCACTGCGTCAGCATGAACGTACAGCCCATCAAACAGCGCTTCGGCATCGTGGGAACCTCTCCCCTGCTGGACCGTGCCATTGAGATCGCCGCGCAGGTGGCCCCCACGGACCTCACCGTGTTGATCCAGGGGGAAAGCGGCACGGGCAAGGAAGTGATGCCCCAGATCGTGCACGCCTACAGCGCCCGCAAGCATGGACCGTACATCGCGGTCAACTGCGGGGCCATTCCGGAGGGCACCATCGACAGCGAACTCTTCGGACACGAGAAGGGCAGTTTCACCGGTGCGCATGAAGCGCGCAAGGGCTACTTCGAAGTGGCCAATGGAGGCACCATCTTCCTGGACGAGGTGGGGGAGCTTCCCCTGACCACACAGGTTCGTCTGCTCCGCGTGCTGGAGACCGGGGAGTTCATCCGCGTGGGCAGCAGCAAGGCCCAGAAGACCAACGTGCGCGTGGTGGCGGCGACCAACGTGAACATGCTGCAGGCGGTTCAGCGGGGCACGTTCCGCGAGGACCTCTACTATCGCCTCAACACCATTCCCATCCAGGTTCCGCCGCTGCGCGAGCGCAAGCAGGACATCCACCTGCTGTTCCGCTATTTCGCCCAGGAGACCGCCGGCCGCTACAAGGCTCCTCCCCTGCAGCTGCAGGATGATGCACTTCCCCTGCTGAACGCATACCGCTGGCCAGGCAACGTGCGCCAGTTGCGCAACCTGGTGGAGCAGATGAGCGTCATCGAACAACAGCGCGATGTGAACGCCTCCACCCTGCGCCACTACCTGCCGGAGGAGCAGAGCGGCCTGGTGCCCATGGGCACGGCGGGTGGCTCTGGTGGCGGGGAAAGCATCAACGAGCGCGAGCTCATCTTCAAGTTCCTCTTCGATATGAAGAGCGACCTGAACGCGTTGAAGGAGCAGGTGAAGGCGCTCACCGGCGGCCAACCCCTGGCGGGCCCGATGCCACCGATCTACCGCGAAGAGCTCATCCTGCCCACCACGCCTGGCCAGGGCCCCATGAGCATCCAACTACCGGGTGCGGTGGACGAGGATGTGGAACATACCGAGGTGGAGGAGAGCCTCAGCATCGAGGCCAAGGAGCGCGAACTCATCCGGAAAGCCCTGCTGAAACACCGCAACCGGCGCAAGAACGCGGCACAGGAGCTGGGCATCAGTGAACGCACGCTGTATCGCAAGATCAAGGAATACGGCATCGCATGACCAGCGGCTGTGGCACACCCATCCGGGCGGCAGGCCTGGCACTGGCGCTGGCGCTATCGGTCCTGGCGGGATGCCGCGTGAACTATTCCTTCACGGGCGGCGATGTGGGTGCGGCGCGCACCGTGAGCCTTGAACTCTTCTCCACCGGGGGGGCGCTGGCCACCCCGCAGAGCGCACAGATCTTCACCGAAACACTGCGTGACCTGCTGCTGGCACAAACGCCGCTGAAGCTGGCGCAACGGGACGGCGATGTCCAGTACAGCGGCAGCATCACGGGCTACGATGTGCAACCGGTGAGCATCCAGGCCAATGAAACGGCGGCGCTGAACCGACTTACCCTGACGGTACGGGTGGACTATGTGAACACCTTGGAGCCGTCAAAGAACAACAGTTCAAGCTACACCCGCTTCGCCGATTACGAAAGCAGCCAGGACCTGGTGAGCGTCGAGGAGCGGCTTGTGGAACAGATCAGCGAGCAGCTGGCACAGGACATCTTCGACCGTACCTTGGGCAATTGGTGATGCAGCCATGGAGCGCGAACAGCTGGACCGACTGATACGCATGCCACATTCCGTGGACCGGGGGGACATGCCTGCGCTCCGCGAACTGTGCGAACGTGCTCCCTGGTTCGCCGGGGTGCAGCTGTTGCGCATGGTTGGCGAGCGCACCTTCGGCGACGTGCGTTCCGATGGCGGGCTGCTGAGCGCCGCGGCGCATATTCCCTCGCGTGCCGTGCTGCACGAACTGGTTGAACCGACACGGCGCGCCGCGGTGGAGCGCCGACCCGAGCCCATGATGGAGGTGGTGCGGGATGACAAGACCACCGGGCGACCCGAAGGAACGCCCCCCACGACCGATGCACCCATCGTGGAACCGGAAGCGGCCCGCGGGGAGACGCACGGCACCATCGCGACACCTGAACCAGCGACCACGAAGCCGGTGGTTGTGGAGGATGGCATGGCAGGGACGGCTTCAGTGGAGGGCATGACGGGCAGCAGGGACCTGGCCGGTGACGACCCCTTGGAACGACAGATCCTGGAATCGGCCCTGGCGAGCATCTATGACCTGACCCTGCATGCTGCGGCGCAGGGCAGCGCAGTGAAGGCACCCGGGAACGCACCGGCACCAGTGTCGGTGGCGGCACCCGAATCAACGCCGGGGCAGGAGGTGCCGGCCGCAACGGTGATCCAAACACCCGCCCCCGCCGAACCACACGAGCAGTTGCCCCGTCCGGCGAATGGCCGCTTGCGCTTCACTGCATGGCTGGCTCACGAGGTGGGACCGGCCGTGACGCCCTCCACCGTACCTGCTGACACAGCAGGAACGGAAGGGGCCATGGAGGTCACCGTGGGAGGTGCTGCAGAGCGTCAGCCGCCCCCATCCTCTCCGGTCGATGTGGGGGCATTGATCGACAGGTTCATCCAACAGGAAACGCCGCCGCCGACCAGGAAAGCCACCTTCTTCACCCCGCAGCAGGCGGCACGGAAAAGCCTGGACGACAGTGCCGGGCTGGTGACGGAGACCCTGGCACGGATCTATGCGAAACAGGGCAACCTGCAGAAGGCCATCGACGCCTACCGGAAACTGGCCTTGAAGCACCCCGAAAAAAGCGCTTACTTTGCCGCCCTTTCCCGTTCGCTGGAAGAGCAAACGAACTCCTAGACCATGATCGCGATCTCCATCATCATTCTCATCATCTGCGGGCTTCTGGCCCTGGTAGTACTAGCCCAGAACCCCAAGGGAGGCGGTCTGGCGGCAGGTTTCACGGGAGCGCAACAGATCGGCGGGGTGCAGCGCACGGCCGACTTCCTTGAGAAGGGCACCTGGACCCTGGCGACGGCCCTCATGGTCC
>JBIJDX010000207.1:0-4778 GCA_044343855.1 Flavobacteriales bacterium
GAAGTGTCCGGTCGCAGGCTTGCGATGCTCGCCGACGCTTGTGCGGAGGCGGGGGATCTTGAAGCCGCTGCCCGTATCGCTGAACGCATCACCGATGCGGATGAACGCGACCAGGCGTGGAGCGCCATCGCCACCGTTCAGGCCGGGCAGGGCGATGCCGAGCAGGCGAGGGCATCGCTCGACCACATCGCCAGCATCGCCAATGGCTGTCAATGCGTTCTGTCCATGGCCGACGCACAGGGTGCGGGAACTTCCATGCTTCTTTCCCTTGCATGGTCCATGGCCAGGAATGTGCCCGATGAGCGTCAGCGCATGCTCCTCTTCCAACGGATCGTGCACCGTTGGAGGCGAACCGGTCTGCCGTGCATTGAACAGTTGGAAACACTCGCCGCGACCGACGTGCAGGCGAGGAACATGGGCATCTGGTACCGTACGATGATCCACGCCGGCGATCCGGTCAGCGCGATCACGCGTTGGCGCGGAACGGACCCCGGGGTCGATCCAGCCGAGCACCGCACCGAACTGGCACAAGCCCTCTTCGACGCGGGCTGCATCCACCGCATACCGGCGGTCTACGCCAAATAAGCGGCCAGCGGTCCGTGCGCCCGTGCGGACCGCCTGACCCCTGACCTGCGGCCTTCGGGCCGCACCGGGCTATCCATGCCCGGTCCGTAACCCCGTTCCACGAACTCATACCACTGATCCGATATGCCCACCTACGATCCCGTCCTAGCCACCCAGGCTTTCTACGACCTCTTCCGCAACGAAGGGCCGGAGGCAGCACCCCTCAGCGCCTGCGAACAGCTGGAGCTGATGGACCGCATGCCCCTTGGCTTCCGCCATCTCCAGCTGCTCGCCCTTGCCCCCCGCCCCCTGACGCATGCCGCCATCAAAGGACTCTGCGACTACGCCGTGTTCGATGAACATCCGCCTGATACGCTCGACCGCATCATCGTCACCACGCCCGCGGCCTTCCTCCATCCAGCCCCCGGTCGCATCATCATGCATCCGCAGATGCGCATGCTGCTCCTGGCCAGCTATACGGCACAGGAGCTCGGCCATATGGCGAAGGAGTTCCTCTCCCGTATCTCCGGTCGGCTGGGCGGAACGGAAGGCCTGCCCGCTTCGGAGGCCGCCACCCTCCATGCGCACCTCGCCGTGCTGGTGGAACTCCTTCAGCGCACCATGCCACAGCCGGGTGACACCCCGAAGGAGCGCCAGCGCATCGTGCGCACGCTCTGCACGCTCCTCATCGGTCCGGAGGCCGACCTGCCCCTCACCGGAGCGCTCCTGCGCATGGTGCTTCCAACGCTGCCCGACATCAAGCAACACCGCATCCCGCTCCGCCTGCATGCCGGGATCCTGCTGCCGCTGGAGCGCGCTGCCCAGGTGCATGGCATCTCCCTGTTGGAGCGGCTTGCGCTGGAGGCCGATGGCCAGGAGGACACCCCGGATGCCGATCCGCCCGATGCCGCAGGACGCACCGCGCTCATCCACCTGGTGAACGGACGCACCGACCTCGCCGAACGCACCCGCACCCTCATCAAGATCATCGGCATGGAAGGCTTCGACGACGCCACCCGCATCGGCATGGCCGAACATGCCCTCCAGTGCCTCGCCGGTCTGCAGGACACCCCCGAGCGGATCGCGCTGTTGCTCACACTCGGTGCGGCCCAACACAGCGCACAGTTGCATGCGGATGCGGGCTCCACCTTCCGTGAGGCCTGGACCTCCGTGGCCCAATTGGAACGCGCCGCACAGGAGCGCACGCGCGTCACCGTGCTCTACTACATGGGCCGCCATGGCCACGAGGAGCTCGGCCGGCAATTCGCTGCGGACTCCGACATCACCATGCAGTACTTCCTGCGCATCTGTGCGCTGACGCGGGGCATGTGCGTTGCGGAGCACCCCACCGACGTGCATACCCGCATCCAGGAGCTGCGCTACCTGCTCGATGAGATCCCCGCAGGTAGCGAACTGCGCGAGGCGCAAATCACCCTTGCCCAGGTGCTCCATGAATCCGGCGACACGCGCGAAGCGGCCCTGCTCATCCGCACCATGCCTCCGCCGGAACCCCGCGGCTTCGACGTCCGCCGTTCCCTTGAGGCCACCCGCATGGCGGCCATCCTGGTGCATGGCGGCGAGTTCGAGCAGGCCCACGCCCTGGCCCGTGCGCTGGGCGACACCCCCACCGGTCGTGCCGTTCAGGCCCGCATCGCCGAAGCCTTCGCCGAGCGCGGCGACCAGGAACAGGCCGAGCTGCTCGTGCAGGCCATTCCCAACCCAAGCATGTGCGCACGCATCCTCGCCAACCTCTACATCGTGTTCAGCAAGCAGCACAAAAAAGAGGCCGCAGCGCGCGTGCTCGCCCTGGCACAGGAACGTGCCGACCGCATACCCGATGCCGACGACCGCGTGAGCACCCTCCGCGCCATGGCCCGTCGCGTGCTGTACCGCGACCTGCGTGAAGGGGCCGCGGTGCTCGCTGATCACGCCCTGCACCATTTCCACCGGAACGTGGAGGACATGGGTGACGTGGAGCGTCGCCAGATGGGCCTTCTCTGTGCACGCCTCGGCAAAGCCCGGGAGACCACCGAGCTCATACCGCTGATGGAGCGTGTGGATGCGCGCGAAAGTGTCCTCCAGGAACTCCTCGTCACCCTGCTCCGCGAGCGTCGCGGGGCCGAGGCCTATTACCACTTCGACTGAACCCGATAAACCCATCTGCCCATGCCCGTACTACGCCCACTGCTCAACGCCCTGCTCCGGGGCATCCTGCCGGAGACCTTCATCGCACCGCACCAGCTGGCCTGCGCCGAAGACCTGCGTCAGCTGCGGCTTGCCAACGATGAGGCCACTGAATGCCGCCTGGCTCGCTGGGCCCTGCTCCGGGGTCCGGTGGATGCCGCGCAGGCCGCCGTGCTCATCGGCGATGATGAAGCGCTGCACACCGCGCTGCTGCGCGACCATGCCGGCTGGTTCGCCGACCACGGGGACGGCCGCTGGTGCATGCACGACGATGTGCGCCGCATCGTGCTCGCCGCCCGTGGCGAGGAGGAACTGCAGGCCTGGCTCACCGAGCTGCTCGTGCCGCTCACGGACGCCGTGGCCCGTCGCAGCGGCGACGCCATCGAGGCCCATGCGCTGCAGCACCTGCCCCACCTGCTCCGTGCCGATCCCGCGCGCCACGAGGAGCTCTTCGCGCTGGCCAAGGACCCTTCGTTCCGGTATCGGCAGATGCGTGTGAGCGGCGACGGGGAGTGGACCACCATGCTCCACCGGACCGCCCTGGATGCGGCCATCATGGCGGCCGACCCGCGGGTGGTGGAGATCGGGGCGGACCTGCTCGACCACCAGCGCCGCGAAGGCTACGGGGCCGCCTCCATCGCCCGTGCCGTGCGCGCCGGTGACATCGTCCGCACCGTGGCGCTGCTGGGCCCCCGCGATCCCCAGGACCAGGGCACCGCGCGCCGCCGCCTCCTGCGTGTGGTGGGTGCCCTGCATGCCGCCGTCACCCAGCGGCTGCCCGACCCTGCCATGCTCCGTGCCCTGCTCGCCGAGCTGCCCCTGGCGACCCCGGGCGAAGAGGAGGAGGATGCCAATGACCTCTTCCCGCCACAGCTGGTACATCGCCTGGCGGCCGCATGCCTGCGCGCCGGCGTGGACCCCTCACCCCTGTTGCGCACCGGCGAGGGCTGGTCGCTCTCCGGCCTGGGCGCGCGGTACATCAGGGACGACTTCGATGTGCAGGCCCTGCACGCCATGAACGCCGTGGGTGGTCGTGCTGTCGTGCGCGAGGAGAACGTGGTGGCCATCGTGGATGCGCTCGCGGGTGCGGGCCGCTTCGACGAGGCACAGGCGCTCATCAACGGGTTGGGCTGGCCCATGCCGATGGACCGCGCGCGTCGGGGCCTTGGGAGGGCGCTGGCCCGCAAGGGCCACCTGGTGGAGGCCCGTGCCGTGGTGGAGGCCATCAGTCACCTGGGGCACGCGCGGCGGGTGCTCCTGGCCATGGCCGAACGCTGCGCCACCGAAGGCCGCATGGAGGAGGGTCTTGCCCTGCTCGCCGAGGTGATGGAGCGCCGCCCGGACCTGACGGACATGGCCCGCGCCGCCCGTTGCCACCATCGCCTGGGATGCACCCAACAAGGTGAAGCGCTCGTGCTCCACGCCCTGGCGAACAACCCCGGCGATGATGTGCGCGGCCTGATGCACGTGGCCCTGGCCTGTGGCGAGCTGGGCAACGACGAACTGGGCTTGACGGCCTGCCGCGCCATTGATGATGCGGACATGCGCGCGACCGCCCTGGGCGGCTTGATGAACGGGCTCCGCAGCTGCGGTCAGCTGGGATTCAGTTATGTCCCGGAGGAACTGGAACAGCTGGCCAATGAGCCCGGTGCATCCTATGCCGTTCGCCGTGGATACGCCGTGCAGCGCATCGCCGAGGGCGAGGACATCAGTACCGCCGTGGCATGGTTCTTCGAGGGCATCGACGATCCCGCGATGAAAGCCCGTGGGCACCGTGACCTGGCGAGGGGCTTGCGCACGCACCATCCCGCCACGGCTCGTGAGCACGCCCGGCGCAGCCTGCGCAGGGCCCGTGCGCTCGGGGATGCCGAAGAGCGCAACGAGGCGCTGGTGGGCGTGGTCTGCCTGTTTGCGGACATGGCCCTGTGGGAGGAGGCGCAAGTGGTGTGCATGGAGGTCACCGATGTGGGCCATCGCCTGATGGTGCAGCGCTACCTCCTGCTGCGGCTGGAGCAGGAGGGGGAGTTCGC
>JBIJDX010000208.1:0-4772 GCA_044343855.1 Flavobacteriales bacterium
GCCTGCAGGGGTGTTCACCGTGAGGTCGAACAGTGACAGGGGCGATGCGCTGGTGAGCGTGGTGGCAGCGGAACCGACGAGGGCCAGGGTGCTGTTGTCCGCGGCGTTCACCGTTCCGGACAAGGTGACCGAGGCGCCGTTCACCGAGAGGGTGCTGGATGCGGCGAGCACCAGGGTGCCACCGGTCTCCACGTTCAGGGTGTTGATGGCGGTGGTCCCCGCTGTGGTGACGGTGTGCCCGTTCTGCACCACCATGTTGCTGGCGGCGGTCCAGACGGCGTTGCCAGCTGCACCGGTGGGCGTGTCGCTCCAGATGGCATCGTTGATGGTACCGGAGCCCCGGCTGTAATAGGTCGCCGTGGACACCATGCTGGTTGGCAGGATGATCGACTTCCCCTCGGCCCCGTTCGATGAAAGGATGATGTTGCCGTTGATGGCCCCCAGTGGCGCTGTGGCGGCAATACGCAAGTGGACGGTGGTCGGTGACACTTCACCGGTGCTGCCTATCAGCACGCTTTGGGTGTACGTGGTTGCGTCCAGGGACACCTCGAACCCCGGCGGAGCCATTACCGTGATACCTCCCTGGGCAATGCCCGAGCCTTGCACGCTGAACGTCTGCGGAACAGAAGGCTGCCCGAAGGTGGTGCTCATCGAGGAGAGTGCGGACAGGTACCCGATGGTGGGTATCGGAGCGCTGAGGTTCTCGCCCGAGGCGACATGGATATCGTCCACGAAGAGTGGTGCACGATGGTTGGCAGCCGCACCGGACCGCAGGTAGAGCTTCAGCACCTCTGTGTCGGACAGGTTGCCACCATTGCGGAAAGCGAATTCGGAAGTGCCGGTCCCCACCTGGGTGACCAGCGTGGGTACTGTGAACATGCCTCCCTGCAGGTATAGTCGGTACGTGGCCGCAGCTTTATCCACTACGGTCCACATATGGAACCAGTCCTGGTCGCCTGGTTGCTGGACAACGAATTTATTGATGGGCGAACCGGTGCTGACCACGTGGAACGGTGTGGTTGAGTTCGCCGTGCTGAATGCGGGATTCGTACCCCCCTGGGTACGGAAATTGGAGAACGCCGAAGGAGCGGCTGCATCGGAAACGCCCGCAAAGGCGCCGGTTTCATCATTGTTGTCCGGCAGGTCATCGATGTTGCCGATGCGGAACCGCATGAACACGGTGGCGGTCTGGCCCGGTCCAGCGATGGCCAGATCCTTGTAGTTCTGGATCTGATCGCCGACCTGCAGGATGCCAACAAGGTTGCCTGCATTCACGGGATCGGCACCCACCGTTCCAGAGGTGCTGGCGGCGTTCGTCCAGCCGTTCTGGCCTGAAAGGGTGCCAGCGCTCAGTCCGCTGAAGCTCTCGACCAACGTCCATGTGGTGGGGAGGATGGTGAGTGTTTGCGCAACCTGTGCGGCTGCTTCGTAGGTGGCATCACCAGCCTGGCTGGCGGTGATGGTGGTGGTACCCTGTCCCACGACGGTGACAATATTGCCGGCCACCGTCGCCACCCCGGTGTTCGAGCTGGTGTAGCTCACTGCAAGGCCCGAGGAGGCTGTGGCACCGAGCGTGTATGAGGGCGCGCCCACCAGCCTGGTCTGTGCCGCCGGGAGACCCGTAATGGTCTGCCCGAGTTGCGTGGTGAAACTCTGCTGCGAGCCATATGTCGTGCCTGCAGCGTTGGTGGCGAAGGCCTTGTAATGGTAGGTGGTGCCTGCGCTCAGGCCGGTGAGGCTGATGGTGAAGGCACCGGTGCCGAAGCTGCCGGATGCGGTGACCTGGGTGCCCGTGCCATTGGCGAAGCCATTGGTGGTGCTGTATTCGATACCGCGGATGGTGGCGTTGGCACCGCCGGTGTAGGTGATGTTGCCGCCCGCGATGGCACTGGAAATGGTGATGGAAGTCGCGGGCGAGGTGGTGGTGATCGTGGGTGCGGAAACCCCGGTGATACTGACGTTGTCGATGCCGATGCCTTGGGAGTTGCTGCCCGTGGTGTTGATGTTCCACCGGAAGTGGATGAACGCTCCATTGGCGAGACCGAGGCCTGATAATTCAATGTTGTTTCGGGTGATGACCAGGGGGGGCGCAAATGTGTAGGTGCTGGTGCCGGTGCCGAACTGGGAGGATGCGATGTTGCCGGCGGTGATGGGGGTCCATGCGCTGCCGTTCAGCGAGTAGAACAGCTCAACGGATGCGGCCGAGGTATTGATGCGGTAACGTTCGGCTTGGTAGGAGATGCTGATGGCATCGATGGTGCTGCCACTGCTGTTGCATACCTTGACGAGCAAGTTGTTGGGGCTGGCGAAGCTCCCGGAGGTCATGGCGCCGACAGCGCGCTCCGATGCTGAGGAGCCCCAGTTGTAGGTACCACCGGTTGTGGGGTTGCCTGAACTGGCTTGTAGGGTGACAGTGGTGGCGGCGACTGTCCAGGTGGGTGTACTGGTGGACGCCGCCATTTTCCATCCATTGGGGAGGGTCAATGTGGTGTTCATGCCATCGAAATTCTCCGTGGCGGCAGTGCCGATGGCGGTGAGGGAGATATGGTCAGGTGCGGGGATGTTGAAGGTGGCCGACGTGGCACTGGCAAGTCCGGTGGAAGTGAAGGTGATGGTGGCCCCGGTGACTGCGGAGGCGGATGTGGCGGTGAGGCCTGAGAAGGTGGCCACGCTGGAAACCGCGCTGATGGTGGCGTTACCGCCGAGCGTCCAGGTACCGGCTCCCACAGCCGCTGTGATGCTGGCGGTGCTGGCAGTGACGGTATTGTTGTATTGGTCCTGTACGCTCACCACAGGCTGGGTGGCCAGGTCGGCGCCATTGGTGGCGGGTGCGGCGGGTTGCGTGGTGACCCCGAGCCTGGCGGCTGCACCGGCAGCAATGGCCTGGGTCACGCTGGCGCTCGTGTAGTTGGCGGAACTGACAACGATGGATGTGGAACCGGAGGATTGGAGCAGGGTGGATTGGCTGGGTGTGAAGGTGATCTGGCCGGCGGAGACCGCGTAGGCAGCGGAGGCCAGCGGGCTCCCGTTCACGGTGATGCCGGAGATGTTACTGCGCCAACTCGCATTGTCGGTGAAAGTGACGGTGAATGCGCCGTCCACCGTGGCTGACGGCGCTGCAGTGAGGGTTGGCGGGGTGAGCGATGCTGCAGTGGTGGAGAAGCTCTGCTGTGTTCCATAGCCGCTACCGGCGGTGTTGGTGGCGAAGGCCTTGTAATAGTAGGTGGTGCCCGCGCTCAGGCCGGTGAGGTTGATGGTGAAGGCACCGGTGCCGAAGCTGCCGGATGCGGTGACCTGGGTGCCCGTGCCATTGGCGAAGCCATTGGTGGTGCTGTATTCGATACCGCGGATGGTGGCGTTGGCACCGCCGGTGGATGTGATGTTGCCGCCCGCGATGGCACTGGAATTGGTGATGGAAGTCGCAGGCGAGGCGGTGGTGATCGTGGGTGCGGAAACCCCGGTGATACCCAATTGTTGGATGCGTATCCCAAGACTGATGGCATTGTTCGAAAACCTCAGCCTTGTGGTGGAAGTGAAAGGTCCGCTGAAGGTGATGGGGCCGCCGGCTATGTATGGTGATGACGCAGTGGGTTGGGCGGACAGTTGGAATGTTGAATAGGTTGTACCACCATTTGTGGATAGCTCCACGCGCAGACGTTGGTTAGAGGTCTGTCCATTGAAGGTCGCAACGTTTACATTGACCGTGATCGAAGAAAAGGTCGATAAGTCGAGGGTGTTCGATGTGATGAAGTCCTTTGTTGTGGAGGTACTCTCTACCAACCAGTAAGTTCCTCGATCGATGGTGTTGGAAGTTACATTGTTCGTCCCGGTCCATCCGCTGGGCAATGCGCCGCCACCAGCCTGGGTCGCCAAAATGACTGTCTGCCCCCACACCCGCCCCAGCGGCAACATCAACAGGCACATCATCACAGGCAGCAGCGCCCGTTTCGCGTCTAAGCTGCCGGCATTGGGCTGCATTATGGTGTGGCTTTTCATGGGGCGATGGGGGTGTGTTCCTTGGCGTGGATATGGGGCGCCCGGTTGCGGCAGCGCAGGGGCGCGGCTTTGTTTGCGGGGCGCAAGTTTTCATGGACAGGGTTAGGGGATCATTACCCCCTCATCAAGTTCGGCGGCATATTCCTTCATTCAGCTGTCGCCTGGCCGTGGCGACCGGTTTACTGCCCGCGTTGTGGGCCTCTTCCATGATCACGCAACGCATGTCCGTGGCCCGTGATCGTTCACCTGGAATTCGATCAGGCACCACATTGGGTTAAACCTGTACACGTTGTTTAGCGATTCGAATCTTCTTCCCATGCGCATCCTCTTCCTGTTCGTCCTGCTGCTCGGTGGCCTGGCGGTGAACGCCCAATCAGTCATCCGCGGCCCCTACCTGCAAACCCCCACCCATGAGGCCATCACCGTCATGTGGCGCACGGATGTACCCGCGGGAACAAGCCTCTGGTTGGGCACGGAGCCCGGATCGCTGATGCTCCATACGTCCACGTCCACAGCGCTGACCGACCATGCGGTGACGATCGTTGGTCTGGAGCCATACACCACTTACTACTACGCGGTGGGCCAGGGCGCCACCATGATGACCATGCCGGGCCAGCAGTACCGGTTCAGGACCCATCCGGTGCCGGGTAGCGAGCAGCCCATCCGGGTCTGGGCCATCGGTGACTTCGGGAAGGGGAATGCCGGGCAGGTGGCCGTGAAGCAGAGTTACCTCGCACATCCGGGCGGCCCCGACACCGATGTGTGGATCTGGCTCG
>JBIJDX010000057.1:0-13871 GCA_044343855.1 Flavobacteriales bacterium
TGGTTTGGTCTGGGGGTCGCCCACGAGACAACCGCACACCGGTTGCGCTGCCCACGCATCGGAGGGTTGGATCAGCAGGGAAACAGCCGGGACCTGACGACCGCAGGTGCAAATGACATCGATGGCCCTTGCGCGGACAGGCCGACGGGGCGATCAGAATACGATCTTCTGGCGCCGCAGGCGGTACCGGTATTTCTTCATGCCGGTGCGGTACTTGTACATCTTGTACGACACCTGGAATTTCAGGAACAGGTAGGCGTCGTTGTCCTTGGGATCGCCGCGTTGCTGGTTCGTTGCGGTGGGGTTGCGGCCCTCAACATAAAGAGGGCCTGTACCCAGGCTCGGATCCGCGAAAAAGGCGGCCTCATCCCCATAGGCCTCCCGGATCAGCTCGTTGTCGTAATAATTCCCGCTGACATCGTCCACATAGTCCGTGAACGTCTTGGTGTACTGCAACTCGAAGCCGACGCACCATGTTTTGCTCAGTGCCTTGCGCACCCCGATGCCCATGGGCACGCACAGCTGGGTGGTCTTGTACTCCTCTGCACCATTGGGCAGGCCCTGACCCTCCGTTCCGAGCGGCTTCAGTTCGATCCACTCGTTGTTCAGCTGTCCCTTCGGATTGAAGTTGAACACCCCCAGACCACCGAACAGGTAGAACCCCACGCGGCTTGCCTTCGTGCCCTTCACCCCCCGCAGGTCGTACACGTGGCCAAGTTCCTCCCGGTAGAAGTGGAATTCCAATACCGCCTGCCCCTCGTAGACATCGGACTTGAAGTTCATGTTCCTGTTCTGCCGGAACGGCTCGGCGGTGAGGTTGTCATTGCCGGCCAGGATGCCGTATGTGAAACCACCCCGGAGTGCCAGGCTGCGCGACAGGAAATAGCGGTAGGCGATGTGCGCCGCCGGTCGGGTCTGGCTCAGTTCAAGGTCCCAGACGAACGGGGAACCGATCTGGTCCCGCCCCCCCAACTCCCCCAAAAAGTTGGAGAGGCCCATGCCGAAGGACAATTCGCGACGGTGGGTCTTCCAATACGTGGACTGCTTGAAATACTGCGCCAGGATATCCTCGGTGCCGAGATGCACCCAAAGGCCGAGCAGTACCAGTAAGCGGAACGTGATCCTACGCATCGATTCAGCAATGACTTCCGTCGCGGTCAAATATAGACGCTTTCCCTTCCGCTGTGCAAGTCACGGGTACGGGCGGGGTCATCCACCCGTGGTCCGGTTCCGCAGCCGCGACAACTCCCAAAGGACGATGCCCCCGCAGACCGACACGTTGAGCGAGTGCTTGCTGCCGTGCTGTGGTATCACCAGGCAGCCGTCGCATGCTGCTATGGCCGCATCGCTGACGCCGTCAAGCTCGTTGCCCAGCACGATGGCGATCAGTTCGGGCAGTGGCACCGCCAGGCTGTCGAGCGCGATGGCATGGACGGTCTGTTCAACGGCCCAGACCGCGTATCCGCGGGCCTGGAGGTCACGGATGGCCTGCAGCACATCCGGCACATGTTCCCATGGCACGCTGCCGGTGGCGCCCAACGCGGTTTTCTCGATCTCCCGGTGTGGTGGCAGCGGGGTGAAACCGCAGAGGATGATGCCCTCGATGCCCATGGCGTCAGCGCTTCGGAACAGGGAGCCCACATTGTGCCTGCTGCGGACATCATCCAGCACCAGGCATATCGGTCGCTTGGGTGCCGAACGGTGGGTATCGGCAGAGGGCCGGCCCAGCTCGTCCATGCGGAGCTTTCGGTCGTTGTCGGGCATTGGTGGTCGTGCGGTGGAGGTTGGGCATGAAAGGCGATGTACCTTTCGGGCTTCCCGGCGCGAAGATGCGCATGCGGGGGTTGGATGGTGAAGCAGATGGCCCGGACAAGTCCGACGGAAACGCCCCTGATGCAGCAATATGCCCGCATCAAGGCCCAGTACCCGGATGCGGTGCTCCTGTTCCGCGTGGGGGATTTCTACGAAACGTTCGGCTCGGATGCGGTCCTTGTTTCCAAGGTGGTCGGCATCGTGCTCACCAACCGCAACAACGGTGGCAGCGAAGTGGAGCTCGCGGGTTTCCCGCATCATTCCCTCGAGACCTACCTGCCCCGGTTGGTGCGTGCCGGATTGCGCGTGGCCATCTGCGACCAGCTCGAGGACCCCAAGGTTGCCAAGGGCGTCGTGAAGCGGGGGGTGACCGAGGTGGTGACCCCGGGGGTCCATTTCAGTGAGCAGGTGTTGGACCAGCGTTCCAACAATTGGCTTGGCGCTTTGTGCGCACGGAACGGCCGCTATGGCATGGCCTTCCTGGATGTGACCACGGGCGACCTGCAGGTGGCGGAGGAGGACCGCGAGCAGGCGGTCCGCCTGCTGGAAAGCTACGGGCCCAAGGAGCTCCTCGTACCCAAGGGTGCGGGCGACCCGCTGCTTCAGTCCTGCCTCGCGCTCAGCACAAGCTTCGGCCTCGATGAATGGGCCTTCACGGATGAGTTCGCCCGCGAGCGCCTGCTTCGCCAGTTCGGCACCACCTCGCTGAAAGGCTTCGGCGTGGAGCACCTGTCGTTGGGCCAGCGCGCAGCAGGTGCCGTGCTGCATTACCTGGGGGAGACCCGGCACGACCGTACGGCCCACATCCGGTCCATCGCCCTCATCCGTCCCGCCGACCACATTGCGCTGGATCGTTTCACGGTGCGCAACCTGGAGCTTGTGCAGCCCGTGAACGAGGGCGGACGCACATTGCTTCAGGCCATGGACCGCTGTGTCACCCCCATGGGCGGCCGCCTGCTCAGGCGCTGGCTCCTGATGCCACTTGTGGACCGCAGTGCGATCACCGACCGAGCGGACCGCGTGGAGGCCTTGCTGGAGCAGGATGAACGGATGGCACGCATAGGCGCCGAACTGGAGGTGGTGCACGATCTGGAGCGGCTCTCCGCCAGGGCCGCCGCAGGTCGCATCAATCCGCGCGAGCTTGTGCAGGTGATGAAAGCCCTGATGGCGGCCGAGCGCCTGCGCACAACATTGCTCGCCGGTGGGGCTGCGTTGGCCCGCTCAGCAGGTGAGCTGGTGCCCCCCATGGCCGTTGCACAGCGCATCGCCGATACCATCGAACCATCCCCCCCCGTGGCCCTGCAAAAAGGTGGTGTGGTACGCGCAGGCGTGCTGGCGGAACTCGATGGGCACCGCCACATCTCCGCCAACGCCAAGGAGCTGCTGCTGGGTTTGCAGCAGCGCGAGGCTGAGCGCACCGGCATCTCCTCGCTGAAGGTCGGCTTCAACAATGTGTTCGGCTACTACCTTGAAGTACGCAACACGCACAGGGACCGCGTGCCGGCCGAATGGGTGCGAAAGCAGACCCTGGTGAACGCGGAGCGCTATGTGACCGATGAACTGAAGCACCTGGAGGACCGCATCATGGGTGCCGAGGAACGCATCCTCGCCCTGGAGGAGCAGGCCTACCAGGACGTGGTCCAGTGCGTGGTGGAGCACATCGATGCCATTGCCTCCACCGCACAGGCCCTGGCCGCATTGGATGTCCTGAGGGGATTCGCCCTGAACGCGCGCCAGTGGAACTACTGCCGACCCACCCTGGACGAAGGCCGCTCCCTCTCCATCGCGGACGGGCGTCATCCGGTGATCGAACAGCAGCTGCCTCCCGGGGAGCCCTATGTGGCGAACGACCTGGTGCTGGATCCCGACGAGCGGCAGCTGGTCATGGTCACGGGACCCAACATGAGCGGGAAATCGGCCCTCCTGAGGCAGACCGCACTGATGGTGATCATGGCCCAGGTGGGAAGCTATGTGCCTGCGAGGGCCGCCCGGATCGGGGTTGTTGATCGTGTCTTCACGCGGGTGGGTGCGTCGGACAACCTCAGCACCGGTGAGAGCACGTTCATGGTGGAGATGAACGAAACCGCCAGCATCCTCAACAACCTGAGCGACCGCAGCCTGGTGCTGCTGGACGAGATCGGCCGCGGTACCAGCACCTACGATGGCATCTCCATTGCCTGGGCCATCGCAGAATACCTGCATGAGCATGGCACCCGTCCGCGCACCCTGTTCGCCACCCACTACCATGAGCTCAACGAGATGACCGCGACCTTCCCACGCATCCACAACGCCAATGTGGCCGTACGCGAGGCCGATGGGAAGGTGCATTTCCTGCGCAAGCTGGTGCCGGGTGGCAGCGATCGCAGCTTCGGCATCCACGTGGCGCAGATGGCCGGCATGCCCGCACCAGTGCTGGCACGCGCCCGCAAGGTGCTCGCCCACCTGGAGGCCAGTCACGCCGGCGATCTTGGAGCCCCGGCCGAGCAGGTGCCGGGAAAAACCCGTCACGGCAGGGACCTCGGCCAATTGGGGCGTGAGATGCAACTGAGCTTCTTCCAACTGGACGACCCCTTGATGGACCGCATCCGCACGGAGATCGGTGCGATCGATATCGACACGCTCACCCCCGTGGAAGCCCTGCTCAAGCTCAACGAGATCAAACGGTTGGTGCGCGAAAGTGCCACCGGAACCCATTAGGCAACGGCATGGCCGCGCCCTCACCAGTCCGTGCAGCGTGGCTCCGGCACCGGGGCGACCTGTTGCTGGCAGTGCTGGTCCTTGTGGCATATTGGCCCCTGGTGCTCGGCAGGTCCACCATTCCTGCCGGTGACACCCACGATTGTTGGTTGCCATGGCGCTGGCTGATCTCGTCCATCCTGCAGGACGGGGGTGTTCCACAGTGGAACATGTGGCAGCAGATGGGCTATCCGCTCCACGCCGACCTGCAGGGGCCCGCATGGTATGTCGAGGCCATTGTGCTTGGCGGTACCGTGGGCATGGGACCGGCGGTGCAGCAGTTCCTCTTCCTGGCCTACGTCATCATCGGGGGGTGGGGGATGCGGCGCTGGGTGGAGGCGCTCGGTGGCATTGGCAACGGGGCCCTGCTGGCGGCCATCACCTACGCCCTTTCGGGGTTCATCACCGGTCACGCCATGCACCAGTTCGCCATCATCAGTTCGGCATGGCTGCCCTGGTGCCTGTGGGCCCTGCAGCGCCTGCTTGCTGCACCATGCTGGCAGCAGGCGTTGCGCCTTGCGTTGTTCGCGTCGCTGCAGCTCGCCGGTGGCAATCATGGCCTGTCCATCATCATTGCATATACCGCCCTTGCCCTGGTGCTGGTCACGCTTTGGCGGGATCGCCGCGATCGTGCCCTTGCGGTCCAGCGTCTCCGGTGGTCGGCAGTGGCTGCCCTGGCAACGGTGCTGTTCGCGGCCGGTACGTTCCATGCGGCGGTGGAGGCATCGTACCATGTGGACCGATTGCACGGGATGGGCTTGGAGCAGGCCCAGGTGAACCCGGTCACGTTGCGCGCCCTGCCCAGTGCAGTGCTCCCCTTCGTTGCCACGGGTGGAGCCGATGTACTGGGCACCGATCCCACCATGGCCAATGTCTACGTGGGTGCCATCGCCCTGCTGCTGGCGCTTGCAGGTGCCGGCCGTATCCGCCGAACACCTGTTCTGCAGGCAGTTGTGCTTCCGGCCGCGCCCGCGTTCCTGGCAGCGCTCGGCAGCGCCACGCCGGTGCATGGATGGATGTGGTCCGTACTGCCCGGAATGGACCTGTTCCGCTTCCCGGCGTACTTCCTCTATCCGGTTCTCCTCGCGGTGTTGCCCTTGATCGCCATGGGATATGATGTCATTGAGGAAAGTGTGCGACGAAGGACCATGGGGGTCGCACTACTGCTGCTCCCGCTCGCTGCCCTGTGGTGCGTTCCTTCAACGGGCGACATGGGCGCGCTGATGGACCTCTTCCACAGCGGCACTCCGGACACCCCGGTGCCGGATGGTCGATCGGTCCTCGTGTTGGGCATCCTTGTCTGGACCCTTGCGGGTATTTCGCTGCTGCTGGCCGATCGGCGTTGGTTGCTGCCATTGCTGGCACTGGAGGGTGTAGTGGCGGTGCACGCCACGCGCTGGCATACCGCAATGGCACCGCTTACACCGGCGGAGCTGATGGAACGCATCGAGGCGTATCCGTCGGGGCCGCTGCCACCCACGCTCACCCCGATGGCTGCGAACCGTGATGGCCGCGGACCTGTGGCACCGCTTTGGCGCAATACCCGCGTATTCCAGGGTGGCCCCGCCCACGACGGGTTCAATTCCTTCTGGCTGTCGCAGCACCAACGGCTTGCCACGGACCATCCCAACCTGTTCGCAACCATGCGCGCCAGGCCCGTGGTATCCCTGAGCGGGGATGTCAGGCCCGCGTCAGCCGTCTCCGATGACCGTATCGACCCCCTGCGCGATGCTGGCATCGTGCTGTTGGAGGAGGATCATGCACCCGTTCAGGGCGGTCCGGGAGGTGCACTATCCATGTTGGGCGGTGACCACCAGCGGATGGTGCTGCGAAGTGCCACGGAACGCCCTGCATTCATGCTGGTGCAGCAGAACCACTATCCGGGCTGGCGGATCCGCGTGGATGGCGTTCCGGTGAAGCCGGTGCGGGCGAACGTGGCGGCCTTCGGAGCGTGGCTGCCAGCGGGGGAACATACCGTGGAGGTGTCCTATGAGCGCCCCCTCCTGTCCATGCTCCTGCAACTGCAGCACGTGGCGTGGTTCGCAGGCCTGTTCCTGCTCCTGTGGCAGGGGAATTGGCGCACCATCACCATGTCGCTGGCAGCCGTCGGATCGTTCGGGTGGCTCGTTGCCATGTACGGACATCGCACCAAGGCGGAGGAACTGGCCATCGGCTGGGATCGTCTCCGGTCGTGGGGCGCAGCGTGGAAGGAAGCCGTCTGGGCCGTGAACAGCGATCGCCCCCTGCCCGAAAACGACCAACGCATCCGAACCTATCGCATTGATGCACCGGACCGTGCGGAAGCCCTCGCAGCGGTGTTGCAGGACCTGCCGGACACCGTGGTCGTGGCATGGTACGGCTGCATGCCTACGGAGTCCCAACGGGCATGGCTTTCGGCGCATGCGTACACGCCCCTTGACAGCCTGGTCGCCACCCGGTATGGAGCCTGGTCGTTGGTGCGAATGGCGCAAGACCCACCGCACGAGGTCCTTCACCGGGATCCTTCCCCGGTCACCCTTTCCCCCGTGTCGCCCTATGGCCGCGCTTGCAGGGTGCCCTCGGACAGCCTGCGAAGGCGGGGTGGTGTGCTGGTGGTCCGCGCCACGTACAAGGGTGATGCGGGCGGCGGTGCACGGGTGGTGATCGAACAGCGCGTGGATGGCGCGGCTGCTTCGTATGAAGCGATACCCCTGGAAGGCCCGGCCGGTCCTGACGGATGGGCGGAAGCGCTGGTCGTGCGACGGACCGATGGACTGAAGAGCGGGACCGAATGGGGTGCGTATCTTTGGTATGACGGCGCTGACAGCTTGAACGTGAAGGACTTCGCTGTGGAGATGCAGAAAATCGACCGATGAGTGGCAGGGGATTGGTTGTGGAACGCGCAAGACACTATATTTGCAGCCCGTACGCGAGAGTAGCTCAGTTGGTAGAGCACGACCTTGCCAAGGTCGGGGTCGCGGGTTCGAGTCCCGTTTCTCGCTCCAGATGCCTCCCACCGGGAGGCATCGTTATTTTGGGCCCGGACGACAGGTCAGGCCCACCATCGGTGTGTTGGCCCGGGTGGTGAAATGGTAGACACGAGGGACTTAAAATCCCTTGGTCCGCAAGGGCTGTGCGGGTTCGAGTCCCGCCCCGGGCACCCACATCGCAGCAATCACCGGCCGTGATATCACGCACCCGCATCGCTCCCACGCCGAGCGGCTTCCTGCACGCCGGCAACGCATTGAACTTCCTGCTCACCCAGGCCCTTGCCGGGCGTGTGGGTGCACGGCTCAGGCTCCGCATTGACGACCTGGACCAGGAACGCGTGAGGCCCGAATACGTGGAGGATGTGTTCGACACCATGCACTGGCTTGGCATCACCTGGCAGGAAGGGCCCGCAGATGCCAGCGACCATGCCGCACACCATGGCCAGCGGTTGCGACTGGCTGCCTATGGGGCCTTGCTGTCCCGCTTGAAGGACCGCGGCGTGCTGTATGCCTGTTCGTGCACACGTGCCCAGGCTGTGGTCCAGGGCAGCGGAAGCCGATGTGGTGCCAACTGCGTGGCGGGTACGGTGGCGTTCGATGATCCTGCCGCGAACTGGCGCCTGCGGGTACCGATGGATGCCCGGGCCAGCCTGCTGGACTGGTCCGGGCATCCATCGGAGGTGGATGTGTATGCGGCGATCGGGCACCCGGTGCTGTTGCAACGCGGTGTGGACGGTCGGCCACCCAGGCCTGCCTACCAGGTCGCCTCGCTCAGCGATGACCTGGCCCACGGCACCACCCATGTCGTGAGGGGCATGGACCTGCTGGCTTCCAGTGCCTGTCAATGGTACATGGCGGCCGTGCTCGATGAGCAGGCGTTCCTTGGGATACGGTTCCATCATCATGCCCTCCTGCATGATGACCATGGGGTCAAGCTCTCCAAGTCGGCCGGTGCCGGGTCGTTGCGGACCCAGCGCATGGCCGGCGCCGGACCCGGGATGTTCGGATCCCGGTTGGTCAGGCTTCTGGAACAGGTGCCTTGAAGGCCATCACGGCGGCTTTGCGGACACTGGCACCTTCGGGGCCCCGGTGCAGGATGCCGATCCGGTTGAGCGCTTCCAGGTCGCGCTGCAGCGTTTTCCCGGACAGGCCCGCATAGGCCCTCGCCAGCGCCGGGCTCAGGCCGGGTATGCGGGCGGGCTGAACGGGACCCTGTTCCTCGCCAAGGGCCATCAAGAGCAATGCCTGGCGCTCCGGTCGTTCGCCCGGTTCACCGTCCAGTGCGGACCGCACATGGTCACGCCACAGTCCGGCGAGCTGGGACGCGCGCATCTGCACCAACAACTGGTCCAGCCCCTTGCGCAGGCCACGCAGCGCGAAGGCCATGAACGGAATTGGGTCGCCACCACCCCTTGCGGCCTGTTGCACCTGCCGCAGATACTCCGGTCGGCTGCGCAGGAAGTGCACCGCCAGCAGGTGCGCCGGCAGATCGTCGCCACCGGCCTGCACCAGCAGGAATTGTGAAACAGCTCCCGCCAACCGGTGCTGACCCACGTCCACCGGTGCTATCCAGGCCAGGTGCAACTCGAACAGCAGGCTCTTCAGGAGCGCATGGTGCAGCGCCTCATCACCCGCCGGGGCGGTCAGGCCTGCCCCGTTCAGCCAATCGCAGAGCTCTTCCATGAACGAGGGGATCAGTTCGGCCGGGACACCGCTCCCTTGCAGGTCGCCCCCCTGCCGCCATCGGCCCGCCTGCCCCTTCGGTTCGGCATGGCGGGTGAGGCTCCGATGCAGCATGAGCACCAGCTCGGGGCTGATGGTCCCGGCGTCCGGTCGGGAGGCGACAGGTCGCTGCTGTCCCACCAGGAACGCATCGTCCACCTCATGCAGCAGCGCAACGTCCACTTCGGCACCCGGCGGCCCCCCCTCCAGATGGCTGCGCACATGCTCCCGTGTAAGCACATGCCCATCCAGGGCGAACCGTGCCGCAAGGCCCTCGGTGACCACCGAGCGTTCCAATGCCCGGGCTTCTGAACGGGGCATCGGTGCGTTGCGCAACTGTCGCTGCTGGGCAACAACCTCCCCCAGAAGGATCCAGAAGGAGGGCGGCGCAGCCTTCAGGTCGGCCCTGAAACGCAGCCATGTATATGTCCCTTCGAACGACCGCACGGATGTCCAAAGGTCAGTCCTCCTGCAAGTCGTTGCGATCGCGGGTTCCCCCCGACTATCAACAGCCCGTTGTCGGCTGGAATGTCCAGGTCGATGTACACCTGCACGGACCCGGGAATGTCCGCTCCGCTGACCGACCGAACCCTACGTGGATCCAAGGACCGCGATGCTCACCCCCGTGAAGACCAATGCCATGAATGCGATCAGCAGGGCGATGATCGCGAAGCCCTTTCCGGCCCGCTCCCGCTTGCGGATGCGGCGCAGGGTGAGCCCGGCGACCAGGGCGGTGCACCCGGCTGCCAGCAGCACGGCCGTGGTGCCCAGTGCGGAGAACCCGAGAAGCACCGTCCCGCCGGCCATCAGGAAGGCCACCACACCCATCCAGTTCCACCGCTTCCTCGGCATGAGGTTCTCAGGCTCTTCCTGCGGTGCTATCGGCGCGGTGTTGGGGCGAATGGACGTTCGGGGTGGCTCCGGCGCCATGGAGGGCTTTTTTGGGGCCTTTGGCGGGAACGTGGGCGCCTGATGCGCGGAGATGACCGCTGCGCGGAGGGGTCGGTCGGATACCGCGGCAGGTGGTGCGGGCAGCCTTGCCTCCAAAGGGCGGGCGGGCGAACTACGCGCCATTGGCCGGGTGCTCGTACGCAGGTCGAGGTGCCAGCCCGGGCGGTGTTTCCGCGCTTGTATGGGGCCCTTGCCGATGACATCCGGACCTTGGCTGCAGGCGGCCAGGCCGAACAGCAGCATGCATGCAGGTAGGAGGCGAAGCGATGATCTCACGGTCGGTTCGGTCCTGTGATCGGATGTCCGAGATCGCCATCGAAGAGGCCCAGGTCGCTCATCTTCAGGTGGGGGATCACCAACAGGGCCATGAAGCTGAGGGTCATGAACGGGGCGCTCAGGGGGCTGCCCAGGGCCTTGGCAGCCCGGTCGAGGGTCGCATATGCTTCCGCGACCTCGCAGGCATCGGCCGTGCTCATGATACCGGCCACCGGCAAGGGAAGACCCGTCACCTGTTCTCCATCGCACACGCTGATCCCACCCCGGTCGGCAACCACCCGGTTCACCGCCAGGCAAAGCTCCCGATCGGAGGTGCCCACAGCCACGATGTTATGGCTGTCGTGCGCCACACAGCTGGCCAGGGCGCCACGCTTCAACCCGATGCCATGGATCCATCCGACGGCCACCGGTGCCTGCCGGTAGCGGTTCACCACGGCGATCTTCAGCAGGTCGCGGTCGCTGTCCGGCACGCATCGGCCTGCTTCCAGCCGTGGCTCCATGCGCAGGTGGGGGGTGATGAGCTGGCCGTCCAGCGCCTGTATGACATGCAGCGGTGCATCGCTGGCCGGCACGGCGAATTCCTCCTCGCTCCTTGGTTGACAGGTGAAGTGGTTGGGGCTGGCGCTCGGATGCCGGGGAATGAGCGTCCGGCCTTCCTCCGCCACCGGTTCGCCCCGCACCCAGGTGCGCCGCACGCGGAAGTGCCGCAGGTCCTCCACCAGGATCATATCCGCAGGATCGCCCACACGCAGCCGCCCTACCGGCAGGCCATAATGCAGGATGGGGTTGATGCAGGCGGCGCGCAGCACGTTGTACACATCGCATCCCGCCGCCACGGCCTTCGCACACAACCGGTCGATGTGGCCTGCGACCAGGCTGTCCGGATGGGTGTCGTCGCAGCAGAGCATCACCCGGTGCGGATGGCTGTCGATCAGCGGCATCAAGGCGTCCATGTTGCGGGCCGCGCTGCCTTCGCGGATGCTGATGTGCATGCCGGCGGCAAGCTTGTCGAGGGCTTCCTCCAGGGTGAAGCACTCATGGTCTGTGGAGATCACCACAGTGCCGTCCGGAACACCCGCCCTGATGTAGCGGGCGGCCTCCTCACCGCGAAGTCCCGGTGCATGCCCGTCGATCACCTTGCCGAGGCGCTGGGCGTGGGCGATCTTGGTCATCAGGTCGGGATCGCGGGCCAGCACGCCGGGGAAGTTCATCACCTCGCTGAGGTAGCGCACTTCGGGCCGCTCGAGCAGCGCCCCCACGGCATCGGCGTCCAGCACTGCACCGGCGGTCTCGAACCGGGTGGCGGGCACACAGCTGGGAGCGCCGAAGAAGAAGTGGAACGGCACCTGCCGTCCGCTGTCGATCATGAAGTCGATCCCGGCCACGCCGAGCACATTGGCGATCTCGTGCGGATCACTGATGGTGGCCACGGTACCATGCGTCACTGCCAGCCGTGCGAACTCGGCGGGCACCAGCATGGAGCTCTCCACGTGGACATGGGCGTCGATGAAGCCGGGAAGCAGGAAGCCCTCCACGGGGCCTTCAATGGGCGTGATGGCCCTGATGCGGCCGTCCATCACCTCCACTTCAGCCGCATGGGTGTTCCGGCCTTCGATGTCCACCAGTGAGGCGCGTATGCGGTGGCTGCTCATGGTGGCAAGGTAGCGACATCAACATCCACCCGTCGGACGCGGTCGCCGGAACGGATGAACGCTCAGTGCCCGAACATCTCCTTCACACGCTCGAAGAAGCCCTTGTCCTTGGCACTCGGTCTGGGCTGGAAACCAGGGCTGTCGCGCAGGCGCTCCAAGGTGGCCCGTTCCTCCTTGTTCAGTTCCGTGGGGGTCCACACCGCAATATGCACGAACAGGTCGCCGGTTCCATGTCCATTGAGGCTGGGAAGGCCCTTGCCGCGGAGGCGCAGCACATGGTTGCTCTGCGTGCCGGGGTCGATCTTCACCTTGGCCCTGCCACCCACGATGGGTACTTCAACCTGTGTGCCTAGGGCGGCATCGATCACGCTCACGAAGATCTCCGCGTGCAGGTTCTGGCCGTCGCGGCGCAGGTCGGGGTGCTGTTCCTCCTCGATCACCACGAGCAGGTCTCCGGGCACACCACCAGCGGGGGCCTCGTTGCCCATGCCACTGATGTTCAACTGCATGCCTTCCTCCACTCCGGCGGGGATCCGGATGGGAACCACCACCTCCTCCCGCACCAGTCCATGCTCGTCGCTGCCGGCACCGCGCTTGGTAACCGTCTGTCCCACGCCACCGCAGGTGGGGCAGGTGCCCACGGTCTGCATCTGGCCGAGGAAGGTGCTTTGCACGCGGCGCACCTGGCCATTGCCACCGCAGGTGCGGCAGGGTCCGTATTCGCTGCCCTTGCCGCGCACCAGCTTGGTCACCTTGATCTTGCGCTCCACTCCGTTGGCGACCTCGTCGAGTGAGAGCTTGAGGCGCACGCGCAGGTTGCTCCCCTTCACGGTCCGCCCACCGCGCTGACCGCCGAAACCACCACCGAAGGCGCCCCCGAACCCGCCGCCGAAGATGTCACCGAACTGGGAGAAGATATCCTCCATGTTCATGCCACCGCCCTGGTAGCCCCCGCCCATCCCCGGACCCGCATGTCCGAAACGGTCGTACTTGGCCCGCTTGTCCGCATCGCTGAGGACCTCGTACGCGGCCGCCGCCTCCTTGAACTTCTCCTCCGCGGCCTTGTCGCCGGGGTTCTTGTCCGGATGGTACTTGATGGCCAGCTTGCGGTAGGCCTTCTTGATGTCGTCGGCACTGGCGTTGCGTTCAACGCCGAGCACTTCGTAGGGGTCGCGCTTGCTCATTGCATCTGGTCATCCGGCGTGGTCCTCAGCGGAACACGCCATTATTCGCCCACCACCACCTTGGCGTAGCGGATCACTTTGTCGTGCAGGGTGTAGCCGCTCTCCACCACTTCGATGACCCTGCCCTTCAATTCGTCGCTGGGGGCCGGGGCTTTGGTGATGGCCTCGTGCCTGTCCACATCGAACGGCTGGCCCTTGACGTTCTCCATGACCTTCACCCCCTGGCTTCCCAGGATGTGCAGCAGCTTGCTGTGGATCAGATGGAACCCCTCCCTCACCACGGCGATGTCGGCCGTGGAGGCGTTGTTGGCGATGGCACGCTCCATGTCATCCACCACGGGAAGCATGTTCTTCAGGCTGTTCTCACCTGCGAACTGGAGCATCTCCAATTTTTCCCTGGCCGTGCGTTTCCGGAAGTTGTCGAATTCGGCGTTCAGGCGCAGCCAGCGGTCCTTCAGATCGGCAGCCTCCGCGCGGGCGGTTTCCAACTGTGCGTTCACATCATCCGCCGCCTGCTGTTCCTCGGTGGATGGGTGGGTGGCCTCCGCGGTGTTCCCTGCGGCAGGACC
>JBIJDX010000049.1:0-14245 GCA_044343855.1 Flavobacteriales bacterium
AGTACGAGGCCGAAGTGGTGTTCCACCGCGACGTGGTGCGGAACATCGCGTTCGAAGTGGTGGCTGAATAAGGCTGCTGCTCCCCATGACCCTGCAAAGGGCCGTCCTACGGGGCGGCCCTTTTGCGTGCGACCAACGTTCGTCAGGTGCGTGCTGCGCGTTCCACACTATCTTTGCGGTACATGCGTGGCATAGCGGCCTCCCTCTTCGCGCTCATGGTCGGGCTCATCCTCGCTCCGGCCATCGTGGTGGTGGAGTTCCATGCCGATCGTGACCGTATCGTGCGCGAGCTATGCGTGCAGCGTGATGTGGTGGGGGAGATGCGCACCTGCCACGGCGAGTGTCAGCTGTCCAAGCGCCTGAGCGCCTTGGAGCGCGAAGCGAATGCGCCCTTCCCCATGGAGCGCTTGGAGAGCCGCTTTGAGCCGCAGGCGCCTGTGCGCGATGCGCTCCGCTTCAGCCCGCCATCACCTCAGCCCCACCGCTTTGCCAGCTGCGAGGCGGCGCTGCTGAGCCGTGCGCTCCCCGTGGATGAGCTGGTCCCCTGGCGTTGCTGACCGGACAGCCTGTCTCCTGTTCAGGACACGGGCCTTCTGTAGCACCGCCTTTCCCTCTGGGAAGGCTCATACCTCCTGAACCATGAAATGGATCCTCGCCATGGGAATGGCCTTCATGGCTTCCCTTGGCATGGCGTGCGATGTCTGTGGCATCTTCCTGGGTGTGCAGCCGCACGACCGCACCAGTTCCGTGTCGCTCCTGTGGCGCGCCCGCCTCATGGAGGGTACGCTCACCTTCGCCCAGCCTGCTTCGCCCAATAAGCACGGTGGCCACGGCGTTGGCGGTGTCGCCCTCACCGGTGAGGACCGCTACCGCGAGCTTTACCAAGTGCTGGAATTGCGTGCCGACCTCTGGCTCGCGGACCGTTTCGCCCTGCTCGTGTCCCTGCCTGCGG
Organism: Flavobacteriales bacterium; assembly: GCA_044343855.1. GTDB lineage: Bacteria > Bacteroidota > Bacteroidia > Flavobacteriales_F > PHOS-HE28 > PHOS-HE28. The sequence goes on from JBIJDX010000049.1 coordinate 953, forward strand.
TGAACAACTACCGCGCGGTGAACGGTTACATCGGCACGGATATCTACGGCATCGGTGATCCGCTGGTCATCGGCCGCTACCTGGTGGCCAACACCAAGTGCACCGATACGCCCGACCGCACCGTGCATCGCCTCATGCTCGGTGGCGGTGCGAAGCTGCCATTGGGCCGCAATGACCTCACCTACAACAACGAACGGGTGAGCGAAGACCTCCAACCCGGTACCGGCACGTGGGACCTCCTGGCCACCGCCGAATACATGGTGCGTGCAGGTCGCACAGGTGCCGCGGTGACCGTGGTGGGTCGTTACAACACGGCCAATGGCGGCGGCTATCGCCTGGGTCATGGCCTCAGTTCCACCGTGGAGCTGTTCCGCCGCTGGGACCTGCGCGATGGCGCCATCAAACTGATGCCCTCCCTGGGTGTTTACCATGAACTGGCCGGAAGGGATGCCGATCTGGATGTGGTCCAGAACGGCACCGGAAGTTCAACGCTTTTTGCACACGCAGGTGCCCGCCTGTGGTGGCGCAACTGGATGTTCAGCCTCACCTGTCAGCAGGCTGTGGCATGGCAATTGGGTGACCTCATGGTTCCCAACCGGATGCGTATCGTGACCGGGCTTTCGTACAACTTCATCAAGAACTGAACCCATGAACCTTTCCAAACTCGGCCTCCTGGCCATGATCGCACTCTCCCTCGCCGCCTGCAGGAAGGATGAACACGAGCATCCCGATCCTGCACCCGCGCCAGCACCCTTGCCCACCACCGGAACGGTGAAGCTCGGGTTCAACCTCAGCCATGGTCCCAATGTGTTCAACATCAGCGCCACCTACCAGGACGCTGCCGGCAACGGCATCCGATTCGATAAGTTGAAGTTCTATGCCTCCAACTTCCGCCTCAGTGACGACGCGGGTGCCGAAGTGGGTCGTTTCAATGATACGTTCCTGTTGATCGATGGCGCTTCTACCAGCAATGTCTTCACCCTGGGTTCCCTCGATCCCGCCCATGTGCACGAAGTGGAGTTCACCCTGGGCCTCGATGCGGAGACCAATCATGCGGACCCATTGCTCGCAGAAGCCCCTCTGAACATTCCTGACATGCATTGGAGCTGGAATCCGACCGCCGGCTACAAGTTCCTGAACATGGAAGGCCACGTGGACACCAATGGCGATGGTGACTTCGATGACGCCACCGACGGCACCTTCATCTATCACTGCGCCACTGATGCACTTGCGCGGACCACCTCGTTCACGACGCATGCCGATGTGCTCGCAGGTGGCACCTTGACGATCATGGCCAACGTGGATATGGCCGTGGTGCTTCAGGCGATGAACGTCACCTCCAACCCGATGCCGTCCATGGGAGGGAATTCCACGAACGGGGGGCTCATGAACGCACTGGTGGGCGCCATTGACGCCATGTAGCGTTTCGTGCCGGATCCCGGAACGCGAAGGCCATCCGACCACGGGTGGCCTTCGTGCTGCCACCCCGGACAGCGCGTCTTCCGATTTTCTCCAGCGCCTTGCCGGGATTACCTTCGCGCTCCCAGAGTAGATACCTGCCCATGAGCCAGATCTTCGATCTCGATATGATCAAGGCGGTCTATGACCGTTTCCCCGCACGCGTAGCAGCCGCCCGCACGGTGGTGGGCCGTCCGCTCACCCTCAGCGAGAAGATCCTCTACGCACACCTCTGGGATGGCGAACCCACCACCGCATTCGGTCGCGGCAAGGACTACGTGGACTTCGCACCGGACCGCGTGACCATGCAGGACGCCACGGCGCAGATGGCCCTGCTGCAGTTCAGCACCACCGGCCGCAGGAAGGTGGCCGTGCCCAGCACCGTGCACTGCGACCACCTGATCCAGGCCCGCGTGGGCGCCAAGCAGGACCTGCAGGACGCGCTCAACAAGAGCAACGAGGTCTTCAACTTCCTGGAGAGCATAAGCAACAAGTACGGCATCGGTTTCTGGAAGCCCGGCGCGGGCATCATCCACCAGGTGATGTTGGAGAACTATGCCTTCCCCGGCGGCATGATGATCGGCACCGACAGCCACACGGTGAACGCCGGTGGTCTGGGCATGGTGGCCATCGGAGTGGGCGGCGCCGACGCCTGCGACGTGATGAGCGGCCTGCCCTGGGAGCTCAAGTTCCCCAAGCTCATCGGCGTGAAGCTCACCGGCAGGCTCAACGGCTGGACCGCTCCGAAGGATGTGATCCTGAAGGTGGCTGGCATCCTCACCGTGAAGGGCGGCACCGGCGCCATCGTGGAGTACTTCGGTGAAGGCGCCGTGAGCATGAGCTGCACGGGCAAGGGCACCATCGCCAACATGGGCGCCGAGATCGGGGCCACCACCAGCACCTTCGGCTACGACGATAGCATGCGCCGCTACCTGAAGGCCACCGGCCGCGCGGAAGTGGCAGCCATGGCCGATACCATCGCGACCGACCTCACCGGCGACCCCGAGGTGTATGCCGACCCGGCGAAGTATTTCGACCAGGTGATCGAGATCGACCTCAGCACCCTGAGCCCGCACCTCAACGGTCCCTTCACCCCCGACCTGGCCACGCCGGTGAGCGAAATGAAGGAGAAGGCCGCCAAGCACGACTGGCCCACCGACATCGAATGGGCACTGATCGGGTCCTGCACCAACAGCAGCTACGAGGACATCAGCCGCGCCGCCAGCATCGTGGCCGACGCGGTGGGCAAGGGCCTGAAGCCGAAGTCGCACCTGGGCATCAACCCCGGTTCCGAACAGGTGCGTTACACCATCGAGCGCGACGGCTTCATCGACACCTTCGAGAAGAGCGGCGCCACCATCTTCACCAACGCCTGCGGACCCTGCATCGGTCAATGGGCGCGCGAAGGGGCCGAGAAGCAGGAGAAGAACTCCATCGTCCACTCCTTCAACCGCAACTTCGCCAAGCGCGCGGACGGCAACCCCAATACGCACGCCTTCGTGGCCTCGCCGGAAATGGTGGCGGCCATCGCCATCAGCGGCAAGCTCACCTTCGACCCCGTGAACGACACCCTCACCAACGACAAGGGTGAGCAGGTGAAGCTGGCCGAGCCCACGGGCTGGGAACTGCCGCCGAAAGGCTTCGCGGTGGAGGACAACGGCTACCAGGCCCCCGCCGCCGATGGCAGCAAGGTCGAAGTGGTGGTGAAGCCCGACAGCCAGCGCCTGCAATTACTCGAGCCCTTCCTCGCCTGGAACGGGAAGAACATCAGCGATGCGGTGCTGCTGATCAAGGCCAAGGGCAAGTGCACCACCGACCACATCAGCATGGCCGGCAGCTGGCTGCGTTACCGCGGCCACCTGGACAACATCAGCAACAACACGCTCATCGGTGCCATCAACGCCTTCAACGGCGAGGCCGACAAGGTGAAGAACCAGTTGAGCGGTGAGTACGGAGCCGTGCCCGCAACGCAACGGGCGTACAAGGCGGCGGGCGTCACCAGCATCGTGGTGGGCGATCAGAACTATGGCGAGGGCAGCAGCCGCGAGCACGCCGCCATGCAGCCGCGTCACCTGGGTGTGGCCGCCGTGCTGGTGAAGAGCTTCGCGCGCATCCACGAGACCAACCTGAAGAAGCAGGGCATGCTGGCCCTCACCTTCGCCAACGAGGCCGACTACGACAGGATCCAGGAGGACGACCGCATCGATTTCACGGACCTCACATCGTTCGCCCCCGGCAAGCCGCTCACCCTGGTGTTCAAGCATAAGGACGGCAGCAGCGATACCATCCTGTGCAACCACACCTACAATGCCCAGCAGATCGAGTGGTTCAAGGCCGGCAGTGCGCTGAACATCATCAGGGCGGAGCAGAAGGGTTAGGGGGGGGCTGGCGGCCGGCAGGGGCAGCTCCGGGCGGGGTCGGTGTGAAAGCATGCCGCAGGACCCGGTGGCCGCATGTACCCTTGAAGGCGTGTGCAACCGGTATGATGTCCAGATCATACTTCGCTGAACAGGTGATGACGGACAGGCTCGCGATCACCTTTCATTCGTTCCGATCGGCCGTCTTGGCATAGTTTTGGCGAAGCAGCCGCAAAACACAACAACATGAAGAAGAAAGTACTCGTCGCATGCGCAGCCCTGGCCTTGTCCGGTGGTGCCATGGCCCAGTTGAACATCGGTGGCAAGGCCGGTCTCAACTACTCCAGCTACGGCACAAAGGTGGATCCCGAGCCCGAGGAGAAGCCTGAAGCCGCCACCGGCATCGGTTTCCACGTTGGCGCTTACCTGGAGTTCATGTTCTCCGATAAGATCGGCATCCGTCCTGAACTGCTCTACAGTGCGCGCAAGACGAGCGATACCGAAACGAACACTGCTACGTTCGACTTCTTCGGTACCACCACCACGACGAAGACGGAATCGGATAACAACACCACGCTCAGCTACCTGGAAGTGCCGATCCTGCTGAACTACAAGGTCAACGACCGCTTCTCGTTCCAGGTCGGTCCTGGTCTCGGCCTCCTGATGTCCGCCAAGAACAAGTTCGACGCCACGACGACGACCACGACCACTACCGGCGGTTCATCCACCACCACGACCACGACCAGTTCTGGCGACAGTGATTCAAAGGAAGGGCTGCGGGGCTTGGAGATCGGTGCTGTTGCAGGCATCAACTACGAGCTGGAGAGCGGCCTGAGTTTTGGTCTGCGCTACTGGCGTGGGCTCAGCACCTTGAACGAGGTGACCGACTTTGGCGCCGCCACGGTCAAGACTAATGCCAACGTGCTTCAGGTCTCCGTCGGGTATGCTTTCCTGAAGAACTGATAAAGTTGCCGAAAGACCATGGAAGGGCGGCTCAGGGTCGCCCTTCCATAGACTTTGCATCCGTTTGAAAGCCCGGAGGCGATCTTCGTGCGGTGTTGACCAACGACCTGATTCTGCGCGCTGCCTGGGGCGAGCGCGTGGAGCTCACCCCTGAGCGGCGCATGCGCAAGGCTCGAACGTGGGTTTACCCATTACCAAAGAGTCGATGCGTACAAATGCGAATGTCATCCAACTTTCGGTCGGTTTCCTCCTCAGCAGCAACCAGCGGCATCCATCGGCCCACGCCGAATAACCAGGTGGCGACATGACTTTTGTAACGGCATCCGCCATGTACACATTCTTGAGGATGATAGTTCCTGCTTCCACGTTCGATGTCACTGGGGCCAGTGCTTCACCGGCATCGCAAAGGATGTCCACCACCGGGTATCTCCGTCCGCGCATGCTGGCGCTGCTTTTGCTGCTGGCAGCGATCATCGGAAACCTTTCCGTGCGCGGTCAATGGTCCCTGGGTGTGCAGGCGGGCGGACAGTACACGCTGACCTCGTTCGATGCCGCCGATCCCATCGGTCTCACGTCCGTGGAGGTTGTCGATGGCGTCGGCTATGTTGCCGGATTGGAGGTCGGCAAACGCTTATCGGAACAATGGTCGGTCACGTTGGGTGCCCTGTTCGAACAGCGGACACATCGGCTGGAAACGATCTCGGATACAAATGCCGTCCTGCTGGGATTTCCGGTGAGCGGTGAGTTGACCACGACCACCCGTTCCACGCGCTCCTACCTGCACGTGCCGCTGATGCTTCGCTGGCGTCCCGCACCCTGGTTCGGTATTGAGGGAGGTGCTGCCGGCGCATTCCTGCTCGGTATCCAGCAGGTGAGCTCCGGTGAACTCGAGTTGGCGGTGCTGGGGTTCAATACGGAGCTGCCGTTCACGAACTCCTCAGGTTCCACTGCAGGTGCGCGGTCAGCGCGGATACAGCTGGCCGCCGGGTTGGCCTTCATGGTCCATCCACGGGTCGATATCAAGGTGTCCTATGTACACGACACCACCATGCTCGAAGAGGATGATACAGCAGGTAGCACCCGGCAGCGTGCCCTCCGCTGCTCCGTGTCGTATGCCTTCCTGCGTGGAAGCCGGCGTTGACGGTTCAGGTCCATCATGTTTCATCGGGATCGGACATACTGCCGCCGTAGCGTCCATCTGCCCAAGGGTTGATGTGTGTGCCAGGGAGTGAAGCATTCCGGCACGCTCTTGGTATTCCCTCCGCTGATTACATTGCCTCTCCTTTCGGACCATATCAAGGACCACCATGCGCAACTTCCTCCTCCTCGCTGCTCTTTCCTGCGGCCTCCAGCTCTCTTCGCAATCCATCAACGCGGACCGCAACTGGGTCGCCAACGGCGATTTCGAACTGATGGACGGAAAGAAGCTCAAGCGCCCCGGTGGCATCCAGTACGCCAATGGATGGAGTTCCGCCACGGGTAAGAAAGTGGACCTGTTCAGTGAGGATGCCACCGTGGAAAGCACCGTTTCGACCCCGCGCAATTTCGCCGGCGACCAGACCGCCCTCAGTGGCAAGAATTACGTGGGTGTGCGCTGGTGGAGCTACCAGAACAAGGAGCCCCGCACCTACCTGCAGACACAGTTGAAGTTCAAGATGAAGAAGGATTCATTGTACTGTGTCCGCTTCTACACCTCGCTCGGTGACCTCAGCAAGTACGCGACCAATGAGCTCGGCGCCTGGTTTAGCAAACAGCAGACCAACGAGGAGGAGGCCTCGAGCCTGACCTACGAGGTGAAGGTGCCGGCGGTACGCAGCAAGGTGTACACCGACATGGACAGCTGGCAGGGGGTTTGTGGTGTGTATGAATCATCCGGCAATGAGCAGTGGATGGTCATCGGCAATTTCCAAGCCACCGACAAGACGGATAATGTGAAGACCAAGCGCCCGCGGGGAGAGACCCGGGTACAGGTGTTCTCCGCCTACTATTACATCGACAACGTGGAGGTCTATCCCATTACCGACCGCCGATCCTGCACGTGCGAGCAGCTCAAGGAGGTGCAGAGCGAGTTCATCTTCAGCCGCCGTGGCGTAAGTGCGCCCAATATGAAACCGGCGGCAAGGGTGGACAAGCAGGTGTTCTACTTCAAGCGGTTCCAGCGCAACCTGGACGCATCCATGGCGCCCTGGGTGGAGGAGATGGCCGCAGCCATGAAGGAGGATGCCACCATCAAGGTGGAACTCGTAGGACACCTCGATGCCACCGAGGTGGAGCGTACGCGCATGCGTCCCGATCTGGCGAGCCTGGCCACCGAACGGGCGGAGGCGGTGAAGGAGGCCCTGGTGGAGAGCGGCATCGACGCCGCGCGCATCAGCGTGGCGGCACGCAACGGCGATGAACCCGTCGACACCTCCGGGACCGACATGGGCATGAGCAAGAACCGGCGCGTGGAGGTCGTTCTCAGGTGATAAATAAGCATACCATAATGATAAAATGTTTTATATTCGTTTCAAAAAACAACTCAAATGAAGGCTAATTTAACCTTGATTACCGCTACAGCGGTGTTGCTTGCTTCGTGTGCGACCGAACGAACCCATTTGGCGAACGGTGAGCGTATAGAATGGAGGGCGAAAGAAGCCATCACACAAAAATTTCAGGTACAAGCTACCCATAAAGACCCCATAGTACAAGAGCCAGTTGTCGGCGAGGTGGATTTAAATGTAGACATCCACAAAGAGGAGGTTGGTTATGAGCAGCCTGCGTTAGGAACGGATGTTTCTGCATCTGTAACTACCCACGTCGTGGGTGTTCAACACCCCCCCTATCAGCACCTCAAGCAGGAGTATAAGCCCACTCAGGTGCGACCTCTAAATCCCTCGCCGGAGGAAGATGATAACGATAAAACCAACGGAATGGCAATCGCTGGATTTGTCACATCATTTTTCTTTCCTATTGTAGGAATAGTACTTTCAGCGATTGCATTGGGCCAGATAAATAGACGGGGCGGTCGGGGCAAGGGTTTGGCGACTGCAGGGTTGGTTATTGGCATCGTGACGGTTATGCTCATATTGCTTCTCTTCATTTGAAGCAGTTAGCGGCCAGAGGCCATTTACAGTTCGTTGCCGAGCATGAAATGCAGGAAGGCGCCCCGCCCGGGCGCCTTCCTGCATTTACGGCGCGCACTTACCTTTCCCCGGAATGTCACCCGCACCCATCCGCAAGGGCGACCGCCGCATCATACGCGGATGGACCATGTACGACTGGGCCAACTCGGTCTATTCGCTCACCATCACGTCGGCCGTCTTCCCAATCTTCTACAGTGCCATCACCAATGCTGGCGGCGTGGACCTTGTGCTGCAACGCCATGGCCTCCCTGCCCAGTCCCTCTATTCCTATGCGCTCTCGGCCGGATTCCTGGTGGTGGCGCTGATCTCGCCCATCCTCAGCGGCATCGCCGACAGCACCGGACAGAAGAAGGCCTTCCTGAAGGCGTTCTGCTACCTGGGTGCCGCCAGTTGTGCAGGGCTGTACTTCTTCAGCCTCGACGACCTTTGGAGCGGCCTGTTGCTGGTGATGCTGGCCTGCGCAGGCTTCAGTGGCAGCCTCATCTTCTACGACGCCTTCCTGCCCGAGATCGCGGATAGGGAGGACCATGACCGCATCAGCGCGCGCGGTTACATGATGGGCTACATCGGCAGTGTGCTGCTGCTGGTGGTGAACCTGGCCATGGTCATGGACCCCGATGGTGACGGTGTGACCCTGCTCGGCATCCCGGACCAGGGTGGTCTGCCTGCGCGCCTCACCTTCATCACCGTGGCGCTCTGGTGGGTCGGATTCGCGCAGTTCGCCTTCCGGGTGCTGCCCGATGATCAGTACGGCCGCCGCCCACAGGGCAATGTCGTCGCCTCCGGCTATCGCGAGCTGCGGAAGGTGTGGAGGGAACTGCAGAGCACCAAGCGCCTCAACAGCTTCCTCATGGCCTTCTTCGTGCTCAACATGGGCATCCAGACCGTGATGTACCTGGCGGTGGGCTACGCCAAGGAGGAGATCAAGCAGCTGGGCCCGACAGGCGAGGTGATGCCGATCGACGATGCCAGCCTCATCACCAGCATCCTGCTCATCCAGCTGGTGGCCGTGGTGGGTGCACAGCTCTTCGTCTGGCTTAGCAAACGCTTCGGCAACATCGGCGCCCTCATGATGGGGGCCGTCGTGTGGGTGGGCCTGTGCGTGATGGCGTATACCATTCACTGGGCCCATGAGTTCTATCTGCTGGCGGCTGGCGTGGGGCTGGTGATGGGCGGCAGTCAGGCGCTCTCGCGAAGCACCTATTCCAAGTTCCTGCCCGAGACCATTGACCATGCCTCCTACTTCTCCTTCTACGATGTGAGCTACTATCTCTCGACCGTGCTCGGTACGCTTGCCTACGGTCTTGTGTTCCAGCTTACCGGAGACCTGCGCAATTCGGTGCTCATCATCGGCAGCTTCTTCGTGGTGGGCATGGTGCTGCTCTTCATGGTGCCGCGCCGTGAGGTGCCCGTTGTGCGGGCGGAGGAATAGCCCCGACGGCGGCCATTTCGAAGGCCCTTCCACCGCGTACCTTCGCACCCGCTTGCACAGGTACCCATGAGCGCAACAACGAACTGGGATGTGATCATCGTGGGAGGAGGCATCGTGGGTGCCGCAACCCTCTACAAGTTGCAGACGCGCCACCCGGCGTTGCGAATCCTGCTGCTGGAAAAGGAGAAGGCACTGGCCGATCACCAGACCGGCAACAACAGCGGGGTGATCCACAGTGGCATCTATTACAAGCCGGGCAGCTACAAGGCGAAGAACTGTGTGGAAGGTCGGCGCGAACTGGTGGCCTTCGCCAGGGAGCATGGGGTGAAGCACGACATCTGCGGCAAGCTGATCGTGGCGGCAACGGATGATGAGCTGCCCCGTTTGGAGAAGATCTACAATACCGGTGTGGCCAATGGCATTGAGGGCATGCGCCGCGTCACGGCCGCCGAGGTGAAGGAGATCGAACCCCATTGCGAAGGCGTGGCTGGCGTGCACGTGGGCTGCACAGGCATCATCGATTTCCGCGGAGCCACCAATACCATGGCCCGTGTGGCCCTGGGCATCAACCCGGCCAGCCGCGTGGCCTTGGAGGAGGAGTTCCGTGGTGTGGAACAGCGCGAAGGACACAGCATCGTGCGCACCAGCAAGGGTGCGTATCGGGCCCGATGGGTGATCTTCTGTGCCGGGTTGCAGAGCGATCGACTGGCACGGCAGGACGGGGCCACCGTAGCAGAGCGGATCGTGGGCTTCCGTGGTGATTATTACGACCTCACCGAACAGGGCAGGCACAAGGTGAAGCACCTGATCTATCCGGTGCCCGATCCGCGCTTCCCTTTCCTGGGCGTACACTTCACGCGCATGACCGATGGCAGCATCGAGTGCGGCCCCAATGCGGTGTTCACCTTCAAGCGCGAAGGCTACGGCAAGACCGACTTCGACCTGAAGGACAGCTGGGACGCGCTCACCTATGGCGGCACCTGGAAGCTGTTCATGCGCAACATGAGCTACGGCATCAATGAATACCGGCGTGCCTTCAGCAAGAGGCTCTTCCTGCGCACCCTGCAGCGGTTGATCCCTTCGCTCACCATGGAGGACATCCAACCCGGTCGCGCAGGTGTGCGGGCCATGCTGCTGGGCACCGATGGCAACATGGTGGACGATTTCCGCATCGAGCGCAGCGGGGCGCATATCCATGTGCTCAATGCACCTTCACCGGCGGCCACGGCGGCACTTGCCATCGGCGGGCACATCGCCACCATGGCGGAGGAGAAGTTGGGTGTTGGGCGCTGAACCCGTCAAGCTCGCCGCAGGCCGGTGAGATACTCCCAACAGGCCGCAGGTTCAAACGATGCGGTACTCCGCAGCCACGTCGGTCCAGTTCCAGAGGAAGTAGCCCATGAGCCCGTTCAGCCGCTTGAGCACGATCGGGTTGGGTGCACGTTGCTCGCGGAAGTACACGTCCTGGAAGCAGAACAGGTCGTATTCCGCAAAGAGGGCCTTGGCCATCCCATAGACCGTGTTCTTGCTCGGGAAGTTCAACCGGTCCATCCGGCTGCGGAGCGCGTTCAACTCGGCTTCAAGGCTGGTGGTGTCAAGCTCCAGCGCAGCGGCGAACTTCGAAATACACAGTCCCTGGACCCGCTTGTCGGTGCCGGGTCCAAGTGCCCGTCCCATCTCGGTGAGGTTTCCGGCAAGCAGGATCTTCGCGAACGTCACATCGTTCGACGGGTCCACCTCGGGGGGGGTGATGAACTCGGGAGACTCGTTGATCTCCGCACAGATCAGCGGGAAGCCCTGCTCGGTGAATTCGAACAGGGCATGGATGAACGCGTTCGCCAGTTTTTCCTCTGCGATCTTCCGCTTTCCGAACAGCGCTGTGAGCATGGTGCTTTCCGTTCCCGCGAAGTTCGATGGACCGCACGTGCCGGTCGAACCGGGTACGGCCGGTCTTGTTAACAAGGTTATCCACCTTCGGCCGCTGGATGCCTCCTGCATCCGATGAACTTCGTTCATTTGTCGGGCGATGTACCACCGTTCGCTCCACTGGCTGTCGGTCCTCTGGCTGCTCCTGCCTGTAACGCTGAATGCCCAGACCGAGCGCGATGAACGCGCGTTGCTCGATGCGAGGAACGGCATCAGCATTGCGCAGGATTCCATGTTCCTGCTCAACCTGCGCTTCCGCATGCAGAGCAGGCTGGGCTTCACTTCCGTGGCCGGCGATGACCTTAGTGCGGAGTCCGTTGATGGGCGCATCCGCCGCCTCCGGTTGCGCTTCGATGGATTCGTGCTCAACAGGCGCTTCCGCTACTACCTCCAACTTTCCTTCGCCCGATCGGATATCGACCTTGAGTCCGGTGCGCCACAGACCGTGCGCGATGCCATGGTCTATTATCATCCTTCCAAGCATCTCTATTTCGGCTTCGGGCAGAGCAAGCTGCCAGGCAACCGCGAGCGTGTCATCTCCTCAGGCAATCTTCAGTTCCCCGACAGGTCCATCGCCAACGGTCTCTATACCCTGGATCGCGACTTCGGACTTTTTGCCTACTGGACGGTTCCCGTCGGTGAGCAGGAGGTGCAGGTCAAGGGAGCGTTCACCACGGGAGATGGGCGCGGCACAGCACCCGGAGATGCCGGCATGGCGTACACAGGGCGCGTGGAATGGCTGCCGCTGGGGCGTTTCACCAACAATGGCGATTACTCCGAAGGCGACCTCGAACTGGAACCCAGGCCCCGCTTGAGCATCGGAGCAGGATACAGTGCCAACGACAACGCCTACCGCACCGGCGGCCAGTTGGGAACGGAACTTTACGAACCGCGCGACATCAACACCTTCATCGCGGATCTGATGTTAAAGTATCAGGGCTGGGCGCTGCTGGGCGAGTACTTCGATCGCCGCAGTTCCGACCCCATCACGGTAAGCGATGCGGGATCGGTCCGCTTCGTGAGCACCGGCACGGGCATCAACGCACAGTTGAGCCGCTATTTCCGCAACCGCTTTGAAGTGGCCACCCGTTACACCCGGACCACGCCCTACGCCGAATTGTGTTGAACTGCGCGAGCGCACGGAAGAGGCCCAGCTCGGTTGCACACGCTACCTCAATGGGCATCGCATCAAATTGCAGGCCTACGCGGGCTACCGATGGATCGAGGCCCGGCCCGCTTTGGGTCATCCTGGTAATGCATGGACCTTCATGTTCCAGGTGGAGTTCGGCATCTAGGACGTACTTCCGGGCAACACCTGAGTGCCCGGGATAACCGGTTCTCCCAGGAAGTGCGGGTCCACGCCGAAGAGCAGGTCGAGGTGTGCCTTCACGCGGGCCAGCTTCTCACGCAACCGGGTCTTGAAGCCATAGGAGGCACTGACGTCCGCTGCAGCATAGCCCACCGCATCGATGCCCCGTGCGCGTGCGATGAACACTGCCCGTTCGGTGTGGAAGCGCTGGCTCACCACCACGAAGCGTTGCTGCTTGAACACCTCCTTCGCCCGCACCATGGAATCCAGTGTGCGGAAGCCGGCGAAGTCAAGGGTGATGTGGCTGCTGTCCACGCCCGCCTCCATCAACGCACGGCGCATGGCCCAGGGCTCGTTGTAGCTCACGTGGCGATTGTCGCCGCTAAGGATGAAGTGGTGTACCTTGCAGGCCTCGTACAACGCCGCGGCCGCGTCGATGCGATGCGTGAAATAGCGGTTGGGCAGCCCGCCCCGCGCCCGGTCCGAGGTGCCCAGTACCACGGCCATGTCCAGCGCAGGCACCGCATCAACGGTATCATGCACGAAGGGCGCCGCCATGCGCGTCACGCGCCGGTCGCACCACCAGACCACCATCGCCGCAGTCAGTGCGAGAAGCACGGCGATTCGGACCCAGCGCCTGCGTCGTGTCCCGGTGCGTGGCTGCATGCCTCAGGGCATCACCCGTTGCAACAGGTCGATACCGGTGTAATTGGCAGGGCTCAA
>JBIJDX010000051.1:0-14200 GCA_044343855.1 Flavobacteriales bacterium
CTCCAGGACGGTCACACCCTCCCCTGCCGTCCGCGCATACCGGTAGCCGATGAGGTTGTCGCGCTCGCTGCGTTCCGTGCCCAACCACCACTGCAGGCTGCTGCCCGTGCGGAAGCTCAGCTCCGCCTCGAAGCGCTCGATCCGGTCCATACGGTCCACGAACACCTGGCGATAGCTTTCGGTATTGAGCGACCAGGCACGGCCCGGGAAGCGGACACCGCCGCTCTCGTCCACATCGTACGCATGGGCCAGGCGCAGGCGCGTGTTGCGGGCGGCCCACGGACGGATGGTCAGGTCACCCCCGTACTTCCAGGCCTTGTCCTTGGTGCCATAAGCGAAGTAGCCGCCCAGGCTCACGTGGCGCGACACACGGTCATTGGTGGCGAGCCCGAGCCCCGCGCGCAGGCCTTCATAGCCGTTGTAGCGCAACAACTGGTCCAGCCGCACATCCACCGGACCCAGCGGCACGCGCCCTGTGGCCAGGTAGCCCACCAGCCTGAGCTTGCGGTCCAGTCCTTCGGCCTCTCCGATGCTGTCGATGGTGTGGTAGGTAAGCAGCTCCTTCGCACTGAGGCTATCTGTGCGCACGCTGGCCCAGAAGCTGCTGTCCCGCCTGAGGGCGACAGGCTCCAACACCAGTTCGGGGCCACGGAATTCCCTGCGTTCCATGGCCTCCAGGAACTCGATGTCCTTCAAGTAGGTGCGCGACACGCCCAGCAGCTTGAAGTTGTTCACCTGCACGCTGTTCAGCTGGTAGAATGTGTTGAGCTGCACCGGGAACCACCGTCCACCACGCTGGCGCGCGTGCTGCTGCTGGATCTTGATGCCCAGCCCGGCCTCCTGGTTCACCGGTTCTGCGATGACGTTCTGCACCGCGAAACCATCGGTGTGGATGTAGAGCACGCCCTGCAGTGCAGTGAACCGCTTGCCCGGTCGCGGCAGGAAGCGGATCACAAAGACCGAGTCGCGGTCCTGGTACAGGGTGTCCTCCAGGATGTAGAGGTAGCGATCGGCGGTTCCCGGACCGATGGGACCCACATAGGTGCGTTCACCGATGGAGATCTGCGGGGCATAGATGGAGAAGGTCTGCGTGGAGGCCATTGCGGCCAGCAAGGAAGGGTCCTTCAGGCCGCTCACGCGCATGGCGAGCACTTCCTCTCGACTTTGTGCAGGTGGTCGGAAGCTGCGCTTGGTGGCGCTCTCCACCAGCAGGATGTGTTGGCGCTGGAAGAAGTCCACGGCCTCACGATCGGAGGTGTCGAGCGCAGCGATACGGGCGGGATCCGCCAGGAGCGCACTGTCCACATCGCCGGTGAAGATGGTCTTGGAGTAGCTGGTGTACCGGTAGGCGCTGCGGGTGAGCCCGTCATTGCGGTGACGGTTGCGGTAAGCCTGCTCGATGATGCGCAGGGCCGGGTTCTCACCGGGGCGGATCTCCACCTCGGACAGTTCCATGGCCGCCTGTTCCATGCTCACCAGCATGGGTCCATCCACCCCGGCCATGCGCTGCAGCGGCTTGTAGCCCACATAGCTGAAGCGCAGCAACCGGGGACCGTCGGGCAGCACCATGCTGAAGCGCCCATCGATGTCGGTCGTGGTGCCTTCACGCATGCCCTCGGGCACGACGTGAACGAAGGCGAGCGGTTGACCGCGAAAGGCGTCCAGCACACGGCCATTAACCACGGTCTGGGCGCTGCATGTGACCGCCGCTGCCGCGAACAGTAACAGTTGAAGGATGCGCATGCGGTTCAGGTCCTCCCTTGGGTGCCGGGGCGCGTTGACCGGCACAAGGTAAGAGCCATCGGGCGGCATACCTTGCGTCCGTATGAGGGCGGCACTGCGGGATACCCGGCTATGGGCGGAAAGAGGCACCGTGCGGCGCGTGCGCAACGCGTGGGGTCTGTGGTCCAGCTTTCTGCGTGCCAAACGCAGTGGGGTGCCGCACATCGGTGGCATGCCCTTCAGCATCAGCTTCGAACCCACCACTGCCTGCAACCTGCGCTGCCCTGAATGCCCCAGTGGCCTGCGCAACTTCACGCGGCCCACGGGCAACCTCAGGCACGACCTCTTCAGCCGCGTTATCGACGAGCTCTCCCCGGACCTTTGGGCACTCACCTTCTACTTCCAGGGCGAGCCATACATCAACCCGGGTTTCCTGGACATGGTGCACTACGCTGCCGACAGGGGGCTGTACACTGCCACCAGCACCAACGCCCACTTCCTCGACGATGCCAAGGCCGAGGCCACAGTGCGCAGCGGGCTTGCCCGCTTGATCATCTCCCTGGATGGCACAACGCAGGACACGTATGCCCAGTACCGTCGTGAAGGCGAATTGGCCAAGGTGATCGAAGGCGCACAGCGCGTTGTGGAGTGGAAGCGCCGGCTGAAGAGCCGCACGCCCCATGTGGTGTTCCAGTTCCTGGTGGTGAAGCCGAACGAGCACCAGATCCCTGAGGCACGCGCCCTCGCCAGGCGGATAGGCGTGGACGACCTCTGGCTGAAGACCGCCCAGATCCATGATCCGCACGACGATCATCCGCTCATCCCCACGCAGGACAAATACGCCCGATACGAACGCAGCCCTTCAGGGGTTTGGGGGGTGAAGAACAAGCTAGGCGACGACTGCTGGAAGATGTGGCACAGTTGCGTGATCACCTGGGACGGGCGGGTGGTGCCCTGCTGCTTCGACAAGGATGCGCACCATGTGCTCGGCGACCTGCGCACCCACGGCTTCCGCGAACTGTGGCACAGTGATGCGTACAACGACTTTCGCCGGAAGCTGCTCACAGCGCGCAGCAGCATCGAAATGTGCAGGAATTGCAGTGAAGGGAGCCCAGTGTGGGCCTAGTTTCATGTGCACATGGACTCATGTGCGCATGCCCTCAGACCTTCATGATGTCCTTCTCCTTGGCGTCGATGAGCGCTTCGATCTTCTTGTTGAAGCCGCCGGTGAGCTTCTCCACTTCGGCCTCGAGGCCCTTGGCGGCATCCTCCGGCATACCCTCCTTCTTGGCTGCCCTGATGGCCTCCATGGCCTTCTGGCGGCTGCTCCGCACACCCACCTTGGCATGCTCACCTTCGGCATTCGCAGCCTTCACCAGGGCCTTACGGCGCTCCTCGGTGAGCATCGGCACATGGATGATGACGCTCTCGCCGTTATTGCTGGGGTTGAACCCGAGGTTGGCCGCGATGATGGCCTTCTCGATGGCATCGATCATCTTCTTCTCCCAGGGCTTCACGAAGAGTGTGCGGGCATCACCGGTATTGATCGCAGCCACCTGGGAGATGGGCACCATCTGCCCGTAATAGTCCACCCGCACCGTCTCCAGCATGCCGGGGCTGGCTGCACCGGCACGGATCTTGGTAAGCTCGTTGTCCAGGTGCACATACGCACTCTGCATGTGCTCCTCGCAGGTCTTGATCACGGCGGCGGTGTCGATCATGGCGGTCGGAATGGAGCGCGAAATTAACAGAAAGCCAGCGGGTGAACGAAGCGGTCCGAACCACCGCTTACCTTGGCCGCCCATGCGCGTCCGCAAAGCCCTGAAGCACCTGGTGCAGCACATGCTCCGCCTGGGACCGATCACCGGTCTGCGCATCCTCTTCCTGAAGCGCCGCCCCCCCGGCAGGCTTGCGCGCATCATCGTTCCCGAACTTGCTGCCCCCCTGACCATTCGCACGGGCACCAGCGACCTGGCCATCTTCGATGAGGTGGTGATGGATCACGGTTACCGCTTCCCGCTTGCGGAGGCCCCGCGCACCCTCATCGATGCCGGCGCGAACATCGGGATGGCCACCCTGTGGTTCAAGGCGCGATGGCCCCATGTGGAGGTGATCGCAGTGGAACCGGACCCGGCCAACTTCGCCCTGCTGCAACGCAATCTTCAGGGTGTGCCGGGTGTGCGCGCGGTGCAGGCCGCCCTTGCCCCGGTCGACGGCACGATCGGCTTCGAACGCGAGGGCCTTCGTCATTCGTCCTTTCACGCACGGCCTCTGAGGGCCGGCGAACAGGGCATCCGCGCCGTAAGCGTGGCAACGCTGCTGAACGAGGCCGGATGGACGCAATGCGACCTGCTGAAGCTGGACATCGAAGGCGGCGAACTGGAGCTGTTCGACCATGCGGAGCAGGGATGGATGGACCGCATCCGCACCATCGCCGTGGAACTCCACGATCGCATGCGCCCGGGTTGCGGCCACGCCTTCTTCCGTGCCGCCAGCCGTGCACCCCGCAATTACGAGGTGCACGGGTACCTGGTCATCGCCACGCGCGCCTGAGCTGTCAGAGCTCCACCCTGGTGCCCACCTGCTCGCCGTGAACAAGGCGCATGAGGTTGCCGGCCCTGTTCATATCGAAGACGATGATGGGCAGATTGTTCTCCTTGCACAGGGTGAAGGCCGTCATGTCCATCACGTTCAGCCCGCGGGCGTACACCTCGTCGAACGTGATCCGCTCATACTTCGTGGCACTGCTGTCCTTCTCGGGATCGGCGGTGTATATGCCGTCCACCCGGGTGCCCTTCAGGATCACATCGGCCTCGATCTCGATGGCCCGCAGGCTGGCGGCCGTATCGGTGGTGAAGTAGGGATTGCCCGTGCCGGCCCCGAAGATCACGATGCGACCCTTCTCCAGGTGCCTTACCGCGCGGCGGCGGATGAAGGGTTCCGCGATCTGTTCCATCTTTATCGCCGTGAGCAGCCGTGTCTGGTAACCCCTGGCCTCCAACGCGCTTTGCAGTGCGAGGCTGTTGATGACGGTGGCCAGCATGCCCATGTGATCGCCCTGCACACGATCGATGGCACCCTCGGCCTGCATGCCACGGTAGATGTTGCCTCCGCCGATCACCACGGCCACCTGCACTCCCATCTGCGCCACGGCGATGATCTCATCGGCATACAGTCCGAGCCGGACACTATCGATGCCATAGGACTTGTCACCCATGAGGCTTTCGCCGGAGAGCTTCAGGAGGATGCGGGAGTAGGTGGTGGCCATGCGGTGTTCGTTGTGCGGGGTGAAAAATAAAAGAGGGAGGCCGAAGCCCCCCTCCCCATGTCAATTATCCGGGCGCATCAGATGGTCAGCGAGTGGCGCTTGAACCCTGTAACGGTGAGTTCCTTGTCGACCGTCTTCACGTATTGCTCCACGTTCAGCTTGTTGTCCTTGATGAACTCCTGGGCAAGCAGGGTGCTCTCCTTGAAGAACTTGTTCAGACGGCCCTGGGCGATCTTCTCTGCCATGTCAGCGGGCTTCCCCTCCTGAATGGCGAGCTCCTTGCCGATCTCCAGCTCCTTGTCGATGACGCTCTGCGGGGTGCTGCCCTTGTCCAGCGCTATGGGAGCCATGGCGGCCACCTGCATGGCCACATCCTTGGCGATGCCCTCATGCCCCGCCTTGCTGAGACCAACGAGGCTGGCGACCTTGTTGCCGGGGTGGTTGTAGGCATACACGTAGGCGGCGCTCAGGGAGTGACAGGCGCTCACGTCGATCTTCTCACCGATCACACCTGTCTGTTCCACCAGCTTCTCGGCGATGGTCTGGCCGTTGGTGTCGTAGGCCGCAGACCTGAGCGTATCGACACTGTCGAAACCATGCGCGAGGGCGATGTCGGTGATGCGCTCGGCCATCGCGGTGAAATCGGCGTTCTTCGCCACGAAGTCGGTCTCACAGTTCACGCATACGAGCACCCCTTTGGAACCATCCGCGGAGGTGCGGGCGAAGACGAGACCCTCGGTGGCATCGCGGTCGGCGCGCTTGGCGGCCACCTTCTGGCCCTGCTTGCGCAGCAGGTCGATGGCGGTGTCAAAATCGCCGTTGGCCTCGGTGAGGGCCTTCTTGCAGTCCATCATGCCTGCGCCGGTGATCTGGCGCAGTTTGTTCACATCAGCAGCGGTGATAGCCATGGTGCTCATGTTCAGTTGTTCGCTTCAGTGGCGCCGTCAGCGGATCCCGTGGCTTCCGCCACGGTCACCTCGGATGCTTCACCGTCCTCGGCCTCCTCGGCGGCTGGTTCGGGTGCGTTCTTGCGCTCCTCAAGACCCTCGTTGATGGCCTTGATCATTTCATCCACGATGAGCTCGATGCTCTTGGTGGCGTCGTCGTTGGCTGGAATGGCGTAATCCACCAGCATGGGATCGCTGTTGGTATCCACCATGGCGAAGGTGGGGATGCCAAGCTTGCGGGCTTCGGCGATGGCGATGTGCTCCTTCACGATATCCACCACGAACAGGGCACTGGGCAGACGGGTGAGGTCAGCGATGGAGCCCAGGTTCTTCTCCATCTTGTCACGCTGGCGGGAGACCTGAAGTCGCTCGCGCTTGCTCATGTTGTCGAAGGTTCCATCGGTCTTCATGCGATCGATGGTGGCCATCTTCTTGATGGTGCGGCGGATGGTTCCGAAGTTGGTGAGCATGCCACCGCTCCAGCGCTCGGTGACGAAGGGCATTCCCGTGGGCTTCACCTTTTCGGCCACGATGTCCTTGGCCTGCTTCTTGGTGGCCACGAAAAGGATCTTCTTGCCGCCGCGTGCGATGTTCTTCATGGCGGCGGTCGCCTCCTCCAGTTTCACCGCCGTCTTGTTGAGGTCGATGATGTGGATGCCCTTCTTCTCATCGAAGATGTAGGGCGCCATGTTGGGATGCCATTTGCGCTTCAGGTGACCGAAGTGCACGCCTGCATCGAGCAGTTGTTTGAATTCCAAACGGGCCATTGTCCTAATTGATTTGGTTCACTTTCCTTGTTCCCGGTGAAACAGGCATCCCGCTGGTAGCGCCCTTGCACACTTCGACGTTCTCAGTGCACAAGGGCAGTCCAGCGGGATTGGATCCTGAACAAGCGCTGGGACGTTAACGCTTGCTGAACTGGTAACGCTTGCGGGCCTTCTTGCGACCGAACTTCTTGCGTTCCACGGCACGGGGGTCGCGGGTCATGAGGTCCTCGGCCTTCAACTTGGGCTTGTGCTCGGCATCAACGGCCACCAGGGCGCGGGCGATACCCAGGCGAAGGGCATCGACCTGGCCGGTGATCCCGCCGCCGTCCACACGGGCCACGATATCGAATTTGCCCACGGTGTCCGTGAGCTGGAAGGGCTGCTGCAGTTTGAACTGCTGCATGGTGATGGGGAAGTACTCCTTCCCATCGCGACCGTTGACGGTGATCTCTCCGGTGCCCTCGGTGAGGGTGACGCGGGCAACGGAGGTCTTGCGGCGGCCGAGGCTGATGACAGGTTCCATCTTACTTGATCGTGTTCAAGTCGAACGTACGGGGCTTCTGGGCTTCATGCTTGTGCGCGGAGCCGGCAACAACATGGAGGTTGTTGAAAAGGCGGCGGCCCAGGCGGTTCTTGGGGAGCATGCCACGAACGGCGATCTCCACCATTGCTTCGGGCTTGCGGGTCAACAGGTCCTTGGCGATCTCAACGGAACGGCCTCCGGGATAGCCGCTGAAGCGCTGGTATTCCTTGTAGCCCATCTTTCCACCGGTGAGGCGCACCTTGTCGGCGTTGATCACGATGACATGATCGCCGCAATTGACGTGCGGGGTGAAGGAAGGCTTGTGCTTGCCACGTACGATCATGGCGACCTTGCTGGCGAGGCGTCCAAGGACCTCGTTCTCCGCGTCCACGATGAGCCATTCCGGCTGCACGGTGGCCGCATTGGCCATGCTGGTGGTGTGTGTCGTCGAAGCCACGTGTGTGTGCTTTTGTATAGGGTTTCCCCGAAAACGGGCTGCGAAGATAGATCCTTTTCCGCAAAACCAACAAACACCTGTTCAAAGCCTTGGCGCACGCACAACCAACTGGCTGGACATCAGCAAGGAACGACCTGTATGCAACCGACCGGCAACACCGCCGGGCATGATGTCAACGGATGACGCCAAGCTCCCGTCCCACCTTGGCGAAGGCGGCCAACGCATGGTCGATATGGCCGTCAGTATGGGCTGCGCTCAACTGCACACGGATGCGTGCGGTATCCTTGGGCACCACCGGATAGAAGAAGCCGATCACATAGATGCCCTCCTCCAGCAGCCTGTCCGCCATGACCTGGCTCAACTTGGCATCACCCAGCATCACCGGAACGATGGCTGCACCGGCGCCCCGCGTCCTGAAGCCAAGGGCCTCGATACCGGAGCGGAAACGGTCCACATTATGCTCGAGCCGGTCACGCAGTTCGGTGCTGCGACTCAACAGGTCGATCACCGCGATGCCGGCCCCCACGATGGCCGGAGCGAGCGAGTTGCTGAACAGGTAGGGCCTGCTGCGCTGACGCAGCATCTCGATGATCTCCCTGCGACCGGTGGTATATCCCCCCATCGCTCCACCCAACGCCTTGCCCAGCGTGCCGGTGATGATATCCACCCGCCCCATTACCCCGCACTGTTCCACACTTCCCCTGCCGGTCTTTCCGATGAAGCCTGCGGCATGGCATTCATCCACCATCACCAGGGCCTCATATCGGTCGGCCAGGTCGCAGATACCCTTCAGGTCGGCCACGATGCCATCCATGCTGAAGACGCCATCGGTGACGATGATGATGTGCCGGGCTCCATCGCCACGGGCCGCCTTGAGCTGCACCTCCAGATCCGCCATGTCATTGTTGGCGTAGCGGTAGCGCTTCGCCTTGCACAGGCGCACCCCGTCGATGATGCTGGCGTGGTTCAGGGCATCGCTGATGATGGCGTCCTCCTCCCCCATAAGCGGTTCGAACACCCCTCCATTGGCATCGAAGCAGGCTGCGTACAGGATGGTGTCCTCGGTGCCGTGGAAGGTGGCCAGCTTGGCCTCCAGCTCCTTGTGGATGTCCTGCGTACCGCAGATGAAGCGCACACTGCTCATGCCGAATCCATGGGTATTCAGCGTCGCATGGGCAGCCTTCAACACCTCGGGGTGCGAGGAGAGGCCCAGGTAGTTGTTGGCGCAGAAGTTGAGCACCTGGCGCCCGTTGACCGTGATCTCCGCGGCCTGCTCACTGGTGATGACCCGTTCGCGCTTGAATAGGCCGGCCGCTTCAATGGCCGCAAGTTCCTGTTGCAGGTGGGCTTGGAGGGTGCCGTACATGGTGAATGGGGTTCTTGTGGGCCGCGAAGGTACTCTCAGGCCGTCCGCCCAAAGCAATAGGTTAAGCTTGTGTTGTGCCAACGTTACAACTTGACATCCGGGCGGTGGACAGTTAGCTTCGCCGACCCTTTCGACGAACCCATGAGCGCATTCATCCGCCAATTTCCGGTACTGGTCTTCTGCGCACTCACCTTGTGCTATCAGTTCATCGTGGTAGGCCTGGTGAAATGGATGGTGCCTGAAGGCGCCCACATGCACGATGTTCCGGAGGCCTGGATGGTGTTCCGTTTCCGGGCCTTTGGCCCACTGCTCTTCGCCGTGTTGCTGACCTGGTACCTGGAAGGTGGGACAGGCCTGCGCAAACTGTTCAGCGCGTTCCTGAACTGGCGTGTAGGACCCCATTGGTATGCGCTGGCCTTTTCGTGGAAGATCCTCTTCACCTACCTGGGCATCGGTGGACTGGTGCTGCTCGGCATCGCGGAATGGCCTGGCTGGTTCGTGCCCGATTTCTTCGGCGGCACGTTCAAGTCGCTCGAGGGTCTTGTCATGAACCTGCCGTTCATCATCGGCATCGCCATCGTGGAGGAGACGGCATGGATGAAATTTTGCGTCACCCGCATGCAGGAGCGTTACTCAGCGCTTGTATCCTGCATCATCATCGGGATCACGTGGGGCCTTTGGTACCTGCCCATGCTGCTCATCGGCGAAGGAGTGCCCGACGGCTATCCATGGCCGGTGTTCCTGCTCAGCATGGTATGCCTCACGGTGTTGCTGGCCTGGGCCTATAACATGACCCACAGCGGGACAGTGCTGCTGATCATGCAGATCATCAGCAACTGTGCGTTCTTCCTCATCCCTGTGCTACCTGACTGGCACGGAGGCGATGCCACCCATGTCACCGCTTTCGTGGCCGTGAACCTGATGTCGGCCATAACGCTCGTCCTGGTTTTCGGCTGGCGCGAACTGGGTACGGGTCCTCGGGCAAGGTGGAGCGATGCCAAGTGAGGGCCGCCCTCACTTGTCCACCACGCGGGGCACCTTGAAGTAGTCGCTGTCCTTCACCGGGCTGTTGCGCAGCGCGTCCTGTTTGCTGACGATGTCGCCGGGGATCACCGCATCGGGCCGCAGCACGTTCTCCTCCTCGGTCATGAAGATGAGCGGTTCCACGCCGGCCGTATCCACTTCGTTGAGCCGCTCCACGAATGCAAGCACGCGCTCCATGTCCGCAAGGATGGCGGCTCGTGCGGCCGGATCGCTATAGTCGAGCTTGGCCAGCTCGGCGATCCGGTCCAGTGTCTCTTCAGTGATCTGCATGACGGGATGCGAACTCCATGAGGGGGGCCTCGATGACAGCGTATACCTGATGGCGCAAAGCTACCACATCATCGATGGACATGCCCTTGGTGGAAATGGGCGGATGGAGCACTGCGCGGGCCCGGCCGGGCCTGGCACGGGCGAACAGCTCAAGGGGCTCGCCGAACAGCCGCCAGTGGTCCACGAATGTGACCGGTACAATGGGCACCTGTTTCTCGATGGCCAGACGGAAGGCACCGTCCTTGAATGGTTTCATGCGGGGTGCATGGGCGGGTATGGTGCCCTCCGGGAACAGGGCGATACTGGTGCCCCGATCGATCGCCTCACCGGCGCGGCGCAGCGCCATGGCTGCCTCCACGCGGTTGCTGCGGTTCACGGCGATGTTCATGCCCTTGAAGAAGATGTTGAAGAGCGGCCATTTGAGCAGCTCATACTTGCCCATGAACAGGAAGTACGTGGGGATGATGTTGTACATCTGGATGATGTCCAGGTAGCTGCCATGGTTGCAGCAGATCACCATCGGCCCGGCAGGCAGGTCTGCGCGGCGCTCCACCTGTTGCGGTGTGCCGATGGCCCATTGCAGAAAGAAGGCCCACCGCCGCTTCATGCGGAAGGCACGCGGATACCGGTCGGGATGACCGAGCAGCAGGCGGAAGTAGGGATAAAGCACCACCAGTGAACCGAAGAACACCAGCGCGAACCACAGCTTATAGACCCAACGCAGCGGCAGGAAGAGCCAGCGCGCCAAGGGCGAACGGAGCTGTTCACCATCGGGCACCCGGTGGCGGGCGGCAGCGTGCTGTTCCATGGAACGGGAGCGCGAATGTAGCCAGCTTGGAGGGAGCAAGGCCGTTGCTGTGGAACACCTGCCGCGCTATCTTTGAGCATGCTTGACTGGAAGCTTCATATTGCAGCCGATCCAGAGGTGATGTATGGAAAGCCGTGCATCAAAGGAACCCGGATACCAGTGGACCTCATCTTGGACAAACTTGCCGCAGGCCAACCGATCCAGGACATCTTGGAGGGATACCCCCAGCTGACGGAGGCGGATATCCGCGCCTGCATGCAATTCGGTGCGAGTTCCATCCGCAATGATGTGGACCTGCCTTATGCATCCTGATGGCGATGCGCTTCCTTGCAGATGAAAGTGTTGACCAGCGCACAGTGCAACGGCTGATCAACGATGGCCACGAGCTCGTTGTCGCAAGGATCGAGTTGAACGGGAAGAAAGACCTGGTGGTCCTGTCCGAAGCGAATGCACGTGGTTCGCTCCTTTTGACAGAAGACAAGGATTTCGGCGAATTGGTCTATCGCATGAAGGCTGCTCATGCCGGGGTGGTCCTCATTCGCATGCACGGAATGACAGGCGCAGAGCAAGCCGATCATGTTTCCAATGCCATCGCTGAACGTGGTGAAGAACTGCTGAAGGCCTTCACAGTGATAAAACGGTCGCGAATGCGAATACGGCGTGACTGATCAAGCTCCGGTACCTTCGGGCCTTCGTATCGGATCAGGTTCCCACCCCTCATGGCGCGCATCCTCACAGGCATCCAAAGCACCGGCACACCGCACCTTGGCAATGTGCTCGGCGCCATCCGTCCGGCCATCGCCCTGAGCGAACAGCCGGGCAACGACTCCTTCTTCTTCATCGCCGACCTTCACTCCCTCACGCAGATCAAGGATGGTGCGGTGCTGCGGGGCAACACCCACGCCGTGGCCGCAGCGTGGCTGGCCTGCGGTCTCGACCCGGCGCGCACGGTGTTCTACCGCCAGAGCGACGTGCCCGAGGTCACCGAGCTGTGCTGGTACCTCAACTGCTTCTTCCCCTATTCACGCCTGGCGCTGGCCCACAGTTTCAAGGACAAGGCCGACCGCCTGGAGGATGTGAACGCCGGGCTCTTCACCTACCCCATGCTCATGGCGGCGGACATCCTGCTCTACGATGCGCACTTCGTGCCCGTGGGGAAGGACCAGATGCAGCACCTCGAATTCACCCGCGATGTGGCCGAGCGCTTCAACCACCGGATGGGCGTGACCTTCGTGGTCCCCGATGCGCGCATCGACGAGCAGGTGATGGTGGTGCCCGGCACCGATGGCGAGAAAATGAGCAAGAGCCGCAACAACCTGGTGCGGATCTTCGCCGGGGAGAAGGAGCTGAAGCAGGATGTGATGGGCATCGTCACGGACAGCCAGCCGTTGGAGGCACCCAAGGACCCCGAAGCCAACAACGTGTACCGCTTGTTCAAGCTGGTGGCCCCTGCGGATGCCGCGGCCGACATGGCTGCGAAGTTCCGTGCAGGGGGCTACGGCTATGGGCATGCAAAAAAGGCCCTACTGGAGGTGCTGCTTGATGGATTCGGTCGGGAGAGGGACACCTTCAGGCGCCTGATGGCGGACACCTCCGAACTTGACCGGGCACTGCAGGCGGGCGCCACCAAGGCACGGGCGGTGGCCCAGCCCGTGCTGGCACGCACCCGCGAACGACTGGGCTACTGACCCCGCTCCATCCGCTCCCTGTAAACGCGATACAGCTGCTGGTGATGGTCGTCCAACACGATCGCACGGCCGTCGATGAAGGCATGCGTGAGGGCGTTGCCACGCATGTCGAGGGCATCACCGCGTGACACGATGAGGGTGGCCTGTTTGCCCACCTCCAGGCTCCCGAGGCGATCATCCATGCCAAGCACAGCTGCGGCATCGAGGGTGATGCTGCGCAGCGCGTCCTCCGCGGACAATCCATAAGCCGCCGCCGTTCCTGCGATGAACGGCAGGTTGCGCGATCCCATGGCCTCCATGTCGCCGGCATAACCAAGGCAGAAGCGGATGCCGCGTTCCTTCAACAAGGCCGGGAGACGGTAGGGCAGATCGATATCGTCCTCGGGCCGCAGGGGCAGGCTGTGCAGGCGGCGCAATACCACGTCCACCCTGTTGTCCCGCAGGATGTCGGCCACACGCCATGCATCGTAGCCACCGACCAGCACGGTGCGTTTCACGCCCATCTCCCTTGCGAAGAGCACCGCCTCACTGATCTCGCGGGCTGCCTCCGCATGCACGAAAAGAGTCCTGGCTCCATTGAACAGGCCACGCATGGACTCCAACCGGAGGTCGCGTGAGGCGGGTTCCGCCACATCGCCGTAGGCCCGTGCCCTCGTAAAAAAGGCGCGCAGCGCAGCCAGGCGCCTGACGCGTGCATCGTCCTTGGCCTTGTCGGTATCGCCCGGTTCCGCCCACCAACCACTGCGTTCATAGGCCGCAGGCCAGTTGAGGTGGATGCCATCATCGGCCTTCACCAAGGCCTGCTCCCAATCCCATGCATCGAGCTGCATCACCGAACTGGTTCCGCTGATGGTGAGCCCGCGCGGACACACCTGCGCCACAAGGATGCCATTGGTGCGGATGGTGGGGATAAGGCGCGAATCGGCCTTGTAGGCGATGGCACTGCGCAGCTCGGGTTCCAGGTCACCGATGTCGGAGTCATCCACACTGGCGCGCACCGCTTCGATCTCGGACAGGCCGATGGTGGCATCCGCAGCGATGAAGCCCGGATACACGTGCTGGCCGCTGACATCGATGACGGTGTCGTAAGTGGCCTTCACCCCGTAGTTGTAGCCCGCATAGTCGATGCGGCCATTGCGGAAGCCCACGGCACCCTCACTGATGGTGCGGCCGTCGCCCACATGCACCGTACCGCCGGTGACGAGGATGGAGCGCGACTGCGGCGGCGCTGGAACGGGATGCTGGGCAACCACGGGCCCCGCGCTCAGGAACAGGCAGAGCACAGCAATGGCGGGGCAGCAGTGCAGTATGACGTTCATGCGTTCAGTGGTCTTCATGGT
>JBIJDX010000052.1:0-14174 GCA_044343855.1 Flavobacteriales bacterium
GGAACAGCAGCTCGAAATCAGCGGTCTTCACCCTCAGGGGATCCACCACGCGCACGTTGACGGGTCCACGACCGGGCTTGAACTTCATCAGGTCTGAACGCCAGGGCGCTCCCGCCACGATGGCATCCTCGGTCTCCCGGGTGATCTCCAACGCATTGCGCCCGTTGCCCTGCCCTTCCAGGCGTGTAACGGGGAGGCTGATGCCGAAGCTCGAATTGAGCACCGTGCCACCGCTGGCCGGTGCAGGTTTGTGGGGTACGCCGCTGGCCGACCGGATGGAACCGCGGGCACCTTTACGACCCGCCACGTACGGGAAGGGCTGGCCGGTGCGGGCACCGATGTCGTAGGGGATGTAGTTGTTGTAGGCGTACGCGATGGCGAGGAAATAGTACGTCTTGAAGTTCACCAGCTTGGGATCGCTGAGGGCGAACTTGTCCTCGGTGATGCGGATGCTGTGCACCACACCCTGGTTGGCCCCGTCCACCATCTCCATGGGCACCGGCTGGCCGATCTGCTCGTTGTTCGGGTAGTTGATGATCTGGGAGATCCCGTCCTCCAGGTCACCCTGGTACACCAGGCGGGCCTTGTTGATGTCATCCAGTTCGGCCACGCTCACGTTCGCATCGCTCAGCTGGTACACCTTGTAACCCTGGAAGCGGTACTTGCGGTCAAGGGTCTCACCGTTCGGTCCGAAGGTGGGGATCACGGGGTCCACCTCCTCATAGCTGAGGCCTTCGTTGTTGCTGCCGGGAGGATTGGTCAAGTAGATGATCAGCTCCTGGTCAAGCTCGCGGATGGTCAGCTCAGGCGCATCGGGACCATCGAGGATCTTGAAGCAGTTGTCGAACAGGTTCTGTGCCTTGTCGTCGGCCACGCGAAGGGGACGCAGGCTCTCCGCTGCGCCACCGGAGGTGGCACGCGCCCAGACCACACCAACGGTAACGTTGTTGTAGGCGCCGGGCAGCAGCGTGAAGGGACCTGCGCTCTGCACGAAGCGGCGGTCGGGCTGTGCAAGGGTGGGGCTCTCCTCGGACCAAGGGGCCTGCGGCACGCAACCTGTACCCCAGCCGATGGGATCGGTGTCATCGGGGAACATGTAGAACGCACGCGTGTACTCGTTGCTCTCCGTGTAGCCGATGCCGCCGTAGGACTGCTCCCTGTTGTTCTTCCAGATGGAACGCAGGTAGTTGTAGAAGTGGATGGCGGTGCTGGGGTCGGTGATGTTGCCGTTCGGGGCGGAACGGTTGAAGTAGATGAACGCCCGCATGCCGAAGCGCTCGTTGTCGATGATGTCATCGCTGTAGCCGATACCAAGACCCGCGTAGGGAATGCCCTTCTGCAGCACATAATCCTGGCAGGCCAGTCCGTCCTCCGGACCGGGGTTGTCCACGCCATCGGCATCCTGGTAGGGACCCTCGAAGAAGTCCACACCAACGGCAGGAGGCTGGTTCCCATACCCCAGACCGCTCTGCGTGGTCTCGTCGTTGTCGTCCCAGTTGTAGCAATAGCCCATGCCGCGGCCCACATCGCATCCGGTGAAGTCATCGTCCGCGTTGCCGATGTCCGGGTCCACGAAGTGACCGAAGTAGGTATTGTTCAGCGTCTGGGAGCCCTGGTTGATGACCGTGTAGTTATAGAAGGTCATGTTGTTGATCTCGTCGTTCGAGCTGAAGGCGAAGGCCTGTGCGCGAACTTCAAGACCGATGGGGAAGCCCTGGGTCTCGGTGTGGGCGTTGCCCTTGTCGTTGAAGATCCAGTAGATGTTGTAGTCACCGAACAGGGATACGGGGTCCTGGGGGTCCTTTGTCTTGCACTCCTCCACGGTGGTCTCGAAACCGTAATCGGGATAGTCGCCGGCGCTGGGTGAGTAGTCACCATCCCCATCATAGTCGATGAAGGGTGCGAGGTAGGGCGATTGACCCGCCTCCACGTTGCCGATGGCCGGCCACTGAAGGAAGCTGGTGGGGATGGTGTAGCCATCCGGGAAGGTGTTGCTCAGGCAGTCGGGATCGCCATTGCAGAAGGCGTAGGCCTGGTGCAGGATGGCCTCCTCGCGCTTGGTGATCCAGAACCTGTCATACTGCTGGCAGACCACATCGTCCACGCTGGCATCGCCGGTGGTGGTCAAGGGGCCGGGCCAGAAATCGTTCTGTCCACCCTGGCGGTAGAGCACACCGGCCATCTTCAGCTGTCCGTCCTGGGAGATGCCGCCCATCCAAAGGCCGCCGGAATAGATGGAGCGGGGGCCGTCGTTGCCAACGGTGATGGGCACCTCGTAGCCCGAGCGGCTGGTACCGCCGCGCACCTGCCACTTGTTGCCGCCGTTCTCGATCACCGCACGCACGTTGTTGAAGCGCAGCTCGGTGGACTGGGAGGCAGGGGAACAGGCGGCCGCCTTCGTGTTCGCCGCAACATTGGTGCGTTGGAGGCCACTGCCCTGGATGGGCGGGGGCATGGCCGATGCCAGCGTGCTGGCGGCCATCACAAGGCTGAGAGCGAATGTCCTGGTAACGATCGTGCCGGTCATGGTCGTCGTGTGTGGATTCATCAGAAATCAAAGCGTACACCGAGGCGGATGGTCCGCGGCGCACCGAAGTTGAAGGGGTTGTTGATGCGCTGGGTGTACAGGTCGCGATAGGAATCGGGATCCACCTGCGTGCGGTCCGTCAGCTGGGACAGGTAGCCATCGTTGGTGGGCGAACCGGTGTAGCGGTACACACCCACGATATTCTCCGTGTTGAACACGTTGGTCACCAACAGGTACACATTGAGATTGGCTGTCTTGGCCTTGTCGCCCTCCTCACCGCCGAAGGTCAGCGGGATATCGCGGTCCAGCTGGATGTCAGTGGTGAACTGCCAGGGCAGGCGGGCTCCGTTCAGGGTGCCGTCCAGGCGATAATTGGTCTGGCCCGCACCTTCGTTCACCACCGCGCTCGAGCGGCTGTAGGGGGTGCCGCTGCCAAGGATGCTCACCACGTTGAGGCCGGTGCCCTGCAGGAAGGGCTTGCCCGCGATCATGGGTCCGTTGTAGTCCTTGCCCCTTCCATAGCGATAATCCACATTCACCTGGAAGCGGTGGCGCTGGTCGAAATCGAGCGGAGCGATGTTCCGCAGGTTGGGTTGACCGGTGTTCACCAGGCTCAGGCCGGACTCGGGACCGGAGCCCGTACCATCAGCGAACTGCAGCGTGTAGCTGGCACGCATGGAGACATTGCCCGTGCGGCGCAGGTCGAAGGTGCTTGTGAAACCTTTCACCGTGCCGAAGTCGAAGTTGTCGAACGTGACGTAGTTGACCGGCCAGGCATTGGCGATGTTGCGCACCTGGATCTGGTCACGGAGTTCGCGGTAGAACGCTGCCAGCTTCAGGGACGACGACTTGCTAAGCACCTGCTGGAAGCCGAGTTCGTAGTCGATGGTCTTGGTGGGCTTCAGGTCGGGATTGGTCACCCGGTTGCCGGTCTCCTCGATGAATGCAAGGGCCACCAGATCGGGGCGGGATTGACCGGCGTTGGGACGCTGGGTGAGTACATCGTAGTGCGCGAAGAACACAGCCTCATCCGAGATGGGGAACGAGAATGCGACGCGGGGCATCACGTTGACCACGGGCTGGTAGTCCTGGAAGGCGTTCTTCTCCAGGGCGGAACCGGACAGGTCGGTACGGGCCCCACCGCGAACGAGGTAGGGGATCACCGTCCCTCCTTCCTGAAGCGAATTCCCATCGGCAAGCTCCTGGCCGTTGGCGCTGTACCACGTGTCACCGTTGCGATACCCCTTCACCTCCGTGGGCCCATCGAAGGAGTTCACATACACCACGTAGTCATCGCCGATATTGGATGGGCGGTTCTGCAGCTGCTCACGCACCTCCTGGGTCACGCCGGGTATCTCATCGCCCGCCTTGTAGGCCTCCGCGAAGAGGTACTTGTCCTTGAGCACGTTGGTGTTCGCATCGTAGCGGTCCACGCGCACGCCCACGTTGAAGATGATGTCGTCGAAGGCGAACTTGTCCATCAGGTAACCGGCCATGTAGATGGGCTGGAACGGTGCCTGTGCACGGGTGAAGTTGCCCTTGTCGTCGCGCTCATCGAAGAAGTCATTGAAGCTGGGACGACCCTTGCGGATCTTGCCCAGATGGTCATACCCGACGAAGGTCACCAGGTTGTTGCCATTGTTGATGAGCTCATCGGGAGAGAACATGTCCAGGGCGAAGACTCCGGGATCCAGCGCATCGACGTCAACGAAGTCGATGCCGTTGGGGTCCAGGCCAAGCGCTTCGCGCAGGTTGCGGTCGAAGTTCTGCTGGTCATCACCGCGCAGGCGGTCATAGAAATAGAGGTCGAACGTGCCACCACCGGGAAGGCTGCCGATGCCCGTGGGGATGGAGTCATCCCATTCGCGGATGTGGAAGTTCGCCAGCTGGCGGGCACGTGTCCAGAGGCCCACGGGCACCAGGTCATACCTGCGCTGGGTCAACTGCTCGTATTCGAAACCCAGCTGAACGGCGTGTGAACCGATGTCGGCACTGCCTGCCGCCGTGAAGCGGATCTGGTCGTTCTGGCGCTTGGAGAACTCGGCACCATCCGGGTTGTCGATGAATCCGGGGTTGTTCCACAGGCCATAGAGCGAACGGGGGCGCTGTCCGTTCCAGATGGCGCCGCGGGCCTGGGTCTCGTCGAAATTCTCGTAATAGCCGATGTAATCGCCAGCCCCTCCCTGTGCACCGAAAAGGAACTGGAACGGGTAGCCTTCACGCGGCAGGGCATTGAAGTAGAACGAATTGATGGCGGCCAGATCGGGGTTCTGCTCGCCAGGAGTGAAGGTCACCAACGTATCGGTGAGACCGACCTGCTGGAAGTACACATTGCCCGGCACGCTGGTCAGTTGGAACTGGGGGGCGCGGTAGGTGGTGAACTTGCCCACGTAACCGTAGTCGAACAAACGTTCGCCATGGACCTGGTCCTCGACATCCTGTTGGAAGCGGCTGTAATCGAGCTGCAATGTGTAGAAGGCGTTCTTGATGGTGGCCTTGGACTCCTCCTCCTCACTGCGGTTGGTGAAACGCTGCGTGAACTTCACGAACGCACGCCAGGTGGAGGCGCGCACCCGGATGTTGTTGTCGGGGTTGAGCAGGGAGTTGGACCGGTTGTAGGACTGCCGGTCGTTCAGGTCCAGCGAACCACCAACGGTGAGGTTGACAGTGGGCGTGGTGGCGATATCGATCTTGCCGGATGCGAGGTAATCCTTGCGGCCGGCGTTCTGCCGCGTGGGGATGCTCTCGATGTCCGATGCACGCAGGAACTCACTGGAATAGGCCATGGCCACGTCACCATCGTTGCTGGGCAGCAGGCGTGCCGGATCGCGCAGCAACCGGTCGCGCACCTCGGGCTTCACGCGCACGTCACCGATGTAGAGCGGACTGTTGTCCACCACGTTGGTGTATTGGCCGGAGAAGAAGAAGCCGATGAGGGGCTTGGTCTTGTTGCCAAGGCTGTCCTTCTTGAAGAAAAGGGGGCCTGAAAGGCTTGCTTCCACCTGGTTGAACGCGTATTTGTCGAGACCCACGATGTCAGTGATGTCGGACCCGATCTTGTAACCGGATGTAAGGTATTCCACCCCGCCGAAGAACTGGCGGCTTGGACCACGAGTGGTGATGTTGATCAGACCACCGGTCACGTCGCCATAGTTTGCGGGGACGCCACCCGTGATCACCTGCACCTCCTCGATGGCGCTCTTGGGAAGACCGGTGCCAGCGCCGG
This sequence comes from Flavobacteriales bacterium, assembly GCA_044343855.1. Classification (GTDB taxonomy): domain Bacteria; phylum Bacteroidota; class Bacteroidia; order Flavobacteriales_F; family PHOS-HE28; genus PHOS-HE28. The sequence continues at coordinate 5,754 of JBIJDX010000052.1, forward strand.
CGGGCACCTTCACACCATCGATGTAGTAATAGGTGTTCTCCGTGCGTGAGCCGCGGATGCTGATGCCGCCACCCGTACCGGCGTCGCTCGCACCGGCCACCGTGGTGGCGATGGATGCGGCGGAACGGCCGGGCATCTTGGCGATGTCCTCACGGGTCACCGTACCGCCCGAGGCACCGCCATCGCGGTCGATGAGGGGAACGGTGTACTGCACCACCTCGAATTCCTTCAACTCCACACCTGCGTTGAGCGCGATGTCGAGGAAGGTGATCTTGTTGCTGCTCACCACGACACCGGTCTGCTTGTAGGGCTGGTACCCCACATAGCTCACGATGACGTCGTAGGTGCCGGGGTCGATGGGCTTGATGAAGTAATTGCCATCGAAGTCGGTGGCACCACCGGATACCTGGGTGCCGCGGTTCTCCACCACCACGTTCACGAACGGGAGGGGTTCACCTGACTTCTTGTCTGAGATCTTGCCCTTCAGGCTACCCGTACCCACTTGGGCGTGGATGGATGCCAGTGAGACCAGGGAAAGCGCAACGGAGGAGAATATCCTTCTCACCATCAACGATAGATTTTACGTTCGGCTGTACTTCGCAACGAGGGGGCGTAAATATAGGAAGATCCCGGATCGGAAAATTTTTCCCGCAACCGGCAGTGAGGCACTGTACACGTGCCTATCAACGTGTGTCCAAACCGGAAGGGAGCTGGCCTTTTCATCAATTCGGAGCCGCAAGATAGCCGGGAGTCGATGCGGTGACAGGGGCCCATCCCTCTGCAACCATTGGCAAGCTATTACACCGCGGTGGCATGCGATGTTCGCTCACCCACCGAACGTGCGCCGGAGGAACCCGTCGCGGTGCCGGCCACTTCCCCTCCGATCGGCGCGGCGGGTGTTCCGCTTGATGCGCTTGCGCGTGGCCTTGTCCTGTATGTCCAGGTGGCGCTTGCGGTCGTCCTTCACCTTGCGCGCCTTTGCCTTGCGGTCATCCCTTGCCTTGCGCGCCAGGTTCTTCTCCGCCTGCTTTTTGGAAATGCCATCCTGGGCAACGACCGGGGCGGCAGGCGCGGCGGCCAGCAGCAGGAGCAGGAACAGGGTGCGCAACCGGTTGAGCATGGTGCAAGGATAGTGCGTCCATCCCATGTGCCGTACCTTTGCATGCATGTCGAAGCCGCTTTTCCCGGTGCTGATGGCGCTCCTTTTCGGGACCGCTGTTGGCTGCAAGCGCGAGGAGCGTGGCGGCGTGCCGATCGCACCGGTGGACATCAGCATCAACGTGAACAACCCGGCTTATGCTGACCTCGCTGTCACCGGAGGCTGGTTGTACCTGAGCGGAGGTTCGCTGGGCATCCTGGTTTACCGGAGCTCGCAGGAGTCCTTCGTGGCCATGGACCGCCACTGCCCCTACCGGACCGCCGACCTCTGCCGGGTGAGCGTGGATGAGAGCGAGCTCATCGCCCGTGACACGACCTGTTGCAACTCCGCCTTCCTGATCACGGACGGCAGCGTGGTGGAGGGCCCTGCGGCATTGAACCTGCAGCGCTACAACACCAGCTTCAATGGAACCACGCTGCGGATCTACAATTGAGCGCGCGGAATGGTGACGGAGGGAACTGGCAGGTGAGCGTGGCCCGGAGCGATGGGGAGCACCTGCGGAAAGCAAGGACCAACGGCAGGACAAGACAGCACATGCGAATGAAAAGCCCCGGCATCCACCAGGAGCCGGGGCTTTTTTCTTGAAGGTGCTCGTCAGTAGCGGTACTCGTCGCTTTTGAAGGGACCGTTCTTGGGCACCCCGATGTAACTGGCCTGCTCGTCGTTGAGCTGTTCCAGTTCCACGCCGATCTTCTCCAGGTGCAGGCTGGCCACCAGTTCATCCAGGTGCTTGGGAAGCACGTACACCTTGTTGTCGTAATTGTCGTGGTTCTTCCACAGCTCGATCTGCGCCAGGGTCTGGTTGGTGAAGCTGTTGCTCATCACGAAACTGGGGTGGCCCGTGGCGCAGCCCAGGTTCACCAGGCGACCTTCGGCCAGGACGATGATGTCCCTGCCGTCCACGCTGTACTTGTCCACCTGGGGTTTGATCTCCACCTTGGTGTTTCCGTACTCCCGGTTCAGCCAGGCCATGTCGATCTCGTTGTCGAAATGGCCGATGTTGCACACGATGGCCTTGTCCTTCATGCGGCGGAAGTGCTCCTCGCGCACGATGTTGAAGTTGCCCGTGGCGGTGATCACGATGTCCACGCGGTCGATCACGGTGCTGAGCTTCTTCACCTCGTAGCCGTCCATGGCGGCCTGCAGCGCGCAGATGGGGTCGATCTCCGTGACGACCACGCGTGCTCCGGCACCACGCAGGCTCGCGGCCGTTCCCTTCCCCACATCGCCATAGCCGCACACCACGGCCACCTTGCCGGCCATCATGATGTCGGTGGCGCGGCGGATGGCGTCCACAGCGCTCTCCTTGCAGCCATACTTGTTGTCGAACTTGCTCTTGGTGACGCTGTCGTTCACATTGATCGCGGGCATCGGAAGGGTGCCGTTCCGCTCGCGGTCCTTCAGGCGCAGCACGCCGGTGGTGGTCTCCTCGCTCAGGCCCTTGATGTCCTTGATGAGCTCGGGATACTTGTCGAAGACCATGTTGGTGAGGTCACCGCCATCGTCGAGGATCATGTTCAGCGGCTTGCCCCCCTCGAAGGCGAAGATGGTCTGCTCGATGCACCAATCGAACTCCTCGTTGTTCATGCCTTTCCAGGCATAGACCGGAATGCCGGCTTTCGCGATGGCGGCCGCTGCATGGTCCTGGGTGCTGAAGATGTTGCAGCTGCTCCAACTCACCTCGGCACCGAGCTCCTTCAGGGTCTCGATGAGCACGGCGGTCTGGATGGTCATGTGCAGGCAGCCGGCGATGCGGGCGCCCATCAGTGGCTTGTCCTTGCCATACTTGGCGCGCAATGCCATGAGGCCGGGCATCTCGGCCTCGGCCAGTTCGATCTCCTTGCGGCCCCAGCTGGCGAGGGACAGATCCTTCACCTTGTATGACAGCTGTTCCTTGGTCTTGGACATGGTGGTGTTCATCGTGGTGCAAAGTTAATGTACGGGGCTGGATCGCAGGGTTTCGCTATGTTCGCAGACATGGCACGGGTGTTGGAACAGCTTGAGCAGGCAAAGGGTTCGGGGCGGAAGATGCTGGGGGTGTTGATCGACCCTGACCAGGGTGAGGCTGCGTCCATGCTTGAACGGACGGTACAGAACGCCTGCATGGCGAAGGCCGACATCCTGCTGGTGGGCGGCAGCCTGCTCACCTCCGATCGCTTCGATGCCGTGGTGGCGCAGGTGAAGCGGCTCAGCGACCGTCCGGTGGTGCTGTTCCCCGGCAGTGCCACGCAGGTGAGCGGCCACGCCGATGCGCTGCTCTTCCTGTCGCTCATCAGCGGCCGCAATGCCGACCTGCTGATCGGGCAGCATGTGGTGGCGGCACCGGCCATCAGGTCGTTGGGATTGGAGACGATACCCACCGGATACCTGCTGGTGGACGGCGGACGGCCCACCACGGCAAGCTACATAAGCCAGACCCATCCCATCCCGCACGACAAACCGGCGATCGCCGCCGCCACCGCGCTGGCGGGCGAACTGCTCGGGCTTCGCTGCATGTACCTGGACACGGGAAGCGGTGCCCAGCGCACCGTTGATCCATCCATGGTCATGGCCGTCCGCAAGGCGGTGAAGGTGCCCCTGATCGTGGGAGGCGGCATCAGAACGCGCGATCAGGTGCAGGCGCTCTGTGAGGCCGGCGCCGATATGCTGGTGGTGGGCACGGCCTTCGAGCAGGACCCCGAACTCATCTTCGCGCTCAGCGAGGCGGTGCACCGCTGACCGCCACCAGATGCTCCGCACCATCCGCACGATGTTCCTGCCGGTCTTGTTCACCGGCGCCGCAGCGGCCCAGGTCCAGCCCGATTCGTTGTGGCGTGTGTGGAACGACGCCGCCGCCACGGACAGTGCCCGTCTCCAAGCCATGCAGCTGCTGGCCTGGCGCGTGGTGTTCGACCGGCCTGACAGCGGAATGGCACTTGCGCGCAAGCAATTGGAACTCGCCGAACGCAGTGCCAACGCAGCGGCGCAATACGAAGCGCTCACCACCCTTGCCGTGGGAAGCAGCATGCAGAGCGATCTGCGCGCATCGATCGCCTACCTGCAGGAGTGCCTGCTCACGGCGCGGAGGATGAAGGACCCCAAGCGGGAGGCCAACACGTTCAGCAACATGAGCAACGTGTACAAGAACCTGGGCGACCTTCCGCTGGCCTTGAAACACCTGCAGCAGAGCCTGCGCATCGACCTGGAGCTGGACAACAAGGAGGGCCTCGCAGGGACCTACAACAACATCGGCAACATCCACACGGAGCTCCAGGACCTTCAGAAAGCACTGGAGCATTATGCGAAGAGCGCCGCTCTTGCGGAGGCGCTGGACAGCGACAAGGGGAGGGCACAGTCGCTGATGAACCTGGGGGCCACGCATCTCGCGATGGGTGAACGGATCGTCGCACTGGACGAGTTCAAGCGGAGCCTGCAGCTGTACCGCAAGCTGGGGCGGAAGCTGGAGACCGGCATGGCCTTCAACAACCTGGGGCGCTGCTACACCGAACTGGGTCGGCATGCGGAAGCGCACGCCGCCCTGGATTCGGCGCAGGTGCTCTTTGACGCATTGCAGAACAAGCGCCTGCTTGCGCGCAACCTCTACTACCGCGGATCGCTGCACCTGCAGCAGCGCGATGCCCGTAGCGCGCGGAACGCATGTGAGACCGGGGTGGCCTTGGCGCGTGCGGCGGGGCTCGCCCAGCAGCGCAAGGAATGCAGCGAATGCCTCATGCTTGCCTACGAACAGCTGGGTGACCTGCCGATGGCGTTCCGTGCACAAAAGGAGTTCCTGCAGGTGAGCGACTCGCTGGATGCCCTGAACAACGGCAGGGAGGTGCTTCGGATGGACCTGCAGCGCCAGTTCCAGGACCGCCAGATAGCGGACAGCCTGTCCAACGCCCGACAGCGCTACGAGAGGGACCTGGCCTACCAGCGCGAATTGGGACGGCAACGCGAACAACGCAACCTGTCCTTGTTCATCGGAGGCGCCGTGCTGCTCACCGCGCTCGGCCTATGGAACCGCCTGCGGTACACACGCCGGTCCCGGGCGCTGGTCCAGCGCGAACGGGACCGCAGCGATGAACTGCTCCACAACATCCTGCCGGAGGAGGTCGCGGCCGAACTGAAGCTGAAGGGCCACGCAGAAACGAAGAGTTTCGGGGAGGTCACCATCCTGTTCACGGACTTCCAGGGTTTCACCCAGGTGAGCGAGCGACTCACACCCGCAGCGCTGGTGGAGGAACTGAACGAGTGCTTCAAGGCCTTCGATGCGATCGTGGATGCACGTGGTGTGGAGAAGATCAAGACCATCGGCGATGCGTACATGGCGGCCGGCGGCGTTCCCGAACCGTGTGCCGATGCCGCCGTTCGGATGGTGATGGCGGCGTTGGACATGCAGGACTTCATCCGCACGCGCCATGCGCGACGCATGGCACAGGGGCTTCCCGCCTTCCGCATGCGCGTGGGCCTTCACACCGGTCCCGTGGTGGCAGGCATCGTGGGAACACGCAAGTTCGCCTATGACATCTGGGGGGACACCGTGAACACGGCGAGCAGGATGGAGAGCAGCGGGGCCGTGGACGAGGTAAACGTGAGCAGCACCACGCGGGATGCACTGGGCACCACACCCGGACTGCTGTTCGAGGCACGGGGCAGGGTGCAGGCCAAGGGCAAGGGCGAACTGGAGATGTTCTTCGTCCAGCGGGCCTGAACGGTCCCGCTCAGTCCACGATCAGGCGCTCCGCAAACGTTCCACCGGCGTGCAGCACGTGCACCACGTGCAGCCCCGGAGCACATCCGGCAAGATCCACATCAAGCGGCGAAGCCACGGACGAAAAAACCTTCGCGAGAACGATGCGGCCTGTGGCATCGCGCACAACGACCTCCGCCCGACCTGCGACGGAGCCGAGGTCCAGGCGAACATGACCGGAAGCGGGGTTGGGCATCAGGCGCAGGGAGCCGGCAACCACCGGTTCGCTGACACCCACCACGGAGCCGGTCCGAAGGCCTGCGGTGGCGCGGGTGCCGAAGGAGGTCCCCTCGACCTGGAACAGATCGGCACCGGCACATCGAACGGTCACACGTCCACCATCAATGCCGTTGCCACCAGCATCGGTGACATCGAGTGCGAGGCATGCGTCCGCCGGAAGGGTCACCCAGGCTGAATGGGTGCCCGGCCCGCTGAACGGACCACCCTGGGCCAGCACCTGTCCCGCTGCGGTGCGCAGGGTCCATGCGGTCTCCTCCGGTGCCGCATCGGTGACCACCTGCACTTCCACGGTCTGGAGCGCGCAGGCTTCAACCGGCCCGGTCAAGGCCAGGTCGAGCAGGTTCCCCTCGACACCCTGGTCCGGGACATCATTCACGGAAATGATCCTGAACTCCAGCGCATCACCCTCCTGCACGGAGATCGCCGGCAGGCTCGGCTGGCGGATATCACCGCTCAATGCGGCGGTGGCCAGCACCCAGTTGAAGCTGTTCTGGAGCAGGCCGTTCTTCCACGTCTCCACCACACAGGTGGCCATGGTCTGGTTCCCGACGTTCTGGATCTTCACCCGGGGTGTCACCGATCCATCACAGGGGTACTGAAGCCCTTCATAGGAAAGGAAGCGGGCGTCAAACTCATTCTGGGCGGTCGCCGGCACAGCGGCCAGCAGGAACATGTACACGAGTGAGGTACGCATGGCTGTCGTGAGCTGCCCGAAAGCTAATGCATGACGCAGGCAAAACAAAGTGTTCGGGATGGTGGGCTGACCGGGCCGGTGCATCAGCTGCCGTCAGAACCGCACTGCAAGGCCACCAAGGAAATTCAATGGGGCCTGCGGGAAGAGACCGATGAAGGATCGTCGGCGATCGCCTTCGAAGAAACCGTACACCCAGCCGTTGCTCTCATAGAGTTCTCCGAAGAAGTTGCGCGCCGTGAGGTTGATGTCGATGTGCCTGAACATGCGCGAACCCTTGATGCCAAGGTTGAAGCGCAGGTCGTTCACCAGGAAGGGATCGAGCATGCGTTCGGTGCTGCTGGTGTTGTCCAGGTACTGTTCGCCCACATACTTGGTCACGAAGGTGAGATCAGCCTGCCCCCTGCCCTGCTGCTCCCAGCAGCGGAAGGTGAGCTCACTGCCCGCCACGATGGCCGGCGAAAATGCCAGGTCGGTTGTGCCATGTTCGATCACGCGTTGCGCGCCGGTGTCCCAGTCATCGACATACTCCACGAAGTTGCGCACCCGGTTGCTGCTGAAGCTGGCATTGGCCCGCCAGACAAGGCGTCGCGTGGCCTGCACCGCCCACGTGAGTTCAACCCCTGCACGGTGGCTTTCGGCCACATTGGTGCGCAGCGCGGCACCCACATCGTTCAGCTCGCCCGTCAACACCAGCTGATCGCGGTAGTCCATGAAGTAGGCGTTGATGCAGGCCGTGAAGCGCGCGCTCCGTCGCTCAAAGCCCAGTTCATAGTCAAGCAGTTGCTCACTGCGCGGACGGCTGTTGGGTGTGGTCTCCTCCAGGTCGTTGCGGTTGGGCTCCCGGTTGGCCACGGCGAAGGAGCCATACACGCGTGCACCATCCTTCAAGCGCCAGAGCAGACCTGCCTTGGGATTGAAGAAGGTGTAGTTGACGCGTTGGGTGATGTTCTCCAGGTCGTTGTTGAAGCCAAGGAAGCGATAGTCCACCTGCCGTACCTGTGCATCGCCATGAACGTCGATGGCATCGGTGAGCGCATAGGTGAACTTGGCAAAGGCGTTGGCATCGGTCTTGCGCGCATCGTTATCGTAGTAGCGGTCGCGGATGTCGGTGGCGCCTGCGTATCGCGCCCAGATCACCTCACCGAAGTGATCGCCTCCGTAGTCGCTGAGGTTGCCACCCACCACCAGTCGGTGCGCGCCCAGTCGGATGGTGGAACTGAGGTTGGCACCGGTGAGCACATTGTCCAGCCAGCGCCGCCGGACGAGGTCCGTGGTGAAGAGCGAATCGCCATTGATCAAAGCCGGTGCGATGCCGTAGGCGGCCAGGTCATCGTCCTCGCGGAACTGCTCGAAGTAGCCCGCACCCAGCACACGGAACAAGGTGATGTTGAGGTCGGCGTGCCTGCCCAGGCGCTGATCGAAGAGCAGCTGGTAGTGCGATTGGTCGTAGTTGTCCACCTCGTTCTCGTACGTGTAGGGATTATAGGTGCGGTTGGTGTCGAGGATGGCCGGGTCCACGCCCGCCCACGCCTGGTAGGTGACCTCCTGGCCACGGAAGGTGATGAAGCGCAGGGAGCGGCGGCCCTTGGCATCGATCCA
>JBIJDX010000209.1:0-4663 GCA_044343855.1 Flavobacteriales bacterium
AATAATTGTTGCGATGGGAGGTCGAACGTCAACTCTGCCACCGCGCCCGGAGCATCTTCAGGCACCTCGAGGCAATGCACTGGAACCACGAAGAAAGGTGTACGCTGCAGGAAGATGACGACCAGTTCCAACGGAAGATGCCATTTGCATTGATCACCTTCACCGGGTTCATTCACATAAAACGAAGATCCGCATGTTATTCGCGATCGACAATGGTTCCGAAGAAATAGTGGTTTCGGATTCTCCGAAGGGAAGTAATAGGATAACGCTCATCGAGCGTATCGGGAGGAACGAGAATTCCCACCTGTACGATGCGGTTGAGCTGCTGTCCGGCATTGCTCGTGCAGGGAGCTTCGACCCCGCCATCTTCAAGGCGATGGACAAGGTGTGTCAATTGCTGTACGCGCAGCACAAGGGGTCGAAATAGGAGAGCGGATACCCGGCATACGGCCTCAACGCGGTAACCGTCCAAGGCTGCGCTGCACGTACTTTCCCAGGATATCGAACTCGATGTTGACGCGGTCACCGGGCTTCAACCGGTTGAAGTTCGTGTGCGCGAAGGTGTACGGGATGATGGCCACGCTGAAGTGCTCATCCGAAAGATCCGCAACCGTGAGGCTCACCCCGTCAATGCACACGCTGCCCTTCTGCACCAGCAGTTCGCGCGGCTCCGGTAACCGGAAGTCGAAGCGCCAGCTGCCGTCGAGCTCAACCGCTCCGATGCAGGTGGTGACCGTGTCCACATGGCCCTGCACCATGTGACCGTCCAGCCGGTCTCCCAAGCGCAGGCAGCGCTCCAGGTTCACGCGGTCACCCGGCTTCAGCGCGCCGAGGTTGGTGCGCTGCAAGGTCTCTTCCACCGCCGTCACCCGATATCTTCCCGGCATTCCAGGCCATACCTGCACCACGGTGAGGCAGACACCGTTGTGCGCCACGCTCTGGTCCACCCGCAGTTCGCCGGCCATGCCGGCCTCCACCACCAGGTCCACGTTGCCGCCATGCCGGCTCACGGAGCACACATCGCCCATGGCTTCAATGATCCCGGTGAACATCAGTTGCCTGCGGGCAGCACCCCGCCATCGAGTACATGTACAACACCATTGAGCTGCTTCACCTCACCGCCCTGCAGGCGGGCGTAGGACACTGTGCAGAGGTAATAGTACACGCCATCGGGAACGAACTCGTTCGTATCCATGTAGGTGCCCCTCCAGTTGATATCCGGGTCGGTGCTGGTGAACACCACCTGCCCCCAGCGGTTGAAGACCTGGAGGTCGATCCTGTGAACACCGCGGTAGGGGAATGGTCCGAACAGATCGTTCACGGAGTCGCCGTTCGGGGTGAACACGTTGGGCAAGGCATACACCGGACAGTTGTCGCCGCACACCTCGTTGCTTGGTGCACTCTCGTTCCCCAGTGTGTCGATGGCCGTGATGCGGTAACATCCCGCCACGGAGGACCCGTTCACATGCGTGAGGGAGGTGGACTCCGCCCCGATCAGCTCGGCGAGCAACCCGTAGGTGCCGTCTATGCTGTCCTTGTAAAGGACCAGGTAACGATAGGTGTCATCCGCGCAGCTTTCGTTGGGGTTGTTCCAGGTGAGCGTGTTCAGGGGAAGCTCACAATCGTTGTCCAGGGCCAGTGTTGGAGCGCAGGGTGGCGTGCGGTCCTCCGGCACTGCACACACCTCCTGGCTCCAGTTCAGCAGTGGCGCGGCGATGTCCGGGTCGCCGTACGCCCCGATGCTGCGCACCACGTAGCAGTAGGTGGTTCCGTTCACCAATCCGGCATCCACATAGCTTGTGGTGGCGCTGGTGCCCAGCAGGGTGAGGTCGCTCCCGTTCACCCGGTACACCTCATGGAGCGTGTTGGTCCACGGCGTGCTGGAGGTCCACTGCACGGTGACCTGTTCGTCATTGGGGTCCGCGGACAGGAGGATGGAACTGGCGGGACTGCTCGAGCCGATCACATCCACCGTGGGCTGGTCAGCGCGCCCGAGCAGCTCCACGCGATAGACGTGTGCACCATCCTGTGTGTTGAGGCCCTGGTCAACGTGGAACGTGTCGGGATGGTCCAGGAAAGGGTGGATGGCACTGGTGTGTATGAGGGTGTTGGCCGTGGTGAAGCCCGATCCGCGGTACAGCCGGAACCGGTACGGTCCCGGCCGTTGCACGGTGTCCAGGTCGAATGCGTTGCTCCAGCGGATGGTGTCAACACCCACGCTGACATCGGTTACGCCAACGCTCACATGGGTGATCACGGGCACCTGACGGTCCAGCAGGGTGCAGAACTCCTCACTGGCGAGGCTCTCAGCACCATCATCGAACACGGCGATCACCATGTAGCAGTACTCGTTGCCGATGACCAGACCGCCTTGGTCGGTGTAGCTCGTGTTGTTCACGCCGGCCACCGCGGCAAGGAAGGTGTACCCCGTGTAGGCCGGCACACCGGTTTCGCAGTGGTCCGGGTCGAAACCGTAGGGACCGTTGCGCCGGTAGATGTGGTAACCCACCGCATTGGAGCAGGGGCTTGCGGACCAACTTAGCCCGATGGCATCCCCCAATGGGATGGCGGCAGGGTTTTCCGGGGCCGGGGCGATCACCCTGATGGACATCGTGCCGTAGTCCAGCAGGGGTACGGGCAGATCGTTGTCGATGGCGGAGAACACCACCTGGTATGGCTGTTGTCTCACATGCTCGCACACCGTGCTCCAAACGAAGGTGCCCGTGCCCGGGTTGCCCGGCTGGGGGTCGTCGAAAACGGCCGGCGAGATGCCCAGCGTGAAAGGCTGCCCCAATGCCCCGATGGTGACCGATTGTCCCTGGTCGGGATCGGTGGCCGTCACCTGGAACGAAAGGAACGTGCCCGCCAGCACACAGGTATCGGGAAGGTCCTCCAACTGGGGCGGCCTGTTGGAACAGGCGATCACGGTGATCTGCATGTCCCGCAGCACTGTCCCCACCTCCACCCACTGCCCGTTCACCAGCCGCCATTCCCGCACCACGAAGGCAATATTGTATTCACCCTGCTCTCCCGGCGCGTTCCACGTGATGGTGCCCGTCGTGGCGTTGATGCTGTAGTTGGGACCCGGGAAGGCATACCCCGGTATGGGAAGTCCCCCCGCACCCAGGCAGGTGGTCGGTTCGAACGAAAGGCTGTCGCCATCCGGGTCGTAGGCCGCCGGGTTGTGGATCCACGGTTGATCGATGCAGGCGTTCTGGATCGGTGAATTGAGGAACCGGGCCGAACAATTGTTGCCTGAGAATGGGGAGATCACCAGTGTGCTCACCAGCGCAAAGGCCTGTGCGATGGAGTTGGGCACGTTGAGCACACCGCCGTTGCGGTTGGGGTCCTCCATGCGCAGCACGAACACACCCGGACCGGCGTAGGTGTGGATGGCCGTGTAACGGTTCTGCCGAAGGTCCCGCGACGCATCGTCGATCACCTGGTTGCGGGGAATGGTGTCCAACGGGGACCCGTCGCCCCAGTCCAGCACCAGCTCCGGCCTGTCTGCGGGGGCGCTCAGCTTGGTGTAGGTGAGGATGGTGGCCTCGTAGCGAAGGTCCTGCGGATCCTCCGTGAGCTTGCACACCACGATCTCGCCCGCACGGTTGTGCGTGGCCCATCCGGGCAGGGACACCAGCAGCACAAGGGCCTGGGCCAGCAGATATGGGAACGTTCGGCGCGCCAACTGGAACAAAGTTCGGTGATCCGCGACCTCCACCGACGGGTCCCCCGGCAAATCGGCTGCCGCACTGTCCGCCAGCATCACGCCGTCTCCGGTCGGAGCCCAGTATCTTCGTCGCCCACTCCATGATCGATCTCATCAAGACCACCCGCAGTTCCGCCACCCGCGACATTCTCGCGCTGGTGGGCGACATCGGCCAGCTCAAGCAGCTCGACCTCGGTCGGAACGACCGCCAGTACCTGTCCGAGCAGCTAAGGAGCGATCCCGCCCTGGCGGTATGCGACATCAGCGGCCGCCTGGTGATGGTGCACCTGATCCATGGCAAAGGCGCCCATCAGCAACTGGAACGAGCCCGCCGTGCCGGCGATGCCATGGTGGCGCGCCTGCAGGCCGCCAAGCGTCGGGAGGCCCAGGTGACCAGCCTCTGCAACAATGCGGGTGTCACGCTTGCACTGGTGGAGGGCGCCGCCCTGGGCTCTTACGCTTTCCGCAAGTACAAGACGGACGACAAGGGTGCCCCCACCCTGCAGAAGCTCAGTGTCCTGGCACCTGAAGTGGACGCGGAAGCGCTTGATGAGCTGGCAGACCTGTGCCATGCCACGTGGACCGCGCGCGACCTGGTGAACGAGCCGGTGAGCTTCCTCAATGCCGTGCAGCTGGGAGCCGAGCTGCGAACCCTTGCAAAGAGTTCAGGGTTCAAGGTGGAGGTGATGGAGCGCAGCCGCATCGAGGCGCTTGGACTGCGGGGCCTGCTTGCGGTCAACAAGGGCAGCGTGGACCCGCCCACCTTCAGCGTGCTGGAGTGGAAGCCCCGGGACGCCGTGAACAAGCACCCCGTGGTGCTGGTGGGCAAGGGCGTGGTGTACGATACCGGTGGCCTCAGCCTCAAGCCCACGCCCAACAGCATGGACCAGATGAAGTGCGACATGGCGGGAGCCGCCGCTGTTGCCTGCGCCATGGCCGTCATCGCCCGCCGCC
>JBIJDX010000053.1:0-14132 GCA_044343855.1 Flavobacteriales bacterium
CGATGCGTGCCGCAAGTTGCAGGGCCTCCTCCAGGTTGAGGTGCGAAGGATGGGGCTGTACACGCAGCGCATTGAGCACCAGAACATCCAAGCCCTGAAGGCGCTCCATGGCCCGCTCATCGATGGTTTTGGCGTCCGTGATGTATGCGAGCCCCCCCACGCGATAGCCCAGCACGGGCAGGTCCTGATGCGCCACGGGAATGGGTGTCACGCAGATGCCCGCCACCTCGAACCGAGCATCACTCACAGGGTGCAGGTCGAGCACGGGAGTGCCGGGGTAACGCTCCGCCTTGAACGCATAATGGAACATGTTGCGCACAGCCTCGAGGGTGCGTGGCAATCCATGTATGTCCATGGCGCAACCCTGGCTGAAGTTGAACGAACGGAGATCATCGATGCCGCCGACATGGTCCATGTGCTCGTGGGTGAGCAGCACGGCATCAAGGCCCGACACCCCGCTATGGAGCATCTGTGCCCGCAGGTCGGGTCCCGCATCGATCAGCAGTGCACGCCCGTCCACCCTGATGAGCGCCGCACTCCGGAGCCGCACGTCGCGCACATCGCCGCTGGTGCACACATTGCACGCGCAGGCGATGACGGGCACCCCCTGGCTTGTGCCGGTGCCGAGGAACTCGAGCGTAAGCACGGACATGGCACAAAGATCGGTGGGCGGTCCGAACGCAGGTGCTATTTTCGCACCGTTCCGGGAGAGGTGGCAGAGTGGTCGATCGCGGCGGTCTTGAAAACCGCTTTACCTACGGGTAACGGGGGTTCGAATCCCTCCCTCTCCGCCCGGAAAGCCCTGTCACATGGTGGCCGGGCTTTTTTGTTGCCGTGGCGCCAGGGGCGCTGTCATCGGACGCACGTTGACGGGAGACCTTCAAGCGGGCCTAACTTTGTGGGGATGATGCGTGCATGCCCCCTCCTGCTGCTCTGCCTGCTGACGTTCGCCGCCCGGGCGGGTGCGGAGCTGGTGGTCGAGACCAAGGTCTTCCATTCAATGCAGCGTGGACCGCGTGTGGAGGTGGATCTGGCCGTCCTCGCCGGGTCGTTCCAGCGCGCGCCGAACGCCCACGGCTTCATGCAGGCCCGGGTGGAGGTCACCACCATCGTGGAACAGGAGGGCCGGGTGGCCGCGTTCGCCAAGACCGAACTGCTGGGTCCCGAAAGCCTTGACTCATTGTCCTCGGACCTGCTGCACCAGGAGTTCTTCGAGCTTCCTGCTGGTGCCTATGAGCTTTCGGTGGAAGTGCGCGACCTGAACGGGACGGACAGCCTGGCAACCGTTCATCGCGTTCCGCTTGCCGTGGGCGCGCGGCCGGCCGGTGTCAGCATCTCCAACATACTGCTGGCCGAACGCATCCTGCCCGATGCCACCGGCCCTGCCGCCAGGTTCGGGTACCACCCCGTACCCCTGTTGAGCGACTACTATCCCAGCGCGATCACCGAGATGACTTTCTATGCGGAGATTTACGGCACAGGCGAACGGTTCGGACAGGACAGCCTGTACCTGTTCAGCTATCAAATAGAGAGCTTCGAGAAACGGAGCGTGTTCGGGGGCTTCAAGCGGGTGGCCAGGAACAAGGCACGCGAGGTGGAGCCGGTGATAGCGAGCTTCGACATCCGCGATCTGCCAAGCGGTAATTACCTGCTCGCCCTTGAAGTGCGTGACAAGCGGGGGGAATTGGTGAGCAGGACGGAGCAGTTCTTCATGCGCAACAACCCCGTGCAGCGCAACTACGACCTGCAGGCCATGAACACCATCGATCTCGCCAACACGTTCGCAGGTGCATTGACCAACGTGGACTCCCTGCTGGAACACATCAACAGCATGCGCCCCATTGCGGACCAGCTCGAACGCAAGATCATCGACGACCGCATCAAGGACAAGGACATGGACCTCATGCGCCGTTTCTTCTACAGCTTCTGGGCCAACCGTTCCGTGGATCCGGAACAGGGATGGCGAGACTACCGGGCACAGGTGGTGAAGGTGAACAAGCTGTTCAGCTGCCGGGTCATGAAGGGGTACGAGACGGACAGGGGCATGGTATACCTGAAGTACGGCGCCCCGAACACCATGATGGACCGTTTCAACGAGATGGGCACCTATCCCTACACCATCTGGCATTATTACCGGGCGGGGCGATACACGAACCGGCGTTTCGTCTTCTATCAACCCGACCTGGCCAACACCTGCCTGGTGCTCCTGCACAGCGAAGTTCCCGGCGAACTGCAGAACCCCCAGTGGAACAACATCCTGCACCAGCGGAACGTGGCGCTGCCAGGGGTGCAGACCATACAGCCGGGAACGATCGAAAGCGACCGCGTGAACGAATTCTTCAACGACCCCCGTTAAGCACGGTAGGGATCGTTCGTGCACCTTTGCGCGACCATGCGCATCGCCATCGTCATACTCAACTGGAACGGAAGATCCTGGCTGGAGCGCTTCCTTCCCGGAGTTGTTCGTCTTTGCGAAGGTGCCGAGGTGGTGGTGGCCGACAACGGATCCACCGATGGCAGTGCTGACTGGCTGGAGCAGCAGCCCGGTGTGCGGTGCATCAGGCTGGGCACCAACCTCGGCTTTGCCGGTGGCTACAACGATGCCCTGAAGAGGGTTGAAGCCGACCGCTTTGTGCTGTTGAACTCCGACGTGGAGGTGCAGCCCGGATGGATCGGTGCGATGAACCGCTGCATGGACTCCCACCCGGCCATGGCTGCATGCCAGCCGAAGGTGCGCTCCTTCCATGCTCCGGACCGCTTCGAGCACGCAGGTGCGGCGGGGGGCTTCATCGACCGCAACGGATACCCCTTCTGCCGCGGCCGCATCTTTGAAATGACGGAGGTGGACACCGGCCAGTATGACGGCGATGCCGAGGTGTTCTGGGCCACTGGAGCCTGCCTCATGATCGATGCCGCAGCGTTCCGGTCGGTAGGTGGCTTCGATGCGGACCTGTTCGCCCATATGGAGGAGATCGACCTCTGCTGGAGGCTTAGGCGCAGGGGTCACCGCATCGGATATACCAGTGCCGCTGTCATTCACCACGTGGGCGGAGGTTCCCTGGGCTACGGGAGCCCGCACAAGACCTACCTGAACTTCCGCAACAGCCTGATCGTCCTCACCAAGAACCTGCATTCGGGGGCCTTCGGTTACTGGCTGTTCAGGCGCCTGGTGCTCGATGGCTTCGCCGCACTGAAGTTCCTGCTCGAAGGCCACGCGCCGCATGCATGGCAGGTGGTGCGCGCCCATTGGCACTACTTCGCACGGCTTCCGAAGGTGCTCGCACAACGAAGGGCGCTCATGACCGAGGAGCGCTCACCCGACCTCACGGGCATGTACCACCGCAGCATCGCCTACGACAGGTTCATTCTGGGATGGAAGCGGTTCGATCAGCTGGATGCGTCGGCGTTCGAACGCAGCAGGTGATCGATGGCCAACCGGTATCCATCGGTGCCAAGGCCCATGATGCCGCCCCTGCACACCTCACCCACCAGGGAGCGGTGGCGGAACGGCTCGCGGGCCAGGAGGTTCGTGATGTGCACCTCCACCACCGGTATCCGAAGGCATGCAACGGCATCGCGCAAGGCCACCGAGGTGTGACTGTATCCCCCTGCGTTCAGGACCAGTCCATCGTATCCGGATGCCTCCTGCGCCCACGTGACCAGCACCCCCTCCACGTTGCTCTGCCTTACCTCCAGGGCCACATCCGGATAGGCCTTCCGCAGTTCGTGCTCCACCTCATCCATGGTACGCGTTCCGTACTTCTCCGGTTCGCGTTGTCCAAGCAGGTTCAGGTTGGGGCCGTTGATGATCAGGATGCGCATGTGGAACCGTTCCTGATGCGAAGTTCGCGATCCCTGCGTGATCCACGATCGGTGGTTGGTACCACGGATGGACATGTGCGCATGGGTGCTGTTCCGGAAGGCACCTTTGCTGCATGACCTGGGAGCAGGCCCTCACGGAGTTCAGGATATACCTGAAGCTGGAACGCTCGCTGAGCGAACGGACGGTGGAGGCCTACCTGCGCGACCTGGGAAGACTGCGTGCCCATGCCGCCGCCCAAGTGCCGCCACTGGGTCCCCTGGAGCTTGGCCTTGAGGACATCCAACAGTTCATCACACGCACCGCCAGGGCAGGCGCCGCCGCCACCAGCCAGGCCCGCTATCTCAGTGCGCTGCGCACCTTCTTCAAGGGGCTCAAGCGCGATGGGGTCATCCGCAACGACCCCGCTGAACTGGTCCAGAGTCCGCGGCCCGGACGCAAGCTTCCCGTTTTCCTCTCGGTCCACGAGATCGACGCCATGCTCGCGGTTATCGACCGCAGCATCCCGCTTGGCCACCGCGATGAAGCCATCATCGAGACCCTCTACGGATGCGGGCTCCGGGTGAGTGAGCTGTGCGGACTTCGCATCTCGCGCCTCCGCTTCAACGAGGGTTTCATCAGGGTGATCGGCAAGGGCGACAAGGAGCGCCTGGTACCGATATCCACCTCCACCACGCGCTGCATCGACCGCTACCTGAAGGACGTCCGTGTGCATCAGCCGGTGCGCGTGAGCGCGGAGGACATTGTCTTCCTGAACGCCCGGGGTGGCCCCTTGTCGCGTGTGGCCGTGTTCAACCTGGTGAAGGAACTCGCCGCAAAGGCCGGCATCCGCAGGACCATCAGCCCGCACACGTTCCGCCATTCGTTCGCCACCCACCTGGTGGAAGGCGGGGCCGACCTGCGTGCCGTGCAGGAGATGCTCGGCCACGCCAGCATCACCACCACCGAGATCTACACGCACTTGGACCGTGAGTACCTGCGCAGCAATATCCTGCAATACCACCCGCGGTCAAGGCCTCGATGACGGTGGCCCGGATGTGGAATGGGTTCAGAACACCTTCACCTGGCGCTTGCCACCCACGTACACACCTGCTGGCACGTTCCCCTTGACAGGTCGCCCGAGGACATCGTACCACGGGCCGGTGTAGCGCTCCTCCTCCTCCACCACATCCTCCAGTCCGGTGCTCAGTTCACAGGGCGTGGCCACGATGCGCACCTCGTCAAGGTACCAGCCGCCGGTTGCACTGCCATAAGGGGTGAGCATGAGCTGGAACATGCCGAAGGGGTCGCCGGGTGCCGTGTTCAGGCATCCCAGGTCGGTGATCACATCCGTGTGGAAGTTATGCTCGATGGGCAGTTCAGCCACTTCGGAGGCGGGCTCCATGGACGAGCGCGAGTAGGACACCTTCAACCTGTCGGGTCCGTTGGCGCTGCGCGCATGGCGCAGGATGATGCTATCGATGCGCACCTGGGCCATTGACAGGCCTGAAAGCAGGATATACCGGGCGGTGCCGTATTCCTCCTGCCAGCCGAACGACCCCACCGCATTGTCACCGCTGGAGACGGGATGCGGACAAACATCCACCCCGATCCACGCCACGTTGGTGCCGAAGAACTGGGGACTGCTGTTCCCGGGCATGTTGCATGCCATGCAGCCCTCGTCACAATCGATGATATCCGTGCACCACTGGTTCAGCCACTGGTAGGTGATCACCTGGGACTGGGAGCGCGCAGCACCAACTGACAGCAATGCTGAAACGAACAGGGCGGACAGGTTGAACGTGTGCATGGTCGATCGGAACATTGATGGGTTCCAGGGCCTCGATACGCCCTCCCGTCGAAAAATGTTACGATCACGCCGATGCAGGCAGCCCGTTGGACGTCAAACGCCCAGGCAGATCGAAAGCTGGACACGCAGGATGTCACCCATGTTACTGGTCCCCGCGAATCGCTGTGTCCCATGCAGCGCGCCCAACCCTGCGGCGAGTTCGTCAACATGGTCAGGGGGGCTGATGGGGTCCGCGCTCATGACCTCCAGCAAGTGGTCCAGCACCTCCTCGGACAACTTGTACCTGCGCCGCAGCAGCGCACGCTCCTCCTGCCTGTATTGCTCCGTGGTCCCCGCATCGATCACCCGTTGCACAAGCTGAACGTACGAGAGGTTCTCCTTGTAGAACTGGGGCAGGTAGATGCGCGGCCTACCCGCATGGCTCTGCTGATCGAAGTCGATGCTGCGGATGCGGTACTGCACCTGGTCGAGGTCGTGGATCACATCCACGACGAAATTGTAGGCACGCATGTCCCCCAGCAGCCGAACGAAACACCGCTCATTGAACTTGACGAACTCCTTGCCCAGGCGAACCTCGTTGAGCGCACCTCCGTAGCGTGCAGGCTCCTGGATGAACACATCCCCGGGCACCCCGATGATGTGCTCCTCAACCAGCGTGGGGCCATCGACCAGGTAGTTGATGCGGTTTGGCGATAGCAGGTGCTCCAGCTCCAGCCCGTGTACGCGGCTGGCGTCCGCCCGCTTGATGTAGAAGTAGTCGTGATTGTCGTTTATCCGGTTGAGGACCCTGATGCGGAAAGGCTGTGAATTGCCGTAGGCACAAAAGGCAACACCGGCCACCTGCAGATGCCCCACCTGCCGACCACCTGCAGTGAGGGTCTGGTAGGTCTCCACCAACCTTTCGTAAAGGTCGTCCTGTTCACCGGGCCTGTACAATACCGCACTCCACAGGGTCTCCCTGCCCTGTCCGTCAAGGAGGGGATGGGTACTGTCGAAACGCAGCAGCTCGCCATAGCTGACCGGCAGATCCACCAGGCGCCCCTGGCGTTCAAGGAGGCCCGACAGCGGAGGACCGATGGGATACAACGGCTTGCGCTGGCCGATGGTGTTGAAGTCCATGCGATCAGCGCTCCACGCTGAACCGACGCGCCCCGATGCGCCTGCCCCCCGACCCGGTGCAACGGAGCATGTATGTCCCTGCGGGAAGTTCGGACACGTCCAGCATGTGAAGCCCTTCGGCGCTGCCGGTGCGGTAGCCATGCATGACCAATGCACCATTCGCACCGAACACATCGAAGCGAAGGGTGCCCATGGCCGGATCGGAAAGCCTCACCTGCAGGTCATCCTTCGCGGGTACCGGGAACAGCTCCATGCCACCGGTCTCCTCCCGCTCCGGTGCACCCAGTACGATGCTGCTTTTCGCAAAGGCGTACTGCCCCTGCCGCATCACGTTCAGGTTCACGATGCCACTGCCGTTGAACAGGTCTCCGGCCAGAACGGTCTGATCGGGATAGGGTGCCCACGGCTCCGTTGGGTCCGCCCGGTAGACCATGAGCATGCCGGTCTCGTCGCCGTTCACCAGATCATGATCGAGCTTGTCCGGGGTTGCACCGGTATATGTGAAACGCCCCCGCAGGATGGTACCTTCAGGCCATAGCCCCCCGATATCCCAATAATGGGTGTTGGACACCTGGGTCACCTCAGGCGAGGCATCCTCCTGATGGGCGCCGGACCAGATGTGTTCGATGCGCACCAACGTGGAATCCACCAGCGCGGTCTGGTACATGATCATGTCCACATACGGCTGGGTGCTCCCGAACGAGACGCCGGGCACCAGTATCCGTTCATTGGTGGTGCGGGCCTGGTTGATGCGGTCGTACCGGTTCACGATCACGATGGCCGGATCGAACGGCACCATGACCGTGTGTGAACTGAACTGCCCCCCTGCCACGATCCGGGCGATGTACTCGTTCCGGTCGGCGTCGAGGAAGGAGACCTGCAGGGGTACCTCCTCGTGCATGATGGACGTTCCGCGGAGCTTCTGCTGAAGATCCAACTCCACCGCGAAACTGTCGTTCTGCGCCACACTGGTCCATGAACGGAGCACAAAGACGCTGTAACCGGGTGCGAAGACCCATGCATCGAAGAATGCATTGAGATCAACCCCCGTGGCCGCCTCGAGGGAGTCCCTGAACTGCTCAGGGGTCATGGTCCGTTCGGCCAGCGATAGCTGAACGCCCCGCATCCCCTGCCGGAACAGCTCGTCTCCGAGGTAGCCGCGCAGGTTGTGCATGACCGATGCCCCCTTGTAATAGGTGTGCGTACCGTAGATATGGGGATCGGGCATGGGTGACAGCGGCTGGAAACCATCATCGTCCAGGTGCGCTTCACGCAGCACGCGGTAGTGGTTGTTCTTCACCGCCGCCAGCAGGCCATCCTGTCCACCGATCCACTCCTCGATGAGGTGCCCGCTGTATTCCGCGGGCCCTTCCTTCAGCCACATGTCATTGTGCACGTACGGAGTCACCTTGTCCCCCCACCAATGGTGCCCCAGCTCGTGGGTGTAGAGGCCGCGGTTGTTGGCGTTGGTCTGGCCGGTCATGAACTGCGGATAGGCCACATTCGTAGGGATCTCAAGCGCCCCATCGGTGGTGAGCACATAGCCCACACGGTCATAGGGATAAGGGCCGTACCAATACTCACAGGCGTCGATGGCATCGCCCAGGTTGCCGAACCGGGAGATCATGGCGGACAGGTCGGCCGGCTTGGCGCGCAGGTTCACCGGGATATCGGCCTGTGCACCGCTGTGCGTGTATGAGTGCTCCTGGTAGTTCGCCACGGCGATGGCACTGACATGGGTAGGGATCTCCTGCGGCAGCTCATAGCTGCGGATCACGGTATCGCCCCCCAATTGGACCTCCTCGATGAAATTCCCCTGACCGAGGAAACGATAGGTGCCAGCGCTCTTGACATGGAACGTGTAGGAGGCCCGCTCCACGAAGCTGTCGAAACAGGGATACCAGACCTTGCCGAAATTGGGCGGAATGGTGCTGATGCCGATGCCGAGGTTGTAGATGTACTGGCTCTCGAAATAGAAGCCGCCCCATTCCGGGTCCTGGTAGGGGTCACCATGGTAATACACCGTCATGGAATCCTGGTCACCTGCGTTCATCGGGGCCGGCAATGGCACCTCCAGGTACTGTCCGTCATGGGAGAACGCGATCGGACCACCGGCCGTGACCACACTGTCCACCACCAACTGCAGCAGATCGAACCGGATGCGGTCCAGGTCGTTCATCCGCGCAGCGAAGGTGACCGTTGTCCATCCCTTGATCGTGCCGGCACCGTAGTTCGTGACATCCAGGTGGATGTCGTAATGCCTGATATCGAACGTATCGCTTCTCGCGATGGTGGCGGCGATCTGGTTGCGGTCAACCGAAGAGGCGCTGGGGTGCGGCCTGCGACCGCTCCTGAAGTAATGGCATCCATAGGTGGGTGCCTCCTGCGCAAGGACGGATGTGGAAAATGCCAGGGCCATACCGACCAGGATGCTGGTTCTCATGTGCTTCATGGTGTGCAACAGGCTGTGAATTTACGGGCAAGGCAGGCTCCCCCGTCGGCAGGCACCAACAGTGTGCACGGAGGTCAACGCCGAAAGAACCGACCGCTGAAGCCTGCGGCGTTGCGCTACCTTTCCTGTCCGGTGCCCGGCCGGACGATGGAGCGTAACAAAAGAACGAGGCGTGCGTATCAATTGATGTACCCGGCAACCCTGCCATAGAGGGCTTGTCCGGTCCAGGGTTCGCCAAACAACACCGATCCTCATCAACATGTCCAAGGAGCCCATACGGGTGCTCATCGTCGAGGATGAACCCATCATCAGCCGGGATATCGCAGGTCGCCTGCGGGCGAAGGGGTACGATGTGGTCGGCACGGCAAGGTCACGGACGGAGGCGGTGGCCAAGGCTGGCGAACTACTGCCCCAGGTGGTCATCATGGACATCCATCTGGTCGACGGCCACAGCGGCGTGGATGCTGCCCATGATATCAGGCGGGAACATGATGTGCCGGTGATCTTCCTGACGGCCAACAGCGATTCGGACACGGTGAGCAGGGCCAAGATCGCAGAGCCCTACGGTTTCGTGGTGAAACCCTTCTCAGAGCAAACGCTCCATACCGCCATTGAGCTTGCCCTGAGCAGGTTTGCGGGCGAACAGGACATGCGCATGCAGATCGGGCGGTTGCACGACCTTGTGGAGGAGAGCGGGAATGCGGATCACTTCTTCGTGAAATACAAGGGTCGGCAGGTACGGCTTCGGTTCAGCGACGTCTGCTTCATTGAGGCGCTCAAGGACTATGTGGGCATCCATGTGGGACCCCAGCGCTACGTGGTGCACGCCACCATGCAGGACATGGAGGACCGGCTGCCCGCGCGCCACTTCATGCGTGTGCACCGTTCCTTCATCGTGAGGCTGGACAGGATCCAGGCAGTTGACGATGGTGAGATCACCATGGAGGAAAGCAGCCGCAAGGTGCCCGTTGGCGGCTCCTACCTGGGCAAGGTGCGCCAGCGTCTCGACCCGCTGTAGGGGAAGGTCCCTCCTGCGCGGTGAGGGCCCCAGGGGCCCTACATTTGAGCATGCTGCGGACATCGCCTGTCGTTGAATTCCTGGGGGCTGGCCTGCCGATGGTGGATGTTCGCTCACCGGGCGAGTACGCGCGCGGACACATCCCGGGATCGACGAACGTGCCGCTGTTCAGTGATGATGAGCGTGCCGTTGTGGGCACACTGTACAAGCGCGTCGGCCGCGACGCTGCGGTGCTGGAAGGGCTGCGCTTCGTGGGCCCGAAGCTGGCCGGGCTCGTGGAGGGGATCGCGGCACTGGCTCCGGGCCGGCGCGTCGCCGTGCATTGTTGGCGGGGAGGTGAACGAAGCCGCAGTGTTGCCTGGCTGCTGGAAAAAGCGGGCTTCGCTGAGGTGCACTCCCTCACAGGCGGATACAAGGCGTTCCGAAGCCACGTGATCGCATCGTTCCAGGACGTGCCCTTCATGCGGGTCCTGGGAGGTTGCACCGGATCGGGCAAGACCGAAACACTGCGTCACCTGCATGCGCTGGGCGAGCAGGTGGTCGATCTGGAAGCACTGGCGAACCACAAGGGATCATCATTCGGCATGTTGGGCGAGGCACCCCAACCGACCCAGGAGCATTTCGAGAACCTGCTATGGGCCGCCCTGCGCAGGGTTGACCGGACACGCCCCGTTTGGTTGGAGGATGAAAGCCGGAAGATCGGCCGGCTCCTGCTGCCCGAACCGCTTTACTCCGGGATGCGCAACGCACAGCTGTTCCAGGCGGACATGCCCCGCCAGGAACGGGTCCAGCGGCTCGTCCGCGAGTATGGCGGTCATGCAGTCGGCGACCTCGCGGAAGCCCTGGGCCGCATCGCCCGGCGCATCGGACCGCAGCACGCCAGCAAGGCACGGCAGGCGCTGGAGGGAGGCAGGCTCGATGAAGTGGTGCGGATCACCCTGGACTATTACGACAGGACCTATGCGCATGGCCTCTCCCAGCGGGACCCGTCCACCATTGTGCGGCTTGAGGCGCACACCGGCGATCTTCGCGGCCTGGCCCAACGCCTGAAGAACCATGGCACTCCCTCCACCCCCGCCCGCTGAGGGCCCTGTCCGCCTCACGCACTACAGTCATGGTGCTGGCTGCGGTTGCAAGATCGCGCCCTCGGTGCTCGACGAGATCCTGAAGAGCGACCTAGGAACCCTGGCCGATCCGCGCCTGTTGGTGGGATACGGAACACGGGACGATGCAGCGGTCTACGACCTTGGCGGGGGCCGTGCGTTGGTCAGCACCACCGACTTCTTCAGTCCGATCGTGGACGATGCCTTTGATTTCGGTCGCATCGCCGCCACCAATGCCCTGAGCGACGTGTATGCCATGGGGGGGCGCCCGCTGATGGCCGTGGCTGTGCTGGGGTGGCCGGTGGACAAGCTGCCAGCCTCCCTTGCTGCACGTGTGGTGGAAGGAGGAAGAAAGGCCTGCCATGATGCCGGCATCGCATTGGCCGGTGGCCATAGTATCGATGCACCCGAACCATTCTTCGGGCTGGCGGTCACCGGCGAGGTGGACGTGGCCCATATCAAACGCAATTCCGGTGCCCGCCCCGGGGACCTCCTGCTCCTCACCAAACCGCTGGGTATCGGCATCCACAGCACCGCCGTGAAACGGGGCATGATGGGCGCGGAGGATGAGCGGCTTGCCCTTGAGGTGATGCTCGCATCGAATGCGATCGGGGAGCGGCTCGGAGGGCTGCCGTCCGTGCACGCCATGACCGACATCACCGGATTCGGATTGGCGGGCCACCTGTTGGAGTTGTGCGATGCCAGCGGGACAGCGGCGTCCCTTGCATTTGATGCCCTGCCCATCATTCCGCGAACACGCGAACTCCTCGCCCAAGGCTGCTATCCGGACGGCGCGTTCCGCAACTGGCGGAGCTACGGCCAGCGCATCAAGGGAGCGGATACCACTGAGCGCATGATGATACTCGCTGACCCGCAGACCGCAGGCGGTTTGCTGGTCGCTGTGGACAGGACAGCAGCGGAAGATATTGGTCGATTATTTTCAATATCCAATGTAATATTTTCCACCATTGGTCGAATAATAGAAGTGGATCAAAAGACCCCAACGATCGTGATGGAATGAAGATCAGCGCTTGATCCACCGCGATCCATGCACCGGTTCATGACGAAGAGCGTATCGGTTCATGTTCCCTTAACACCATATCTTTGTACCGCTCCTTGTGCACAATCATTCAGAAACCAACATTATCATGCCGAAAAAGCGTCTCGATCCGAAAGATGTCGCCGAGCTTCTTGCCCAGTACAGAAGCGAACGAAGAAGACTTCAATACCAGCTCGACACGGTCCGCGAAGCCATGCGCGAATTGAAGGCCATCCATGGTGACAATTCCGCAGAGGATGATGAAAAGCCGGCCAAAAGGGGCCCGGGAAGACCACGCAAGGAGGGGGCCTCCGCACCGCGGAAATACCGCCGCAAACCCGGCAGGCGCAAGAAACGCACCATCAAGGATGGCGGTTACCGGTTGAATGAATGGGATACGGCCGTGGTGGATGCCATCACCAGCAAGGGTCTGTTGCTGACCAAGGAGGACCTGCGCGATCACCTGCTCGCTTGGGCTCGGAAGAACGACCCCGCCTTGAAGGAGGGCGACGTTGAACTGGCGCTCACCCGAAGCCTGCAAAAACTGAGCGGCAAACGCGGGGTGCTGATGACCTATCGCTCCGGCCTGCGGCGCGGTTACCACTACGGGCTCAGCGATTGGTTCTTCGCAAGCACAGGCAAACTGCGCAAGCAACATCTCGACCGGTTGGTGCTGACCAAGGACTGAGACAGGCCTACATGCGAGGGAAGAGGGCTGCCGTTGCCGGACAGCCCTCTTCCCTTTTCCCGCAGGCAGCTCCGGACCTCGTGCCTTGGTCGTTGAGCGGTGCCCCCCCCCTCCGAACATCCCGTGCCGGGTGACATCCATCAGGGTGGGAGCCCGCGCGCCGGTGTAATTTGTACCCATGAAGAATATCCTTGTCGCCCTTGAAATGGGCCCCGCGGACAGCGTTCTGTTCAATACAGCCCTTTCACTGGCAAAGGCGACCGGAGCGCGGCTTTCGCTGCTCCATGTGGCCCCACCGGAGCCCGACTTCGTGGGTTTCGAGGTGGGTCCGACCTACGTGCGCGATCACCTGGCCGCGACCCTGCGGAGCGACCACAGGCACATCCAGGCCTTGGCTGAACGATCGACCGGCACGGGGGTGGAGACCATTGGCCGCCTGGTGCAGGGCCCCACGGTGGAAACCCTGCTGCAGGAGGCGGCCGAGCTGCCTGCCGACCTTGTCGTACTTGGCAGTCGGGGTCATGGCACCCTGTACAAGGCGTTCCTGGGAAGTGTCAGCGATGGCATCCTGAAGGCGCGTAAATGCCCAGTGCTTGTGGTGCCCATCAACGATACCGGGGCCTGAGCGGGGCCGTCCGGGTCCGCTGACAGGCTGCGCGCCGGGGATCGTTAGAACACCACCACCCGGGAGGACGATCGCAGGAAGTACCGATGCGGTGTCCTTGTGAAGGTCGCTGCGGAACACCCCAGTATGATAGTATTACTATCGTTTTGGATTTTTTTACAACCATTCCCGAAAGATTCCGAACAATATTTGCCTGAACTTGTCACACCCTCCATACAATAAGACGAATGCAGCGCTTGATGCAGGTGAACGTGCAGGTATCCGAACCTGTTTACCTAAAGGACCCCCTGGCCACTGAACTGGGGCGTCGCATCATCGCACACAGTGTGCGTCTGATCGACACGTTGGGGTTGGAGGCATTCACCTTCGGCAAGCTTGCGACCGAGCTTGGCACTGCGGAAAGCAGCATCTATCGCTACTTTGAGAACAAGCACCGCCTGCTTATCTACCTCATCGGTTGGTATTGGAGCTGGCGCGAA